>JBMFMQ010000011.1:0-24264 GCA_049970595.1 Candidatus Ratteibacteria bacterium | reverse complement strand
CCTACCGAAACCATCCCACCTACACAGAAGATTGCTATACCAAGAAGGTGGGATTGTTTCAAACCCCAGTGCTTTATATGTGTTGAGTTAATATTTACAATCATATCTATATCCTTTTTGCAAGTTTATAACTTTCAATAAGTCCTTTTGCTTTATTTTTTGTTTCCTCATATTCTTTTTCAGGTTTAGAATCAGCAACAATACCTGCTCCTGCCTGAACATACAATTTATTACCCTTTATTATAAATGTCCTTATAGTTATACAGAAATCCATACTTTTTTGTAAAGAAAAATAACCAACTGCTCCAGCATATGGTCCTCTTTTTGTTTTCTCAATTTCTTCTATAATCTCCATCGCCCTTATTTTAGGTGCTCCTGTTACAGTGCCTGCAGGAAATGTTGAATGGAATAAATCAACCGGAGTCATACTTTTTTTTAATCTTCCAATAACATTTGAAACAATATGCATCACATGAGAGTATTTTTCTATTTCCATTAAAGAAGTTACCTTTACAGTTCCTGGATAGCAAACTCTTCCAAGGTCATTTCTTCCAAGGTCAACAAGCATGATGTGTTCTGCCTTTTCTTTTTCATCATTTAATAAATCTTTTTCAAGTTTCTTCTCCTCTTTTTCATCTTTTCCCCTTCTTCTTGTTCCTGCAATTGGTCTTAAAGTTGCAATTCCATTTTCAAGTTTAACAAGTATTTCAGGCGAAGAACCAATCAGTTTTATTTCTCCTATCTCAAGGAAAAACATATAAGGAGATGGATTTAAACTCCTTAATGCTCTGTATATTTTAAATGGTTCTATATCAATTTCTTTATCCCATCTCTGTGAAATTACTGCCTGTATTATATCTCCTTCTTTTATATATTTTTTAACTCTTAAAACAGATTTTAAAAATTCATTTCTTGAAAAATTACTTTTAAATTCATCTCCTTTATCCAAATGATTAAATTTAAAAACTTTAAGAGGTTTTTGAAATTCACTGATAAAATTTAAAATACTTTTTTCTCCTTCTTCATAAATTTTTTTTAAATCCTTCCCATTTTCAATAAATAAATTTAAAATTAAATAAATCTTTCTTTTGAAATGGTCAAAAATAATAAATTTTTTCGGAAAGAAAAAAACAAAATCAGGTATTTTAAGGTCATCCTCAGTTAAATCCGGCAATTTCTCAATCTGTCTTATATAATCATAGGAAACAAATCCAACAAAGCCACCTGTAAATGATGGAAGCCCTTTTATTTTTCCTGATTTATATTCATTTAAAAATTTCTCTATAACTTTAAGTGGCAATTTCTCCTTTATCTTTTCTTTAACTCCCAATGAATAATTTATTATCTCAACATTATCATTTTTTGCTTTTATTATAATTTCTGGATATGAGCCAATAAATGAGTATCTACCTGTTTTTTCTTCCTGTTCTGCACTTTCAAAGAGAAAATTATAACTACCTTTTGCAATTTTTAAAAATGAAGTTACAGGTGTTTCAAAATCAGCAAGAAACCAAGTGTAAAAAGGAACCACATTTAAATTTTTACTCATTTCTTTAAATTCTTTAAATTTAGGATATATTTCCATTTTATAATGTATATTCACAGATTATTTTCCAGTTATTATTTCTCTTAACAAGATATAATATTTTTCTTATTTTTGATGAGAAATTGTCAGATTTATAATTTTGATTGAAAAAAGCAATCGCAAGGTATCCGAGTTTTGTCTCTCCATATGGTAAAATCTGTAGTTCAGAAATTCCAACATTTATATATTTTTTCCCTTTATTTACTCTCTCCTTATAAACTTTCCATCCATTTTTATCTTTACCATCTGTCATGAACTTTTCATCATAAAAATCTATATATCTTGAAATATCCCTGCTTTCCCATGCTTTTTTCCAGTTTTTAACAATTTCATTTATTTCTTTAAGGTATGGGAATTTTAGAAATTCATTATCTTTAAATATACAGATAAATGTTTTCCCTACCTTAATATATTTGATAATTTCCTTCATATCAGTATCATTTACAACAATACATCCTTCCGAATTATAAGGAGGGCTTTCTATTGGTGTAGCATGAAACCATATACCATTTCCATCTTTTTTCAGCCTTTTGTCTATTGGGTTTGGGTAATTTAAAGGGAATGCAGCAATTCCATATTTTGATGGTAGATTTGGTGGCTCAATTTTTGAAATTAAAAGGTATGCTCCTTCTGGTGTTCTTTTATCTCCTGCTTTCTCCTTATCTCCTTTTTCTTGTCCTGTTGAGCATCTATATTCTTTTATGACATTAAAACCAAACCCATCAAAAGAAACAATATAAAGTTTTTGCTCATTTTTTGAAACACCAATAAACTCATAAGGATTCAAACCCTCTATTTTTTCCTTTTTTACACTTATCTTTGGCTTTTTCTCCTTTTTTATCTCTGGTTTCTTTTCTTCCTTTAAAGCAATTAGATTGGCAATTTTTTCTTTTTCAATTTTTGCCATCTCTTTATTCCCTTCGCGCAAATAGATTTTTAAAAGTATTCTGTGGAGAGAAACATCATCAGAAATCTTAAGTCCTTCCTGTATATATAACTTTGCTTTATTGAAATCTCCTTTATTAAATTCATAAAGAGAAAGGTAATAAAAAAGTGAAATATCTTTTAAATTGTATGAATATGCTTTTTCAAGTGCAGAAATCCCTTCTTTTTCTCTGTTAATTCCCATAAGTAATTTTCCAAGATTGTACCAGTAAATTGGATTTTGTGGAGATAGTTCAGTGGCAAGTGAATAAAGGGTTATCTTCTCATTTATATCATCACTTTTTTCTATTCTTTTTTCAATATAAGAAAGCCCCTTTTCTCTATCTGTAAGAGAAATTTCAAGGAGTAATTCTGAAACCTTTGTTTGTAAACCAATCTCTTTAAAAATCAAGGCAATTTCTATTTTACTCTCTGTTTTACCTATTGTGCATTCTAATAACTTTCTGAATTCTTCAATAAGTTTGCTATTATTTGGATTTTCTTTGATTGCCTTTTTATATTCTTCAAGGGATAATTTAAAGTATTTTCTTGCTTTTTCCTCATGTTTAGAAATTAAAAAAAAATTCATATTTATCATTAAAAGTAGAAAAATAAAGATTTTAAATTTCACTTTTGCTCATCCAAATTTCTCACTCAATTATTATTGCCTCAACAGGACAATTTCCTGCCGCCTCTTTTACACATTCTTCCAATTGGCTAGAAACATTTGAAACTTTAACTTTTGCAACACTTTCTCCCATTTCAAAAACATCAGGACAGGTATCAACACATAATCCACATCCAGCGCAAATTTCTTCATCAATCCTAACTTTCATTTTTGCCTCCCTTCTTTTTTAAAAATTTGCTGGGGGAATAGGACTCGAACCTATACGCCGGGATCCAGAGTCCCGTGTCCTACCAGTTAGACGATCCCCCATTTATTCTTTTTTCCTTAAAACTATTTTATAATCGTTATCCTTTCTTGTTAATATTATATGCCCTTCCCTTGCAAGCCAGCCAAGCCCCATAATAAGTATATCTCTATCTCTTCCTGTTGCTTCTATCAATTTTGTTAATGTTGTCTCATTATATTTCTCAAGATACTGCCATATCTCTCCAGCAACAATTCCTATTTCTGTTATCATCTTCCCTCCTTGCTATAATAAATTTTAACATCTTTAATAATTTTTGTGAAGAGTTTTATAAAAATTTGCAGAATTTTAAAATTAGAATATAATAAAAAATATAAAACTGACTGGTCAGTCAAAATGGAAAATAAAAAGGAATTGATTTTAAAGATAGCAGAAAAAATTATAAGCGAAAAAGGATACACAAAAACAACCATTGATGAAATTGCAAAAAAATCAGGTATTGGGAAAGGGACTTTTTACCTCTATTTTAAAAACAAAGAAGATTTATTTCTTTCAATAATAGAAAATGGACTTGAAAAACTTATTGAGAATATAAAAAAAGAACTTGAAAAAATAGATGACTTTTTTGAAAGATTGAAAAAGGGAATTGAAATTTATCTTGCCCATCATGAAAAGAATTACTACCTTTTTAAAATTTTGCTTCAGGAAAAACCATTTTTAAAAAGAAAAAGTTTTGAAGATTTTTGGAAGAATTTTTTTAAAAAATGGGAAAATTTTATGAAGGATGGATTTAAAAAAGAGATGGAGAAAGGAAAAATAAAAAAACTTGATTTAGACGATATTCTTTTTTCTTTAATTGGTATTTTGCATGGAAACATCCATAAATGGATTATAAATGAAAGGAAATACTCTCTTGTTGAAAAGAGGGATGTAATTTTTGAGATTTTTGTAAACGGTATAAAAAAATGAAAAAAATTTTAATATTCTTTTTTGTTTTTTTTGGCATATCTTTCTCTGAAGAAATACTTACACTTAAAGATTGTATAAAAATTGCAATTGAAAATAATTTAAAATTGAAAGTTGCAAAAGATGAAATTGAAAAAAAATATTATCAGAAAGAAATATCAAGAAAATATCTATATCCTGATTTTTCTTCATCTTTTCAATATACATATCTCGGTAACAATAAAGGAATAAGTTTTGGAATTTTACCACCCTTTAAAATTGTTGAAGATAATAATTACACACTTAAATTCAGCATAACCCATCCAGTTTTTACAGGTTGGAAAATAGAAAAAACATACCAGATAAGTAAGCAATTATATGAAAAAGCAGAAATAGATTATGAAAATGAAGTTTCAAATTTAATTCTTGATGTTAAAAAAGCATATTTCAATATTTTAAAAGCAAAAAGATTTCTTGAGACATCATTAAAATATAAAGAAAATCTTGAAAGACATTTAATAGATGCAAAAAAAATGTTCCAACAAGGGCTTGTAACAAAACTTGATATTTTAAAGACAGAACTTGCAATTAAGAATGCAGATACAAAAATAATTGAAAGTGAAAATTATTTAAAAAATGCAAAAGCAAATCTTAATTTTATTTTAAATAGAGGAATTGATGAAGAATTTGAAATTGAAGATATATTTGAAGAAAAAGAGGAAAAAAGGGAATATGAATGGTGGAAGGAAACTGCGTTAAAAGAAAGAAAAGAAATAAAAAGTTTTGAAAAACTTATTTCTATTTATGAAAAAAATATAGGAATTGAAAAAAGCAATCTATATCCGCAGGTATATTTCTTTTTTAATTACAATATTGAAAAAGGGACTCAGACATCAAGAGAAAATTGGGGTACTAACTGGAATACCGGAATTTTAATTTCTTATGATATATGGAACTGGGGACAGACAAAGGATAAAGTTAAAAAGGCAGAAATTGAGAAAAAACAGATTGAAAAAAACTTTGATTTATTGAAAAATTCAATAGAACTTGAGGTCAAAAATTCCTATTTAAATTTAATATCAATGGAAGAAAAAATAAAAGAAACAAAAAAACAGATAGAATTTGCAGAAGAAAATTTAAGAGTTTCAAGTTTACTTTATAATGAAGGGCTTGCAACAACAACAGATGTAATTGATGCAATAACTTCCCTTACAGAAGCAAAAAATAATTATTTTAATTTCTTATATGAATATAAAATTGGATATAGCCAACTTGAAAAAGCAAGTGGAATATTAAAGCAGGAGGAAAAATGAAAAAAATTATATGGATTTTAATAATAATACTTATAATTTTGGCTGTCTTTAATCAATTTAATAGAAAGAAAAAAGAAAAAAAGATAGGAGTAAAAACAGAGACAGAGATACCTGTTGAAGTTGCAAAAGTAAGTGAGGTTATTTTAAAGGATGAAATTGAGTGCATAGGAGAGATTGAACCATATCAAAAAGTAGTAGTTTATTCTGAAGTTACAGGAAAGGTTGAAAAAATAAATGTAAAAGAGGGTGATTATGTTGAAAAGGGAGATTTTATTGCACAGATTGATTATAAAAAGAGAAAAATTGATTATGAAAATATTGAAAATCAGATAAAAGCAATGGAATCAAATCTTGAAAATATTAAAAAAGATTATGAAAGATTTAAAAAATTATATAAAGAAGGAGTAGTTTCTGAGAAAAAACTTGATGATATAAAAACAAGTTATGATGTTGTTTCCCATCAACTTGAATCATTAAAAAAACAGTTTGAACTTGCAAAAATAAGAATTAATGAAACATTTATTTATTCTCCTATAAGTGGATTTATTGCAGAAAAATATATTGATGAAGGGGAATTGATTACAGAAAGTTCAATGATGAGGTCTACTCCAATTGTTTCAATTGTAGATATAAGTAAAGTAAAGGTAAAATTGCCTGTTCCTTCAGAGGATATTGGTAAAGTAAAAAAAGGGCAAACTGTCTTAATTAAACTTGATGCATATCCTGAAAAAAAATTCTATGGAAATGTTTCAAAAATATATCCTGTTGCTGATGAAAAAACAAGAACAGTTGATGTTGAAGTAATTGTTGAAAATAAAGGATTTCTTATAAAACCAGGTATGTATTGCAAGGGAATAATAATAACTGGAGAGAAAAAAGTTCTTGCTGTCCCTCTTGATGCTGTTATGAAATTACCTGCAAGTGGGAATTATTATTGCTTCAGGATTAAAAATAATACTGCTGAAAAAGTAAATATAAAAGTTGGTAGGATTAAAGAAGATTTTATAGAGGTAAAAGAGGGATTAAACAAAGATGATATTGTTGCGATTACTTCTCAAGGAATTCTTGATACAGGGAAAAAGGTAAAAATAAAAGGGAAGACAAAATGAATTTACCAGAATTTTCTGTAAAAAGACCATATACAACTTTAATGATTTTTCTTGCAATATTAATAATTTCTTTTGTCACAATACCAAAATTACCTGTTGACCTTATGCCTGATATTGAAATTCCAGCAGTAAGTGTTATTGTTCCATATCCCGGAGCAAGTGCTTCAGATGTTGAAAATGATGTTGTTAAATACCTTGAGGATTATCTTACAACAGTTGAAGACCTTGACGAATTGAATTCTGTTTCAAAGGATAATTTTGGGATTGTCACATGTAAATTTAAATGGGGAAAAAATCTTGAGACAGCTGTAAATGATGTAAGAGATAAGATTGATTTTGCAAAGAAAGATATATATCAACATGCCCCTGATGCTGAAGAACCAATGATTTTCAAATTTTCAACTTCAATGACACCTGTTTTAGTTTTATCTGTTTCATCAAAAACATTATGGAAGGACCTTTATTATATTGCTGATAAAAAAATAGCAGACGAGATAAGAAGAGCAGAAGGTGTTGGAACAGTTATGATTTTTGGTGGAATTAAAAGACAGATTAATATTTATCTTGACTGGGAAAAAATAAATGGATACAGAATTCCACCAAATTTGATAGTTCAGCGCCTTTCTGAAGAGAATGTTGATTTTCCACTCGGAGAAATAAAAAAGAGCAAAAGGAATTATTTCTTAAGAGTCAAAGGAAGATACAGAAATCCAGAAGAAATAAAGGATATTTTAATTACAACAATTGAAGGAAAACCGGTATATTTAAAGGATATTGCAGAAGTAGAAGATTATTACCAAGAGGAAAAATCAAAGGCATATACAAATGGAGAAGAGACAGTTATTTTAATTGTTCAGAAACAATCAGGAAAAAATACAGTTATTGTTTCAAACAATGTAAAAAATAAAATTGAAGAAATAAAAAAAATCCTTCCTTCTGAAATAAAAATAGATACTATCTTAGATACATCTGAAATGATAATGAAATCAATAAAAAACCTTGTAAATACTGTAATAATGGGTGGAATTCTTGTTATTCTTGTAACTGTTTTCCTTTTAAGACGGCTTAATTTAAGTTTTATTGTTTCAATTTCTATTCCATTTTCTTTAATATGTGCATTTTTATTCCTTTATATTGCTGGATATACAATAAATCTTATATCCCTTATGTCACTTGCGATTGCCATAGGTATGGTTGTTGATAATTCTATTGTCATTCTTGAAAATATTGTCAGGCATTATGAGGAAGGAGAGGAAATAGAAAAAGCAACTATTTTTGGAGCAAGTGAAGTAGGAACAGCAGTTATTGCTTCTACTATTACAACAATTGTCGTTTTTGTCCCATTAATTTTTACAAAAGGTTTTATAGGCATAATTTTTAAACAACTTGGTTATATTGTTTGTGTAACAATATTTATGTCTCTTATTGTTGCTTTAACACTTGTTCCAATGCTTTCTTCAAAAATTATAAAAGGTTATCCAAAAGAGACAAAATTTTATAAAATAGGTGAAATTTTTTTAAAGAAAATAGATGATGGTTATACAAATTCACTTATATGGTGTCTTAAAAATAAAAATTTATTTCTTTCAGCAATTTCCGTTCTATTTTTTGTTTCTCTTTTACTTTTCAGATTTATAGGAGTTGAATTTTTCCCGGAAGCAGATAATGCGAGAATAGAAACAACAATTTTTATGAATCCATCTACACGACTTGAAGAAACGGATAGAATTGTAAAAGAAATTGGAAAAATATATGAGGAACAAATACCTGAAAGAAAGTTATGGTATGGAAATTGTGGAGAATCTGAAAAAGGTATATATTCAGCAATGGGAAGAGAAGAAGGTTCATATGTAGGAAATATTTCTGCAAGACTTGTCTGGCGTGAGGAGAGGAAAAGGACTGATAAAGAAATAGCAGAAAATATAAGAAAAAGGATTAAAGAAATTCCGGGAATAGAGAAATTTTCTGTTTCAACTGCAAGTCCAATACAATCACTTCTTATGGGTGGAGCAAAACAGATTGAAATTGAACTTAAAGGGTCTGATTTAGATAAACTTATAAAATATTCTGAAATTTTAAAAGATAAAGTTGAAAAAATACCAGGGGCTGTTAATGTTGATACATCTTATAAAAAAGATAGAATTGAAATACATTTTAAAATAAATAAGGAAAAGGCAAAAAATCTTGGAATTTCAACTTCTTCTATTTCATACATTGTAAGAAGTTATATTTATGGAACCACTGCAACAAAATACAGGGAAGCAACAGAGGACTTTGATGTTTTTGTTCAACTAAAGGAGCCAGAAAGGTATGAAATTGAAAACATAGAAGAATTACCTTTGTTTACACAAACTGGAAAAATTATTAAATTAAAGGATGTTGCTGAAATTGAATTTGAACCAGGTCCTGTTCAGATAGATAGAAAAAATAGAGAGAGAATTGTTAAGGTAAGATGTGATACATTTAAAAGAGCAATGAGCGAGGTACTCAAGGATATTGAAAAAGAAGTGAAAAAATTAAATATTCCTTCTGATATTAAAGTTGATTATGGAGGGATGGTAAAACAGCAGAGGGAAAGCTTTGCTGATTTAAGATTATTGCTTATCCTTGGTGTTATTCTTGTTTATATGGTTATGGTTGGTCAGTTTGAATCATTTAAGACGCCTTTCATAATTTTCTTCTCAATTCCTTTTACATTCATAGGTAGTATTTTATTTTTACTTATAACAGGTGTAAATTTTTCTATTTCTTCATTTATGGCTATAATAATGCTTATGGGAGTTGTTGTTAATAATGCTATTGTTCTTGTTGATTATATAAATATTTTGAGGAAAAGAGGTTATGAAATTTTTGATGCTATAGTAAAAGGAGCAAGAAATAGGTTAAGGCCTATTATGATGACTTCATTGACAACAATTTTTGGAATGATACCAATGGCTCTTGGAAGGGGAACAGGTGGAGAAATATGGCAATCATTTGGAGTCCCTGCAATAGGCGGATTTCTTTTTTCCTGGATTATAACTCTTTTACTTGTCCCTGTAATTTATTTAATTATGAATAAGGAGAAATTTTAAAAATTATGAAGGAAAAAATAAAAATTCTGGCAAAGGAAGTTGGTTTTGATTTAATAGGTTTTTCAAATTGTGAAATTGTTGATAAAAAATTTTATGATTTTTATCTTGAATGGTTAAAAAATGGATATAATGGTCAATTAAAATATCTTGAAAGAAATCTTGAAAAAAGATTTAATCCCCAAAATTTACTTCTTTCTGGTAAAACAATAATATCTCTTGGTGTAAATTATTATTCAGAAATTCCTTGCGATTGTATATTTCCAAGATATTTAACAAGGATTGATTACCATATTGTGATAAAAGATATGCTTAAAAAACTCGTTGAAAAATTGAAAAATGAGATAAAGGATTTAGAATATAGATTTTTTGTTGATTCTGGACCTATTTTTGAAAAATATTGGGCAAAAAAATCAGGTATTGGTTTTATAGGTAAAAATTCTCTTATAATTAATCCTTTTTTTGGTTCATTTATATTTCTGTGTGAAATAATAATTAATAAAGAAATTGAACCTGATAAAGAAATTGAAAATATGTGTGGCAAATGCAGAAAATGTATTGAGGCGTGTCCAACAGGAGCAATTAAAGAAGGAATTATTGATGTAAGAAATTGTATATCATATTTGACAATTGAAAAAAAAGAAAATAATAATGATGAAATACAACTTATTAAAAAAGGGAATAAAATGTTTGGATGTGAGATATGTCAGGAAGTATGTCCATTTAATAAAAATTTAAAAGAGACAGAAAAAGACCAACTTAAAATATCAGATATATTAAAAAATTTGAAAAGAGAAGAAATTGAAAATATGTCAGTTCTTGAATTAAAAGAACTTTTAAAATCAACCGCTCTTTCCAGAAAATTTAAATTTTTACCTTAAGTTTCTCTTTTAAGTAATCAAAGATATTTACAAAATTTATTTCTTCAGTTTTATTTCCTTTCCTTATTTTTAAATCAACCTTACCATCTTTAACTTTTTTACCAACTATAATCTGAAATGGAAATCCACATAAATCAGCATCTTTAAATTTTATACCTGCAGTTTCATCTCTATCATCAAAAATAACATCTATTTTATTTTTATTTAATTCATTATAAATTTTTTCAGAAACAGTTAAAATTTCATTGTCTGAAATATTTGTTGGTATGATATCAATGACAAATGGTGCAACTGATAAAGGCCATATAATTCCATTTTCATCGTAATTTCCTTCAATTATTGCAGCAACAATTCTACTAACTCCTATTCCATAACAACCCATATAAATTGGTTTTGCCTTTCCATTTATATCAACAAAATTTGCCTTCATGGAACTTGAATATTCTGTGCCAAGTTTAAATATATGCCCAATTTCAAGTTCACTACATTCACCTTCTGCTACAAATTCCTCTGAAAATTTACCACCGATAACTCCACTTTCTGCTTCTCTTATTGTATATTTAATTCCACACCTTTCAAAAATCTTACAATATGTCTCCTTCATAAGATTATATGAACTATCAAGTCCTTTTTCATCCTTATCAAAACTGTAAGCATCTTTCATTAAAAATTCCCTTGCCCTTACAATTCCAAATCTCGGTCTTATTTCATCTCTAAATTTTGTCTGAATCTGATAAAGGATAATAGGTAGTTGTTTCCAAGATTTTATATGTCTTCTAACAATATCAGTAATAAGTTCTTCATGTGTAGGACCAAAAATCATTTCTCTATTATGTCTGTCAACAAATGTAATCATATCCTTCCCCATCTTTTCATATCTTCCTGTTTCCTTCCATAAATTTGCTGGCTGTAAAGATGGCATAAGTAATTCAATTGCTCCAGATTCATTCATACCTTCCCTCACTATATTTTCAACTTTCCTTAAAACTCTTAATCCCAGAGGTAAAAAAGTATAAACTCCAGAAGCAACTTTATCAATAAGTCCTGCCCTTACCATCAATTTATGACTTATAGTTTCTGCTTCCTTCGGCACTTCTTTTTTTGTAGGAATAAAATATTTACTCCATCTCATTTTCTCTCCCTTTTTCTATATATTTTACCTGGTAATTCTTCAATAATTCCTTTAATCAAAAGTTCTGTAAGAAACCCATACAAAAGATTAAAGGGCATGCCTGTTTTTATAATAATTTCTTCTAATTGCAATGGCTTTTCAAGAATCTCAAGGATTTTATTTTCTTCTTCTTTTTCAGGTTTAATAATTTTCGTCTCTTTTATTTCCAACCTGATATTCAATGCTTCAAGTATATCCTCTATATTTTCAACAAGAATTGCTCCTTCCTTCAAAAGTTTATTTGTTCCTTTTGAATATAATGTATCAACCCTTCCAGGCAAAGCAAAAACATCCCTTCCCTGTTCCAGTGCAAAATTGGCTGTAATTAAAGCACCACTTTTGGGACCTGCTTCTATAACAATAACTGCTTTTGACAATCCAGATATAATTCTATTTCTTTTTGGGAAATTATATTTTTCAGGTAGTGTATTTGACGGAAATTCAGTTATTATAGCACCATCTTTTATAATATCTTTTTCAAGTTTTCTATTTTCAGGAGGATAAAAATTTTTAAAACCAGAACCAAGAACTCCTACTGTCCTTCCGCCAACTCTTAAAGCACCTATATGAGATGCAGTATCAATTCCTCTTGCAAGCCCACTCACAATTGTAATTCCTAAGGATGCAAGTTCAGAGGCAAATTTTTCAGCCATTTTTAAACCATAAGATGATGGAGTTCTTGTTCCAACTATACTTATTGATAGAAGATTAAAATTTAAATTGCCTTTAAAATAAAGAAGAAAAGGGGGGTCATAAATTTCTTTAAGAAGGGTAGGATAAGATGGGTCATCTAAGGTTAAAACACCAATACCTTCATTTTTGATATAATCAATTTCTTCTTTTAAAGGCAAATTTTCCCATCTAACTATTTTCTCTGCAGTATTTTTTGATATACCAAGTTCAACTATTTCATCAATTTTTAAATTGAATATTTCTTTTATATCTTTTAATTTTTCAATAATTTTTTTTACTGTCAAAGTTGATAACCCAATTAAATTTAAAGCAATCCAGTAAATTTTATCTTCCATTTTAGAATATTGAAGGTGAAAAAAGTTTCTGGTATTCACTTATTGCAAACCTATCTGTCATTCCAGCAATATAATCGCATATAACAATTTCTTTCCCCTCTTTTTCAATTCTTTTCTGTATATGTAGTGGTAGCTGTCTTGGTTCTTTATAATATGCATCAAAAAGTTTTTTTATTATTCTACCACCTTTTTCTGTCATTCTTATTACTTTTGGATGCATATACATCTTTTCTTCAAGAAATTTTCTTAACTCTGCATGCTTTCTCATTACACTTTCAGAATTTTTAACAATCAATCCAGAACTTCTTACATCCTCCACTGACTTTGGGTTTATCCTTGATATATTCTTTTTTGTTTCTTCAATTACATCATTTACAAGATAGTTTATTAAATTCCTTATCATTATATGTCTTTTATATCTTTCAGGTTTTCTTTCTATTTCACATATATCCCCTATTTCACTCCACAATAATACATCATCAAGTTCCTTAAAATCAATTATCTCTGATTTTATTCCATCATCAAGGTCATGACAGGTATATGCTATTTCATCAGCAACATTTACAATCTGTGCTTCAAGGGATGGAGAAGTATATTTTATAAATTCAGTATATTCTTCTTCTATCAATGGTATATCATAACTTGTTGCATGTCTTATTATCCCTTCCCTAACCTCATAGGTTAAATTTAATCCTGGAAAATCAGGATATCTATTTTCAAGGAAATCAACTATTCTCAATCCCTGTCTATTATGCTCAAATCCTCTAAAACCAAGTGATACCATAATTTCGTTCAAAACAAGTTCTCCTCTATGTCCAAAAGGAGTATGGCCAAGGTCATGGGCAAGAGCAATCGCTTCAACCAAATCTTCATTAACCTGTAATTGTCTTGCAATTGTCCTTGCAATCTGTTGAACTTCAAGTGTATGTGTAAGCCTATTTCTATAATAATCGCCTTCATGATAAATAAATACCTGTGTTTTATATTCAAGACGTCTAAAAGCTGTTGAATGAATTATCCTATCTCTATCTCTCTGAAAAGGCGTTCTAAAATGGTGCTCTTCTTCTTTATATTTCCTTCCAAATGTTTCAAAACTGAAAACAGCATATTTTTCAAATATCTCTTTTTCCCTTTTCTCAATAAGTTGTTTTTCCATTTTCTATCTCTGGTAAATATTTCAATGGATCAACATTAATTCCATCTATAATTATTTCAAAATGAATATATCTTTTTTTCTGTGTCCCTGATTTTACTTTTCCTATAACTTCCCCTTTTTTTACTTTATTTCCATTTTTAACTTTTATTTCAATATCGTGAGCATAAACTGTGTATATTTCTTGAGAATGTTTTATTATAATTGCTTCATCATATTTTTTTGTATTACCAGTAAAAACAACTTCACCATCACTTGATGCTAAAATTTCACTCCCAGAAGTAACCATTAAGTCAATACCCTTATTACCAAGTTCGCCAAATTTACATATTATTTTTCCATCACATGGCCATATAAAAACACTCTCTTTAACAATTTTTACTTCTGTTTCAATTTCAGTTTTTGATTTAAAAGGTGGTTGAACTTGAATTTCAGAGGGTGGTAAAAGTGGATAAGATGGCTGTTTTTTATCTGTTCCAGGAATTAATAATTTCTGTCCAACCGATATTATTTCATCTACCAAGTTATTTGCCTTTTTAATTCTTTCAACTCCTTCTTTAATTTTTTCAACATTTTCTCCTTCGTAATAATACTTTGAAATTCTAAATAAATTCTCTCCTTTTTTAACTATGTGATATGTATATTTCTCCTTTTCAGGTTTTACTGCAATATTCACTGCACAACCAGAAATTAAAAATATAAAAAATCCAATTTCAATTTTTTTAAAAATTTTCATTTAATTTTCCCTTTAACTTGACATAGTTTATTTAATGGACAATTTTTACAATCCGGGTTTTTTGCCTTACATATACTTCTTCCAAAAAGGATTAATCTGAAAGGGAAATCAATCCAGTTTTTTTGAGGTAATATTTTCATAAGGTCTTTTTCAATTTTTTCAGGGTCATTGGTTTTTGTAAGTCCAAGTCGGAAAGCAACTCTTTTTACATGAGTATCAACAACAATTCCTTCTGCTTTCCCAAATGCCTGTGATAAGACAACATTTGCGGTTTTTCTTGCAACTCCCGGTAATTTTATCAATTCTTCCATTTTATCAGGAACTTTCCCATCATATTTTTCAATTAGTATTTCACATAATCTTTTTATATTCTTTGCCTTATTCCTGTAAAAATTTACTGATTTTATCTCTTTCATAATTTCATTTAAATTACTTTTTGCAAATTCAAAAGGTGTTTTAAATTTTTTAAAAAGGGTTTCTGTTACTTTATTTACTCTTTCATCCTGTGTCTGTGCTGAAAGGATGGTTGCAATTAGAAGTTGAAATGGGTTTTCAAATTTTAATGCTGTTTTTGCTTCAGGATATAGTTTTTCAAGAATTTTAATAATTTCTTTTAATCTCTCCATCTCAATTTAATTTTATTTAAAAATACAATATCTGTCAAAATTTCGCAGGACGGACCTTACAATTGATATTTCAAAAAATTTAAAGTATATTTATAAAAATTAAGGGAATTGGTAATGAGGAAGTTTATTTTATTTATTTTTTTGATTAAGTGTCTTTTTTGTCAGATAGATATTTATTTTACACCAAATAAAAAAACATATTCCAAATTCATTAACCTTTTAAAAAATGCAGAAAAATCAATTTATATTTCAAGTTTTTCAGTTAATCCTGATTTTCTTTCCTTTTTAGAGAACAAAAAAATTGATATAAAAATTGTTTGTGAATATGGTGGTTTTAAAAATGGAAAAGTTAAAATATTTGAGAAAAATGGTCTTTTTCATGCAAAATTTATAATAATAGATGGCCAAATAGCAATAATAACTTCAGCAAATCTTACAGTGGAACACTTTTTCAAAAATCATAACAATTTTGTTATAATAAATGATAGAGAAATTGCAAAATATTTGATGAGAAAATTTGATTCATTTTGGAATAATTACATATATGCAGAAAAATTTAATTCTGAAAATATTAAAATATTTTTTTCTCCTGAAAATGATTGTGAGTTATTTATAAAAAATGAAATTGAAAGGGCAAATTCATCCATAAATTTTGCTTCATATACATTTACAAATAGAGAAATAGCAGAAAAACTGATATCAAAAAGAAATGAAGGAGTAGAAGTAAAAGGGATAATTGAAACTTATAACATAAAACCATATTCTGTTTTTTACCTTCTTTTAAGTTATAACTGTAATGTGAGAAAGAGTAATATATCTGGTTTTTTGCATGATAAATTTTTCATTTTTGATAAAGAAAGAATAATTACTGGCTCTTTTAATCCAACAAAAAAAGCAAAAGAAAATATTGAAATTCTTTTATTCATTAAGGATAAAAAAATTGCTGAAAAATTTTATAATGAATGGCGTTCTTTATATCTTTTTAAATCTTTATCTGATTAAAAGGGGGAAATATGATAAGAAAAAAAGAAAAGATGGAAATTGAAGAAAGAGAAAAGATGAGAGGAGGTGAAGGGATAATTAAGATTTTACATTTTTTTAAAAAAGAGGAATTTAAGGCAAATATTAGATTATGTGCAAAAATGATTATTCAACCTAATTGTTCAATAGGACTACATCAACATATTGATGAAGATGAGGTATTTATAATTTTAAAAGGAAAAGGGGTTATGTTTGATGGGAAAGAGGAATTTTATGTTGAAGAAGGAGATACAATTTTAACAGGAAATGGAGAGATGCACTCAATAAAAAATATAGGAAAAGATAATCTTGAAATAATTGCTTTTATTGCAAAATATTAAATTTACAAATCATTTAAAAACAAGGTATAATATAAATTTAAAGGAAGGAGGGGCAAATGGGAAACAGAATAAAAACATATCTTTTGCTCGGTATTTTAACTGTAATTTTGGTATGGATAGGTGGATTTTTTGGAAGGGGGGGATTGATAACTGCTTTGATTTTTGCTTTTCTTCTTAACTGGATTTCTTATTTCTTCAGTGATAAAATTGTTCTGGCAATGTACAGAGCAAGAGAAATTAAAGAAAACGAAGACCCATATTTACATTCTATTGTTGCTTTTCTTTCTCAAAATGCAGGAATACCAAAACCAAAAATTTATATTATAAATTCACAAACTCCAAATGCTTTTGCAACAGGAAGAAACCCGGATAATGCAGTTATTGCCTTAACAACAGGAATACTTGAACTACTTAATGAAAATGAACTTAAAGGAGTTATTTCACATGAATTAAGTCATATTAAAAACAGAGATATACTTGTTGCAACTATTGCAGCAACAATAGCAGGAGCAATAACTTTTCTTGCAAGGATGCTTCAGTATATGGCATATTTTGGAGCAATGGATAGTGATGAAAGAAGGGAAGGTAATATATTTGGTATTGCTGCTTTATTACTTTTTGCAATTTTAGCACCAATTGCTGCTTTAATAATACAACTTGCCATTTCACGTTCAAGGGAATATCTTGCTGATGAAGATGGAGCAAAAATTTCAGGTAATCCTTTATATCTTGCAAATGCTTTAAGAAAACTTGCTTATGGAGTTAAAAGGTATCCAATGGTAAATGCAAATCCTTCTACTTCTTCCTTATTTATAGTCAATCCCTTTTCTGGAAAGTCAATTTTAAATCTATTTTCAACCCATCCACCAATTGAAGAAAGAATAAAACGACTTGAAAGTATGGTATTTTAAATGGATAAAGAAAAGATAAAAAAATTACTTACTGATTTTAAAAAAGGGAAAATCACTGAAGACCAGTTTATAGAAAAATTGAAGTATTTTCCTTATATTGATATAAATTTTGCAAAAATTGATACTTATAGGTCATTAAAATTTGGTTTTCCAGAAGTTATTTTTGGTCAGTATAAATCATATGAGCATCTAAAGAATATTATATCAAAAATGAAGGAAATTCACTCAAATTTTATTATTACAAAAGTTGATGAAAAAATTGCAAAGAAATTAAAAAAGGACTTTCCAGAAATTATTTATTTCAAAGAGGCAAAAATTTTAACATTTAAGAAAGAAAAGAGGAAAAAAGAAGGATATGTTTGTGTTGTTACTGCTGGAACTTCAGATATTCCTGTTGCTGAAGAATCTGCAATTTGTCTTGAAATTTTAGGTATAAAAGTTGAAAGAATTTATGATGTAGGAGTTGCAGGAATTCACAGATTACTTGATAAAATAGAAATTTTGAATAATTCAAAATGTATAATAGTTGTTGCAGGAATGGAAGGAGCATTACCAAGTATTGTTGGAGGGATTGTTGGAAAACCTGTTATTGCAGTCCCTACATCTATTGGATATGGTGCAAATTTAAATGGAATCGCTCCTTTACTTACAATGCTTAACAGTTGCTCCCCAAATGTTGTTGTTGTAAATATAAATAATGGATTTGGTGCTGCCTTTTTTACCTATATATCTTTCTTCTTTAATAAATAATATGCTGTAATTTCTCCTCTTGTTTTTTCAATAATTGTTCTTGCATAATCAATCTGTTTTCTTAAAGACCTTGTTATTGAATCAGGAAATTGAAAGTTTAAAAGGAAAAAATAGATATTGTCCATAATCTTTAAGTAGTCAAAAATATTTTCTAAAGAACCTTCTCTCATTTTATCAAGTATGTATCTTCTTATTTCACCAAGTGATTCTGCAATTCCATGAAGATAACTAACAGGGTCAAAATCACCAATTTCAGGTATATCCTTTTTTTCTATAATTGAAATTGTAATAATTGCTTCAATAAGTTCCTTTTCTGTTTGATGTAAAAATCCCTGATAATAAACTTCTGGATACTTTTTCAAATCTTCTTTAACCTTTTTTAGTTTTCTTATACAGTTTTCAATAATTTCTTTACTTTCTTTAAGTTGACCTTGATATATCTTTTTTATTGAAATGGCTGATTGCCTTAAAATTTCTCTTAAATTTTTAAGGGATTTTTCTCTAATTTTATCCTCTTTTTCAAGGAATTTATAAATTTTTTCTGCTATCTTTTTCAGTTTTTTCTCCATAAAATTTTTCAAGTTCCTTTTCTATTTTAATTTTTATAGTATAATCAATTTCTTTATCTTTCTCTTTCATCTTGATATTTTTTTTAGGATAAATAATTTCAAGGAACTCTGGAACTTTTAATTGGTTTGCTCCAAGAATTTTTGTAAATTCTTTTATCTCGTTATCATCAGAAACAACAAAAATTTCCTTTTTATTTTTCTTCCTTTCAAGTATTTTCCTTATCATCTCATCAGCAGTTATATCTTGAGAATAAAAAATTTTTATAATTTTTGAATAAAAACTGATTTCTGTTGAATAACCATCAAAAATAACTGTAAAATCAACATTTGGATGTTTCCTTTTATATCTTTCAATTATATCTATTAAAAATTTTTTTGCACTTTCAATTGAAACAGATTCATATTTTTTTATGAAACTTGTCTTAATCACATTTAACCCATCAATTATGTATTCCATTTTAAATCAATCCATCTTCTTTTAATACCTTTATACATTTTTCGCAAATATCTGGATAAAATTCATTTTTTCCAACATCTGGAAAGTAAACCCAGCATCTCTGACATTTCTTATTTTTTGTTTTTTCTACAATAACTTCAAAATTTTCTGAATTTAAAATTTCAACCTCAGAGACGATAAAAAGGGTATTTAATTTATAAAATGATTTTAAAAACTCTTCCATTTGTCTATCACATTTTATTATAACTTTTGCCTCAAGTGAACTTCCTATCAATTTTTCTTCCCTTTTCTCCTCTATTTTTTTTAATATAATTTTCCTTATTTCAAAAAATCTATCCCATCTTTCTATCAAATTTTTATCTTCTTTTTCAATCTCTGGAAAATCCTCAAGAAAAACACTCTCCTTTTTCTCAATTGGAATAAATTGGTATGCCTCTTCTGCAGTGAAAGAAAGAATTGGTGCTATTAAAATAAGAAGTTGATGAAGGATTTTACTTAGAACCGTCTGAGCTGCCTTCCTTTCAATTGAATTTTTTGAATAAGTATAAAGACGGTCTTTAAGATAATCAAGGTAAAAAGAAGAGAGAAATATATTACAAAAAATATAAATCTCCTCAAAAACCTTATTGAATGAAAAGTTCTCATAATATTCTTTAACCTTCTTTTTTAATATTTTAAATCTTTCAAGTGCAAGTTTATCAACTTCAAAAAGTTTTTCATAAGGTAAACTTTCTTCTTTTTTAAAATCATAAATGTTCCCAAGTAAAAATCTTATTGTATTCCTTATAACTCTGTACCCATTAACAATATTTTTTATTATCTCATCAGATATTCTTACATCCTCCTGATAGTTTTCTGTTATTGTCCACAATCTTAAAATTTCAGCACCATATTTATTTATAATTTCATCAGGAGTTATAACATTTCCAAGTGATTTTGACATTTTTCTTCCATAACCATCAACAACAAATCCATGAGTTAAAACTGTCTTATAAGGAGCAGAATTAAATATTCCACAGGATATTATCAATGATGTCTGAAACCATCCCCTATGTTGGTCACTTCCTTCAAGATACAAATCACTTGGCCATAAAAGACCATTTTCTTCTTTCAAAACAGCAATATGACTTACTCCTGAATCAAACCAGACATCAAGTATATCCATCTCTTTCCTGAAACTTTCTCCTGAACAATAAGGACATTTAAAACCATCTGGTAAAATTTCTTTTGTATCTTTTTCTATCCAGAAATCAGAACCATATTTTTTTACAAGTTGGCTAATTTTTTCAAGTGTTTCTTCAGTAAGTATATCCTTTCCACAATTTTCACAGTAAAATACTGGGATAAATACACCCCAAAATCTCTGCCTTGATAAACACCAGTCAGGTCTTTGAGAAACCATAGAAGAAATCCTTTTTATCCCTTCTTCAGGAACCCATTTAACTTTATTTATTTCTTCAAGCATTTTTTTTCTTAAATCATTATGGTCAATTTTTAAAAACCACTGCTTTGTGCTTCTATAAATAACAGGATTTTTACATCTCCAGCAATGTGGATATGAATGCAAAATCTCTCCACTTGATAAAAGATTTCCTTGTTTTTTTAACTTTTCTATTATCAATTTATCTGCTTTAAAAACATTTAGCCCTTTAAATTCACTAACTTCATCAGTAAATTCACCTTTTTCATTTACAGGAGATATAATTTCAAGTCCATTTTTAATTCCTGCATAATAGTCCTCTTGGCCATGCCCAGGAGCAATATGAACACAACCAGTTCCTTCTTCCCCAGAAACAAAATCAGCAACAATTACTTTTGATTTTCTATCAACAACTGGATTTTGACATATAATTCCTTCAAGTTCTCTTCCAAAAAATTCTTTTAAAACTTTCAAATCTTTACCAATTATTTTAAAAAAATCTTTTTTTCTTTTCTCTGCAATTATTAACTTTTCATCTTCATTTTCCAAAATTATGTATTTAAAATCAGGATGAAGGGCAATCCCTGTGTTTCCAGGTAATGTCCATGGAGTTGTTGTCCATATTAAAAAATATGAATTTTGTCCTATTTTTTTCCCTTTATCATCAATTATTTTAAACTTTACAAATATTGAAGGCGATTTTTTCTCATAGTACTCAATCTCTGCTTCAGCAAGTGCTGTTTCACATTTTATACACCAGTAAATTGGTTTATATGTTTGATATATATATCCAGAAAGATAGAGTTTACCAAATGCTTTAATAATTTCACTTTCATAGGTAGGCGACATTGTTAAATAGGGATTTTCCCATTCAGCAAATACACCAAGCCTTTTAAATTCTTCTTTCTGTATATCTTTAAATTTTTCAGCATATTTTTTTGCTTTTTCTCTTAACTCAATTATATCAACCTCGTTTTTCTTTTTCCCTATCTCTTTAAAAACCTGATGTTCTATAGGCATTCCATGACAATCCCACCCAACTTTAAAAGGCGTATAAAAACCACTCAATGACTTATATTTAACAACTATATCCTTCAATATTTTATTCAATGCAGTTCCAAGATGTATATGACCATTTGCATAAGGAGGTCCATCATGAAGTATATAAGGGGTTTTCCCTTTATTTTTTTCAATCATTTTTTTATAAATATCAATTTTCTCCCATAATTTTAATATCTCTGGTTCTCTTTGATTTAAATTTGCTTTCATAGGAAAATCTGTCTTTGGAAGATAAACTGTCTTTGAGTAATCCATTTTTATTCTCCTTTGATTTTCTTTACAAGTTTTGCCACCCTTTTCCCAAGTTCCTTACAGTCCCTTTTTACTTTATCATTTGGTTTTCCAATAGAAACAGGTCCATAATGGTCTGATTTTGTTGTCCCCTGAACTATCATACCATGAATAAGCATCATCTGTAATATTCCCATAATTGTTGTTTCATTTCCACCCGCTATATGAGCAGAGGATGTAAATGCAGCACCAATTTTCCCTTCAAGTTTCCCATAATATTTAACAGACCTATCAAAAAGTTCCTTAATTTCAGCGGAAGGAAGTCCAAAATATGTAGGAGAACCAACAATAATTCCATCTGCATCAAGCAAGTCCTCTAATTTTGTTTCTTCAATAGATTTTAATATAACTTCAACTTTCTCTTCCTTTACTCCTTCTTCAACACTTTTTGCCATTTCTTCAGTATTTCCTGTCTTTGAATGATAAATAATTAAAACTTTAGCCATAAAAACCTCCTTTTGAATTTTACTATTTTATCACAAAAGGACTATTTTTTGAAAATCATATGGAAGGAAATAATTAATAAAAATAAACCGAAAATTTTTCTTAAAATTTTTTCAGGAATAGATATTGCAATTTTTGCTCCTAAATAAGCACCTATGAAAAATCCTATACATATAAAAATTGCTGTAGGTATATCTGCATAACCCTTTTTATAATAAGTCAATGCAGCTAAAATTCCAATAGGTGGTACCATTAATAATAAAGTTGTTCCTTGTGCTTGATGTTGAGAAAAACCAAAAAAATAAATTAAGGCAGGAACAATAATTGTAGCACCTCCAATACCAAGTAGTCCACTAATAACACCTGAAAAAATCCCAAGAATTATAAATAATATAAAATTAGCCATTATTTTTTAAATTCAATAGTTAAAGGAAGACCTTTTTCCTGTTTTTCTTTTATCTCTTTAACAGTTTTTTCAATTAATATATACCTTTCTGGAGATGATGGATGTGTTGCAAGAAATATATCTTTTGTTGAACCAGGATATTCAGCAGCCATTTTTCTCCATAAATTTGCAGCATTTGTAATATCATATCCACTGGCTGCTAATATATATGTTCCGAGATAATCTGCCTCTTTTTCAAATTCCTTTGAATAAACAAGAGCACCAATATCTCCAAAAATACCCTGTGTATTTATTCCTGTTGTTAAAATTATTGCAATATCTAAAATTGTTCCAAGAATTCTATTACCAAGAGTTTTCTCAACATGTCCTAAAACAGCATGTGCAATTTCATGGGATAAAACAAGAGCAAGTTCTGTATCGTCCTGTAAAAATCTTAAAAGACCAACTGTCACAAAAATCCTTTGTCCATCAGTGTATGCATTTATAGCATCAGATATTTTTGGGTCTGTAATTAAATGTAAAGAAAATGGGCATATTTTTGTTGTTGGTATATTAAATTTTAAAATTTCTCCTTCCCTTTCTATAACAAATTCAACAATTTCTTTTTTTTCAGGAATACTATCTATTACTTTTGAAAATGTTTCAATATCTTTTATTTTTTTACCATCAACTTCAATTATCTTATCATTTACTTTTAATCCACCTTTAAAACCACCAAAATCAGGATGCAAATATAAAATTGTAGGTATATCATCAACTATATATTTTTTTCTTATAAGTGGCAATTGGTCTTTCTTATAATTTTTTACACTGTGAACAATCATTCCAAAAGAAATTCGGTGTTTTTTGTTATAATAATTTAAAGCACCTTTTAATAAAGGTAGTCCGACTTTAAATAATCTCTGTTCTCTTTCAAGATATGTAAAAAGTACTATTTCCTCTTGTTTTTCCCTTTCTTCTTCTATTGCTTCCTTTGAAATCTTTGGCTGTTTTATTGTTGGTGCGCATCCAGAAAGAATAAATAAAAATCCACAAAATAAAAATATTTTTTTCATTTTAATTCTTAGATAATAGTAAGTATTTACTGGTTCCCATTAGTTATTTCCCCTTTTTATATTATACCACATTCTTATGTTTGTTTCTTAAAGGGGTTTAAACCCCTTTAAAATCCCCAAAAGGTAT
>JBMFMQ010000010.1:0-24469 GCA_049970595.1 Candidatus Ratteibacteria bacterium | reverse complement strand
ACTCTTTATTTTTTCTCTCAACAAGTTCATCAATTTTCGATTGTTTTCTTATTTTCCCTTTTTCCTTCAATCTTTTTAAAAATATATTATCTTCAACCCCAACTCCTTCTGCAAAATCTTCTTCTTTCAAAAATGGTAAAAATCTCTTCCATGCAAGAACATGTAATTTCTCAGTATCAAATAAAACACCATCTCCGTCAAAAATTATACCCTTCAATCTCATTTAAGGTGAATTATAATTTCATCTAAATATTTTATATTAGTTTCTTCGCCTATTTTTTTTCCTGTTTTAAGCAAAAAACCGAATGCTAAAAGATTTGTCATAAGAGAAGAACCACCTACACTGAAAAAAGGCAATGTTGTCCCTTTTGTCGGAAAAATTCCAAGAACAACACAGGCATGAAGTATAAATTGAATACCAAAAAGAATACTTATCCCTGAAACAAGTAATTTTTCAAAAAAATCAGAACAAAAATATGAAATTTCAAAACCGCAGAAAACAATAATACTAAAAAGAATTAAAACTCCTACTGTTCCCGCAAATCCAAGTTCCTCTCCTACAACTGCATACACAAAATCTTTATGAATTTCAGGAACATATCTTAATTTTCTTATACCTGCTCCAAGTCCTTTCCCGAAAAAACCACCAGAACTTATTGAAATTATTGATTGCTTTGTCTGATAATTCTTACCAAAACTTTTAATTCTTTCAATTCTGTAAGGAAAAAGAAAAATAAGACCAATAAATATAATAATTGAAATCCCTGAAATAAAAACTATATACTTTATCTTTAATCCACAAAGAAATAAAATTCCAGCAAAAATAGAAAGAATAATTACCGATGTTCCAAGGTCTTTTTGCAGTTGTAAAATTCCAATTACAAGAAAACAAATAACCAATGGAATGAAAATATCTCTGAAACTCTCCGGTTTTCTCTTTTTAAAATAACTTGCAAGAAATAAAATAAAGGTAAGTTTAACAAATTCAGATGGTTGAAAACGAATAGGTCCGAGTTTTGCCCATCTCAAACCATGTTGGAAAACAGGAATAAATAAAAGAAGGAAGGAAATAAAAAACAAAATGTTTGAAATCTTTTCAAGTTTATAAATATTAATTCTCTGAGCAAGGTATAAAAGACCAACGCCTATAAAAAGGTATTGTATATGTTTTACAAAATAAAATGTTAAATTATTTTTTTCAAGGCCATAGGCAAAAGTTGAACTTAAAACAAATATACTACCCAAAATAATGAGTAAAATTCCTGCAAAATAAATATTATAATAAAGAAAGAACTTCTTTTTTGAAAACATCCCCTCTCTCCTTGTAATTTTTGAACATATCAAATGAAGAACATCCAGGAGAAAAAAGAACAACATCTCCTTTCTTACCTATTTTTTTTGCAAGTTTTACAACTTCTTTTAAATCATTGACAAACTCAATTGGAATATTTATTGATTCAAGTTCTTTTTTAATCCTTTCCTTTGCCTCTCCAAATAAAATTATAAATTTAACTTTCTTTTTCAAATATTTTTTCAATTGAGAATAAGGAAATCCTTTATCTTTACCACCAAGTATAAGAATTATTCTATCTTCACCATCTATACTTAAAACCGAGTTTTTAACTGAATGTGGATTTGTTGATTTAGAATCATTTATAAAAAGAATGCCACCAATTTCTGCAACAACCTCCATTCTGTGTGGAAGTGGTTTAAAATTTTTCAAAGTATTTTTTATAATTTCAGGTTCAATTCCACAAATCAAACAAATCAAAGAGGAAGCCATTATATTCTCAATATTCCCCTTCCCCTGAAGTTTTATATTTTTTATATCAATTGTCACTTCTTCTTCTAATTTCAAAAAAATTTTCCCATCTTTATAATATGCTCCTTTTAAGACATTTGAAAAACTGAAAAACATCTTTTTACTTTTAATTTCTTTCACAAATCTTTTTATATAATAATCATCAAAATTCAAAACACTGAAATCCTCTTCATTTTGATTTTCAAAAATTCTTTTTTTGGCAGAGATATATTGGTTCATATTTGAATATCTATCAAAGTGGTCATAATCAATATTTAAAAGACAACTAATATATGGTCTGAATTTATCTATTTTTTCAAGTTGAAAACTGCTGACTTCCAGAATAACATAAGTATTTTCATCTATATTTTTTAATTCTCCTATAAAACTATTTCCTATATTTCCACAGGTAACTGAAGGATAATTGGCATTTTTAAATATTTCTCCAGTAAGAGTTGTCGTCGTGGTTTTTCCGTTTGTTCCTGTTATTCCTATTATCTTTTTGCTTTTTGAGAAATTATATGCAAGTTCAATCTCACTTATAATTTTAATTCCTCTTTTTTTCAATTCAATTACAGGTTCTATTCTTTCATCAACCCCAGGGCTTATAACAATCATATCAACATTTTTTAAAAAATCAAATGAATTTTTCCCAATTTCAAATTTTGCTCCTTTCTTCTTCAACATTTCAATTTTTTCACTTATATCTTCATTATAATTTTTTTCAGAAACATAGATATCAGCACCTTCTTCAAGTAAGAAAATTGATGTATCAAAACCACTTATACCAAGTCCAATAACTCCAATTTTTTTATCTTTTATGTCTATCATCTTATCTTTAAAGTTATAATTGTAAATAAAGCAAGAATTATACCTATAATCCAAAATCTTGTCACAACTTTCGGTTCAGGAATACCTTTAAGTTCAAAATGATGGTGTATTGGAGTCATAAAAAAAATTCTCTTTTTTCTGGTTTTAAAAGATACGACCTGTATTATAACAGAAAAAACTTCAGCAAGAAATATACCACCTACAAAAATCAAAGACAATTCCTGTTTTACTATAATAGCAAGAAATCCGATAATTCCACCTAAGGGCAATGAACCTGTATCTCCCATAAAAATTTCAGCAGGATAACAGTTAAACCATAAAAATCCAAGACATGAACCAATAAGTCCAGCAGTAAAAACAGTAACTTCTTCTGCTCCTTTAACAAAACAAACATTAAGATAATTTGCAAATTTTATATTACTAACAATATATGAAATTATCGCATAGGCAAGAACACAAGTTAAAATTAAACCAATTGCAAGACCATCCATCCCATCTGTAAGATTTACTGCATTTGATGTTGCAACTATAATGAAAACTGTAAAAAGAACAAAGTATTCTCCAAGAGGTATAATAATTTTTTTGAAAAATGGAAGATATAGTGAGGTATTAAAACCAAGTTTTTCATTATAAACAAGAATAAGTCCAATAATAAAACCAATAAACATCTGGCTGACTACTTTCACAAGTGGTCTAACTCCTTTATATGAATGAAATTTTAATTTTTTATAGTCATCAAGAAATCCAACAAGACCTAAAGATATAGTTAAAAAAATAAGTAAGATAATGTATGTATTTTTTAAATCTGCCCATAATATTGTTGAAATCAATAAACTTCCAAGTATCAAAAGACCTCCCATTGTAGGTGTTTTTTCTTTCTTTTCTTCTCTGAAATCAAGCATATTTGGATGGCAGAAGTTTTTAAGTTTATTTATTAATTTTCTTCCAAAAATAAGGGAAATTAAAAGTGAAGTAAATGTTGCAAGTGATGCACGGACTGTTACATATTTAAATATATTAAAGCCAAACCAGAAATCTTTAAAAGAATAAAAAATTTTAAAAAGCATTTAAATCTCCTCCTTTAAATATTCAACTATCTGGTCCATTTTTGCTATTCTTGAACCTTTTACCAAAATTGCATCTCCTTTCTTAATAATACTTTTTAAATACTTCTTACACTCTTCAATTTCAAAAAAATGTTTTCCTTTCCCTGATATATCAGATATAATTTTAGAAGAATTCCCACAGGTAAGAACAATATCAATTTTTAGATTTGCAAGAACCTTTCCAATATAATAATGATAAAAATTTGTAAATTTTCCAAGTTCAGCCATATCTCCTAATACAGCAATTTTTCTATTAAAATTTTTCCTTTCAAAACATAATAAAGAATTTTTCAGAGAATTTGGATTTGAGTTATAACTTTCATCAATTATAAATATTTTATTTTTTTTAATCTGACCTCTCCCAGAAAGTGGTTTAATATTTTCTATTACATCTTTGACATAGTTTTTAGATATTCCAAATTCTTCTGCAAAAGCAATACCAAAAAGTCCTGAGTAGATAAAAGATGTATTCCAGAAATTCATTTTATATTTCTCTCCTTTTACCTCATATATAAAAAAATCAATCCCCTCCTCCAAAATTTTACCTCTTATCTCACCTTTTTTATTAACACCAACTGTAATAAGATTTTCTTTACCTATTTTCTCCTTTAAGTAATTAAAAAAATCACTATCTCTATTAAGAAAAACTGCCTTTTCTTGGATTAAATTTTTAAAGATTTCAGATTTTGCGTCTGCTATCTCTTTTCTATTTCTGAAAAAACCTATATGAGCGCAACCAATATTTGTTATTATACAATAATTTGGCTTACATATTTTACTCAAATAATCAATTTCTCCTTTCTTATTCATTCCCATTTCAAAAACACCAAATTCAGTTTTGCTATCTGCCTGAAGGATTGAAAGTGGAAGACCTATCTGATTGTTAAAATTGCCCATTGTTGCAACCACCTTAAATTTTTCAAGAAGGATATTCTTTATTATCTCTTTTGTTGTTGTTTTCCCATCACTGCCTGTGATTCCAATAACCTTCATTTTCATTTTCTCTCTATAATTTTTACCTATATCTCCTAATGCAAAAATTGTATCTTCAACTTTTATTATTAACCCTGAATTTTCCTGAAAATTTTTACATACTATACAACAACTTGCTCCCTTTTCAAATGCTTCCTTCACAAAATTGTGTCCATCAAATTTTTCTCCTTTTAATGCTATAAATAAATCACCTTTTTTTAAATTTCTTGTATCTGTAGAAATACCTGAAATATAAAAATCTCCAAATTTTCTATTTACTTTTCCTTTACACCAGAATATAATCTCACTTAATTTTACTTTTTCCATTTATAAAAGTTTTTCATTTTCTCTTTTTGTAATTATCTCTTTTATTGCTTTTCTTGCTTCTTCTCTATCATCAAATGGAATAATAACATCCTTTAATATTTGAAATGCCTCATGTCCTTTACCTGCAATCAAAACACAATCATTTGTCTTTGCCATTGAAATCCCTTCATAGATTGCTTGTCTTCTATCAGGAATTTTTGTATATTTTTTTCTAAGATAAAAAGGAATACCACTTTCAATATCTTTTATTATTTCATTTGGGTCTTCACTTCTTGGATTATCCGATGTAATTATAACATAGTCAGCCATTTTAACAGAGATTTTACCCATTAATGGTCTTTTACTTTTATCTCTGTCTCCTCCACAACCAAAAATTAGTATTATCCTTTTTGGTTTTAAACTTCTAACAGAAATAAGTAAATTTCTCAATGCGTGATAGGTATGAGCATAATCAACAATAACTAAAAAGTCCTGACCTTCATTTATAAACTCAAACCTTCCAGGAATATCTTTAATATTTAAAAACGCCTTTTTTACTGTTTGGTATGGAATTTTGTAAATATAGGAAAAGGCAATTCCTGCCAAAAGATTATAAACATTTCCAAGACCACTTATTTTGCTTTCAAAGGAAATTTTTTCTTTTCCAATGCTGACTTCTAAAAAATTTCCTTGAGGACCTATTTCATAATTTAAAAGTTTTATTTTTGAATTTTTATGTTTCCCAAATGTTATCCAATTAATTTTGTTTCTTTCACATACCTTTATAAATGATTTTGAATAGCGAGAATCAAGATTTATAACTCCATATTTTTCCTCTTTCTCGCTTTCTTTTAAATACTTTGAGAAAAAAAGAAGTTTGGTGTTGAGATAATTTTTAAATGTTTTGTGATAATCAAGATGTTCATGTGAAGTAATATTTGTAAAAATTCCCATATTAAAATCTATTCCCTCAATCCTTTTCTGGTCAATGCCATGAGAAGAAACTTCCATAACAACCCATTTACACCCATTATCAACCATTTCAGAAAACATTTCTATTAAGTCAAGGGATTGTGGAGTTGTATTTGTTGAAATTATTTTCCTTTCGCCAATTTCATAAAATATAGTTCCTATAAGTCCTGCCTTTATTCCATTTTCCTTAAGAATCTCCTTAATTATAAAACTTGTTGTTGTCTTTCCATTTGTTCCTGTTATACCAACTACATTTAATTTTTTTGAAGGATATCCATAATAATTATTTGCAATTTCACTCAATGCCTTTTTTGTATCTTCAACAACAACTTCACAAACATTTGCAGGAACAATTGAAGGTCTTTTACTGACAACTATACATTTTGCTCCTCTTTCAATTGCATCATTAATAAAATCATGACCATCAACTTTTGAACCTTTAATTGCGACAAATATATAGTTTTCCTTTACCTTTCTTGAATCATAAGCAATGCCTTCAATTTCAAAATTTTCCAGATTAAAAACCTTCTTTTTTCTTATATCTTTAATTATTTCTTTTAGTTTCATTTGTGTATGCAATTTTTATTTCATCTTCAGGTGGTATTTGATAATAATTAATTATTCTCATAAGTATATTTCTAAAAAGTGGAGCAGCAACAAGCCCTCCGTAATAAGCACCAATTGGTTCATCAACATTAACAGAAATTGTAATATTCTTTTTAGAACTCAACAAAAATCCAACAAAAGAGGAAACATATTTACCCTTTACATAAAAACCACCAATTGATTTTTGACCTGTTCCAGTTTTCCCATAAATTCTATATCCTTCAATTCCTGCTTTTGGTGCTGTTCCTTCGGGTCCAACAACCCCTCTTAAAATATCCCTCATTATAGAAATTGTTCTTGGTGAGAAAATCTGTTCTTTTTCACTTTTATAATTTTTTATTTCAATTGTTTCCTCTCCTTTTATCTCCTTTACAACATGTGGTCTTACAAGATATCCATTATTTGCAAAAACAGAAATAGCCCTTATACTTTGAATTGAATTTATGCCAACTTCCTGTCCTATGGGAATTGCCGTGATTGAATACAAACTCCATTTCTCAATAGGTCTGAAAATACCTGGTGTTTCTCCTGGTAAATCTATCCCTGTTTTCTCTCCAAAATGAAACTTTTTACAGTATTTGTATAGTTTATCTTCACCAAGAGTCAATGCAATCTTCACAGTCCCAATATTACTTGATTTTTCAACAACTTCTGCAAATGTTAGTGAACCATAAGGATGAATATCGTGCAACCAGTGATTTCTCACAAACCATTTCCCAAATTCACACATTATAATTGATGATGGATTGAAAATACCTTCTTCAATTGCTGCTGCTGCAGTAACGATTTTAAATATAGAACCAGGCTCAAAAAGGTCAGTAATACATTTGTTCCTTATTACTGAAAAATCAACCTTTATACCTTTTTCATTAGGATTATAATTTGGGTAATTTGCAAGCGCAATTATCTCACCATTATCTGGGTCCATAACAACAACAGAAATATTTTTAGGTGTAAATTTTTCATACCAATTTTTTATCTCTTCTTCAACAATAAATTGAATATTTGAATCAATTGTTAAAAAAATATCCTTCCCTTTTTCTTCTCTTATCAATTCCTTTTTAACAGATGGTATAAGGTTTCCAAGACCATCTTTCAGAACTAAATATAACCCGTCTCTGCCTTTCAAAACAGAATCATAAAAATATTCAACTCCTTCCTGTCCATTTCCATCAACATCTGTAAAACCAAGAATATGACATGCATGCTTTCCATAGGGATAAACCCTTTTATATTTTTTTTCAAAATAAACTCCTTTTATATTTAATTCTTTTATTTTTGCGAATTCTTCAACACTTATATCTTTTTTAATTAATCCGTACGATTCTTTCATCTTTTCTTCTATATCTTTCTTTTCAATCCCAAGTATATTTGAAATTTTTTCCTTCATTTCTTCTAAATAATAAGGTTCTTCCTCTCTTAAATAATTTATCATCCATGAATCAAAATAAATGTCATAGGATGGCATATTAAAAGCAAGCAATTTCCCATTTCTATCAAATATTCTTCCTCTCTCACCTGGAACTGTTATCTTTTTATATTCTGTTTTTAAGCCGATTTTAACATACTTTATCTGTTTCAGCACCTGTAAATAAAAAAGTCGCCCAAATATAATAAAGAATAAAATAAAAAAAAGACATCTTATATACTTTAACCTCATTTCAAAAATATCACCTTTCGCCTGCCTCCAGAATTTGAGTTTCTTTAATATTTTTTTCATCTTCCTTAATCTTGTAAAAACACCAGTTTTCAGGTATTTTGAGGTTTATATTTTTTTCTTTAGCCAATTTTTCTAAATTTTCAGGTGTCATTAATTTTATAAGTTGAAGATTATAGTTTTTATTCAAAAGATTTAAGGTTTCATATTCATCTTTCATTTTTCCAATTATATATCCAATGTGAACAATTTTAAGATAGAGAAAAACATAGGCAATGAGATAACAACCAATCATAGAAATAAAAAATAAAGTTTTTAAATTATTCCTTTTATTTTTATTATTCCTCACATTTTTCTCCTACTCTCAATTTTGCACTTCTACTTAATGGATTTTCTTTTATTTCATTTTTATCTGGAGTAATTGGCTTTTTTGTCAATATTTTAATTTGCCCTTTTTCTTTAAAAAATTTTTTAACAATCCTATCTTCAAGTGAATTGAAACTTATAACAAGAACTCTTCCCCCATTTTTTAAAACCTTTAATGCACTCTCAAGACCTTTTTTTAAACAATTAAGTTCATCATTAACTGCAATTCTTAATGCGAGAAAAAATCTTGTAGCAGGATGTATCTTTCTTTTCTCCTTGAAATTCTGAACTATAAAATCAGCAAATTCTTTCGTCCTTTCAAATTTTTTCTTTTTTCTTCTTTCAATAATCTCATTAACTATTCTTTCACAATTTTTAATCTCACCATAATTTTTAAATATATATATTAAATTTTCTCTTGACCAACTATTAACAATATCATATGCAGTCAAATGGGAATTTCTATCGTATCTCATATCAAGAACGCCATCTATTTGAAAACTAAAACCCCTTTCACTATCCTTTACCTGTAATTTAGAAAATCCAAGGTCAAAAAGAACTCCATCCACTTTTTTTATATTTTCATTTTTTAAAATTTCCTCTAAATTTTCAAAACCACCCTTAATCAATTTGAAATTCTTAAAATCTTTTAAATTTTCTTTTGCTATTTCAATCATTTTTTCATCCTTATCAATACAAATTAAAAAAATATTTATTCCAGAAGAAAGTAAATATTTACTATGTCCTCCAGAACCTGTTGTGCAATCTACATATATTCCGTTTTCCTTTAAATTTATCCATTTTAAAACCTCTTCTTTTAAAACTGGAATATGCTCATCATTCAAAAATTTTTTCTGAAATTTCTCCATAATATGGGAAATATTTAGCACAAAAATTCTGCCATTCTAAATCATCCCAAATTTCAATTCTATTCCCAGCACCTGAAATAACCACATTTTCTTTTATTCCAGCATATTCAATTAATTGAGCAGGTATCAAAATCCTTCCTTGCTTATCAATCTTTTCTTTATATGAACTTGAATAAAATAATCTTGTAAATATTCTTGGATTACCTTTTGTAAAAGAAAGTTCATTAATTTTTTCACATTGTTGTTGAAATGTTTTTTCTGGAAAAATAAAAAGACATTTTTCAATCCCTTTAGTAATATAAATATTATCTCCATCTTTTTTAATTAATTGCCTTAATTTTGAAGGAATTACAATTCTTCCCTGCTTATCAATTTTACTCCTATATTCACCAAAATATACCATTTTATACCTCTTTATACAAATTAAATATCACATTTTAAATTTTGTCAAGAGAAAATAAAAAATTGAATTTGACAATTGACTATAAAATCATCTATGATATTGAAACTAAAATGAAAAAAGAGGTAAGAGGAAAACTTGAAAAAATTAGAAAATGGTGGAATGGTAAAAATGAAACTCCTCTTATTCAAATTTCTTTTTTAAAAGACAAAAACTTTATAAATCTTAATAAATTTTGGGAAAAAGAAGAAGAATTACCAGATTTTGAAAAGTTTGTAGAATATCAGATTGAAAATGTAAAAAAATTAAATTATCTGGGTGTTTCCTACCCTGCTATTCCTCATCTTTGGGGGAGTCGTGGAACACCAATGACAATGACTGCATATTTAGGTGGGAAAGTTATTTTTAGAGAAGAAACTGTCTGGTTTGATAAAATTATTGATAATTGGAAGAATTTTAAAATAGAATTTAAGGAAGATAATTTCTGGTTGAATGCAAGTATAAAACTTATTGAAAAGCAAATTGAAAAATTTAATGGTGAGTTTTTAATATGGAATTCTGACCTTGGAGATGCATTAACTTGCTTTTCTCTTTTAAGAGGTGTTGAAAATTTACTTTTTGATATAATTGAAACACCTGAAATTATTCTTGAAAAGATTGATGAATTTATTTTTGTCTGGATAAAAATACATAGTTTATTCCATAATAAAATAAAAGAAAAAATAGAAGGTGATGCTTCATGGCTTATATGGGCACCAGGGAAAACATATGCCTGTCAGTGTGATTTTTCAACAATGATATCTCCCAAACTATTTGAGAAATTTGTTGTATATGAACTTGAAAAATTAAAAGATTATCTGGAATATATTGTCTGGCATCTTGACGGACCCGATGAAATAAAACATCTTGATATATTACTTTCCCTCCCATATATAAAAGTTATACAGATAGTTCCTGGGGCAGGAAAACCACCATGCGCTTCTTCCTTATGGCTTCCTATAATTGAAAAAATATTAAAGAGTGGAAAAAATGTGATACTTTATTCCTCCAATGAAAAAGAATTTGAAATTTTAATAAAAAGTTTTTATTCAGGCAAAGTTTTAATTAACTGTGGTGGAATTGACATTGAAAATACTGATGGTATGAATTATTTTAAAAAAATTGAAAGATATCTGTAAAAATGCAAAAAATTCCAAAATATATAAAAAAAAGGATAAGATTTAGTGAGAATTTTTTTTATGTAAAAAATATCCTTAAAAATTCAAATATCAATACTGTTTGTGAAAGTGCTTTATGTCCAAATATATATGAATGTTTTGGGAGAAGATATGTTTCTTTCATGATACTTGGAAATTTATGCACAAGAAACTGTAAATTCTGCGGTGTAAATAAAGGAAAACCTGAAAAAATAGATGAAAAAGAACCTGAAAAAATAGCAGAGATAGTAAAAAAACTTGAAATGAAATATGTTGTTATTACTTCAGTTACAAGAGATGACCTACCTGATGGTGGAGCAAGCCAGTTTGCAAAAGTAGTTGAGGAAATAAGAAAAAAATCTCCTGAAACAAAAATTGAACTCCTTATACCTGATTTTAAAGGAGATTCTAAATTACTTAAAATTATTTTCAACTCAAAACCAGATATTATTTCACATAATATAGAAACAGTCCCCTCACTTTATCCTGTTATAAGACCGAAATCAGATTATAAAAAATCTATTAAAGTTTTGAGTGAAATAAAAAAAAATGGATTTATTACAAAGTCAGGATTTATGCTTGGCCTTGGAGAGAAAGAAGAAGAAATCTTTATATTAATGGATGAAATTTTAAAAACTGGCTGTGATATACTTGTTGTTGGTCAATATTTAAAGCCGGATAAAAATGGTTATGAAGTTAAAAAGTTTTATGAGGAGAAATTTTTTAAAAAAATAGAAGAATACGGAAAAAAGATTGGATTTAAATATATTTTTGCAGGAACATTTCACAGAACATCATATCTTGCAGAAAACTATTTTATTTGAACCATTAAATTTTTATAAATCCTAACTGAACCGTGTTTAAAATAATTTTTAAGGAGGGAGCAATTCACAATAACTTTAATTTCCATCCTGTCTCATCTGAATAAATATGATTTTTCTCTTTCAATCACTCCCAAATTAACTATATCTCTTGAGAACTTCTTTGGGGGTATAATAAAGTTTTGATATTATATAAAAAGAAAAATTTGAAAAGAAAAAAGGTAAAATAAAAAGAATGGGTTTTCAGTAAATATTTACATTATAAATAATGGGGGATAAAATGGGAAAATATATAATTCCAGAAAGTGAGTTTGAAAGAAGATGGAAAGAGGTGGTAAAAGGAGTTAAAGAAAAAGGGCTTGATATTTTAATAGTTCATTCAAATGAGGCTGACTTTGCAAATGTTAGGTATTTATCTGATTACTGGCCTATATTTGAGACATCAGGTGTTGCAATATCAAAAACAGGAAAACTTGCTTTACTTATTGGACCTGAAAGTGAGACATTTGCAAGAGATAGAAGCAGAATAAAAAAAATTTATAAAATATTGGAATATAGAGAGAGTGCGGAATCAAATTATCCTGATATGAAACTTGATGATTTTTCTATTGTTTTTAAAGAACTTGTTGGAGAGAAAGTTAAAAAAATAGGATTGGCTGGTTATCAAATATTTCCTTTACCTATCTATGAAGGTATTAAAAAAGCAGCACCTGATGCCGAAATAGTAAAAAGTGATGATATAATTGATAATTTAAGGATAATAAAAAGTAATGTTGAACTGGAAATGATGAAACAGGCATTTAAAATATCAGAAATTGCACTTGAAGAAACCTTAAATTCAATAAGACCAGAAATGACTGAACTTCAAGTAGTAGGAATTGTTGAAAAAGCAATTTATGAAAATGGTGCAGAATATGAAGGACATCCTCAATATGTTTTATCCGGTAAAAATTCAACACATGCAATAGGCAGACCAAAACATGAGAAAATAGGGAAAAATAGATTAATTCAGTTAAATATAGGAGCAAGGGTATGTGGGTATTCTTCAAGTGTTGGAAGACCTGTATGTATTGGAAAATTTAAACCAGAGGATAGAAAACTTGTTCAGGCAGGTCTTGATATGCATTTAAAAACTATTGAATGGATAAAAGCAGGTATAAAGGCAAAAGAAATTGTTAAAAAGTTTTATGAATATGGAGAAAAAATTGGAGTAAGTAAAAATATTCTTTATGGTCCATGTCATGGGATTGGAATGATGGAGGTTGAAAAGCCATGGATGGAATTGAATTCAGAATATTATTTGGAAGAAAATATGACATTTCAGGTTGATACATTTTTATATTCAGAAAATGTTGGATTAAGATGGGAAGATGGAATAATTGTTAAAAAGAATGTGTCAGAACTTTTATCAGATAAGTTTTTAGAAGTAGTTGAAATATGAGGTGAAAAAATGAGATATGAAAATATGTTTCCTGAACAGATAAGGAAAGCAATTAAGAAAAATACACCTGTTATTCTGCCTGTTGGTGTTATTGAATATCATAGTGAACATCTTTGTGTTGGAGTTGATACTTTACTTGTTTTAAAGGCGCTTGAAGAAATTGAAAAAGAAATAGAAATTATAATTTTACCTCCATTTTATTATGGATGTGCAAGTTATGCAGTTGAATCACCTGAAGAAAAGGGGACAATTAATATAAGTCCGGAAATCGTTTATAAATTTGCAAAAAATCTTTTTGAAAATCTTTTAAGAATTGGGTTTAGGAATATTCATGTTTTTATACATCATCAGAGTGAAAATTTTATTTCAGGCATGCCAACAGACCTTGCTTTTAAACTTGCAGCAAGAGAAAGTATATTTGAATTTCTTGAAAAAAATTATGGAGAAGGATGGTGGGGAAAAGAAAACTTAAAAGATTATTATGAAAAACAGAGCAAAGGAAAAGACCCATTTAACTGGATAAAAATTCATCCATTAATGGATGAAGAAACACAGAAGAAATTTCCAATTGACCATGCAGGAAGACAGGAAACATCTCTTATGTTTGCTTTTTATCCTGAAGGAGTTGATATGGAAAAGTTTGATGAAAATAAGTGGTATTCAAAAACAGCAAAAAAAGCAACTAAAGAATATGGAGAAAAAGCAAAAAAAGAGATAATTGAAAAAATAAAAAGGTTCCTAAAAAATGAAAAATAAAAGAACTTTTACCCTATCAATTATTCGCTCTCCTTATTCTGATTTTTATGGAAAAGAAATAGAAGATGCAATTAAAGCACATCCAAGTTGGTATCTTGAAGAAATAAAAAATGAAGGTTTTAATGCTGTTTGGCTTCACTGTATTTTAAGAGAAATTGTATCATCAAAACCATTCCCTGAATTTGGAAATGAGACAAAATTGAAAGCACTTTGTGATTTTGTTGAGTATACATCTAAATTTGGAATAAAAGTTTATCTTTATTTATGCGAGCCAAGGGGCTTTAAAGAAGAAGATAAATTCTGGAAAAAATATCCTGAAGTTAAAGGTCAACCTCATATATTCCCCGATGAATTAAAAGAAACACCATTTTATGCTGGAAAATATTATGCTCTTTGTACATCAACTGAAAAAGTTAAGGATTATCTTTATGAAAGTTCATACAATTTATTTAAGAAAGTTCCTGGTCTTGGTGGTGTTTTTCTTATAACTGCAAGTGAATTCCATACTCATTGTTATTCACATTATCCAAAATGGTTAAAAGAAATAAAGAATTTTCCTGAAATGGTTGATTGGGCAAAATGGGGATTTTATTGTAAAAGGTGTGAAAAGAGAAAGCCACATGAGGTTGTTGCAGAAATAATAAATTTAATAAAAAAAGGAATAAAGGATGCAAATAAAAATGCAGATGTAATTGCTTGGACATGGAGTTGGAATATTATTGAACCTGAACCACACAAAAATCTTATAAATTCTCTTTCAGATGATGTTATTTTAATGAGCGATTTTGAAAGAGGTGGATATAAATTTATGAAAGGAAAAAGATATCCTGTTGATGAGTATTCTCTTTCATATGTAGGTCCATCTCCAAGATTTAAAAAAATAATTAAAATTGCTAAAAAGAAAGGTATGAGAGTTATGGCAAAACTTCAGATGGGAACAACTCATGAAATTGTGACAGTCCCTTATATTCCAGTTATTTATTCTTTTGCTGAAAAACTTGAAAGAATGAGAAAGATGAAAATAAATGGATTTTTGAGTTGCTGGATATTTGGAGGGAATATTTCACCTATGAGTAAAATTGCTGGTAAATTTTCTATTTCTAAAAAAAGTAAAAAAGAAATAATTAAAGAAGTTGTTATATCAGAATTTGGGAAAAATGTTTCGGAATATGTTTTAAGGGGATGGAAAAAATTCTCAGAAGCATTTTCTTATTATCCATTTTCAATTCCTTTTATCTATAATGGACCTATAAACTATGCAACTATTTACCCTCTTTTATTGAATGTAGAAAAAATTGGTGTTATTCCATCATGGAGACCTTTACCAAGAGATGAAAATGGAAACTTAAATATTGGTGATAACCTTGAAACATTTCTGGATATCCCTTATTCTACATTTATCCACCAGGTAAATAAACTTTTGAAAAAATGGGATGAAGGAATAGAATTTCTTAAAAAAGGAATAGAGATAGATAAAGATAACCTACGATTAAAAAAAGAAATTGACCTTGCTCTTCATATTTATTTAAGTTTCAAAAGTTGCATAAATATAGTAGATTTTTACAGAAATTTGAGGGAATATAGAAGGGGGAATAAAGAAAAAATAAAAAGGATACTTGAGGATGAACTTGAAATAACAGAGAGAGATTTTGAGATTTTTAAAAGAAATCCTGAATTTGGATATCATCCTGAAGCATTTGAGAACTTTTTGAGAGAATCAGATTACATCTACAAAATAAAACAAATTCAGCACCAGTTGACAAGTTTTTTTGGTAATCATTAACCCAACTTCCACAGATAGGAATGAAGTTTAACCCAATAGCCATAAGAGTTTATATTACTTTTTAAATTTCCTTTAAAATATATTCTCTCCCTTTTCCATTCTCATCAAATAAATCTTTTAATCTTTTCTTCATCTCAACTATTATATAATAAGAAAGGATGGAGATAAATGCATGTGCTTTTATCCTTTTCTCTTTAAAATGGACTATCTTTTTCTTTTATCAATTCTTCTATTTTCTTCCATCTTTGCCTCTGTTATCATCCCTCTATCCCCTATCAATACCGTCTTATCTATACCATAATTCTTCTCCTTTCTCTCTCCACCAATCCATCGCCCTATATAAATCATCTACTTTCAATCTATCATAATCTAATTTAAAATACTCACTAAATGGCTCTTTCCTTCTCTTTATCCATCTTGTATTTTCTTGGCTTTGAATATAAAAGAGCAATAAGACCTATATCACATGCTAAATTAAATAAACTGGCTATATCTCCAATACTATATCCATCTCTAAATTCTAAATCTTTTATCCTATATGAAATCTCTTGGTGTTTTTTTATTGCAATCTCTATTTGATTAATAAGATATTCAGGTAAATGAGTAAGTATACATAGGGTCCTTTTCTTCCTTTTCCCTTTATCGTAAATAGATAATCCTTTTTGTATCAATGGTATTAACTCCGCAATGTCCCTTAATCTTGAGGAAGTTGCAGGTATCCTAATAATCTATTTTACATATTCTAATATCATGACTTTCTGGCTTTGTAATAATTATTGTCTTTCCTTTATTTTTCTCCTCAAACAAATATTCATAAATAATATCAATATATCTTGAATCAAGATTTGAAAATGGTTCATCAAGAAGTAAAATTTCCCAGTCAACAATTACAGTCCTTAAAAAACAGGCAACCTTCTTTTTACCTTCTGAAATTTCATAAATGTCCTTTTTTAAAATATCAAAAAAACCAAACATCTCTACCAGATTATAAAATTTCTCATCAAAATTCTTATCTTTTCTTAAAATCTTTCCTATTTTTATATTATATTCAACATTCCCTTTAAGAATAATGTTTTTTTGAGGAAGATAAGAAATTTTGCTTAAGACAGTTTTTTCTGGTAAATATGGAAATCTATATTCAAAAATTTTATCTTCTGCCCTGTATAATATTTCTCCATAATCAGGTTTTACAAGAAATGAGATTATATTTAAAAGTGTTGTTTTACCAGAGCCATTTTCTCCGCATATATAAAAAATCTCTCCCTTTTTAAAAGAAAAATTTATATCTGAAAAAACAACTTTACCATTAAAACTTTTTTTAATATTCCTTAAAAAAATCTCCATTTTTTGTTAAAAGAAAAAATAAAAGGTTTAAAATCAAGGATAAAAATAAAAGAATAATTCCTGAATAAATACTTTTTTCAATTTCTCCTCTCATTGTATATAAAACAATTGATGTTGAAAAAGTTCTTGTCTGGCCTTTAATATTTCCTCCAACTATCATAGCAAGTCCTGTTTCTCCAATTACCCTCCCACATCCAACAACAAAAGAAGAAAAAAGGGATTCTTTACATTCTCTGAAAATTAAAAATAAATTATCTAAAAAACTTCCACAGAAAATCCTATTCAATTTCTCAATATCATAAAATTTACCTTTAATTCCATTAACAATAAAAACAACCATAAGGGGAATAATTAAAATTGTCTCTCCCAAAATTATAATTTTTGAAGTATAAAGAAGATTTAAAAAACCAAAGATTCCATTTCTCCTGAAAATTATATATATTAAAAGACCGAGTAAAACAGAGGGAATAAAAAGAAATGCCTGAAAGAAAAAAAATAGAGATTTTAATTTCTTTTTCAGAATAAAAAAGGAGATAAAAAATGAGATAAAAAATGAGATAATTGATGATATTAAAACAACTCTAATTGATATAGAAAAAATAGAAAAAATTTCATTCATTCAACCACCTCAAAAATTCTTTCTCCATCAAATTTAAATTCATCAACTATTTTCCTCAATTTCTCACTTTTCATAAACTCAATAAATTTTTCAGTTAATTCTTTATTAACATATGGAAATTTTTTACTTGAAACAGGAATGATTGAATAAAAATTTTCAAGGTTTTTTCTGTCTCTTAACAAAATCTTTAAATTTTTAAATTCATTTTTATGTGAAATAAATGTTGATATATCTGAAAGGATATAACCACTTTTTTCTTCAGCAATCCTTAAAGATTCTATCATCCCTACACCTGTTTGAATATACCAATTTTTGCCTTCTGGATTTATTTTTATCTTTTCCCATATCTTTTTTTCTCTTATATTTGTCCCTGACTTATCGTCTCTTGAAATAAAAATTAAATTTTTATTATAAATATTTTTAAATGCATCAAAAATATCCTTGCAAAAACTTATCTTACCAGGGTCTTTTTCAGGTCCACATAAAACAAATTCATTTTTTAAAACAAAAATCCTTTTTTCTCCATATCCTTCTTTAATAAAATTTTCTTCTCCTTCTGGCTCATGAACAAAAAGTAAATCACCTTCTCCACTTTTACCAAGTTTAAATGCCATTCCACTCCCAACTGAAATAATTTTAACTTTACATTTATATTCCTTCTCAAATTCACAAACAACCTTATCAAGAAAACCAGTATCATATAAACTTGTTGTTGTAAGAATAATTAAAGTTAAAATTCCCTTTCCCATAATTTTTTAATATCCTCTTTTCTATTCAGATTGAAAAATAAGTAATCAAAATCCTTTATTCTTTCAAGATATTTCACATTCAATTCATTTAATAAATCAAAAACCCTGTATTTTTTCATAATTATATTCTTTTCAATAACTGGTATAGTTCTTTTTGAATAAATTGCAAATAATGGATGAATTGAATTTCCTTTTTTTGGAATAAGAACATCATAATCTTTTTCAATTTCAATCATATATCTGACAATATCTTTATTTAAAAATGGGTAATCACAGGCAAATATGAAATTATAAAAATGTGGAGAAACTTGAAGTCCTTTTAAAATTCCTCCAATAGGTCCAATCTTATATTCATCAAAAACAATTTCAACATTTTTTATTTTTTCAAAAATTTCTGGTTTTGTTGTTACAATAATTATTTTTTCAAAAATATCTAAAATCTCATTTATCATTCTTTCTATAATTGTAATACCTTCAATTTCAATAAATGCCTTAATTTTTCCAATCCTTCTGCTTTTTTCTCCCTTTGCCAATATTATCCCATACATTTTTTAATATTACAGGAACAGACCTTATATTCAGGGATTTTTGAGTATGGGTCAAGTTTATTATGTGTGAGAATATTTGCATAAAAGTGGAATGGAATAAAGATAACACCTTCTTTTATCTGGTCTGAAATTTTAACTTTTAATTTTAATGAACCACGTCTTGAATAAACCTCAACATAATCATTTTCTCTTATTTTTAATCTTTTTGCATCTTTGTAATTTATAAAACAGAAATCATCTCCAACAATTTCTTCTATTCCTTTTATTCTTCCTGTCATTGTTCTTGAATGGTAATGGCTTCTAATTCTTCCAGTTGTAAGTAAAAATGGAAATTCTTTGTCAGGTAATTCATATGCATTTTTAAACTCAACATTCATTAATTTCCCTTTACCTGATTTTGTTTTAAATTTACCAATATGGAGTGTTTCTGTTCCAGGATGGTCTTCTGATGGGCATGGCCATTGAATTTTTTCTCCTTTTTTTATTCTTTCAGGTGTAATTCCTTTATATTGAGGAACAACTTTATTTATCTCTCTTAAAATATCCCATACATCCTTATATCCCCATTCACAATTAAATTTTTTTGAAATTTCATATATTATCTGCCAGTCATCTTTTGTTTCATAAGGTGGCTTGACACACTTTGAAACCATCTGAACTCTTCTTTCTGTATTTGTAAAAGTCCCTTCTTTTTCAAATGAACATCTTGCAGGTAAAATAATATCTGCATATCTTGCTGTTTCTGTTAAAAAAATATCCTGAACAACAAGAAATTCAATATTTTCAAGTGCTTCTTTTACATGTTTTATATCAGGGTCTGAAACCAAAGGATTTTCTCCCATTATATACATACATTTAATTTTTCCTTTTAATACATTATCAAACATCTCAACAACTGTTAAACCTGGTTTGGTTGGAAGACCTTCTGCTTTCCATTCATTTTCAAATTTTTCTATAGTATTTTCATCATTTACAGGTAAATAACCAGGATAATGTGTCGGAAGCGCACCCATATCACATCCACCCTGAACATTATTCTGTCCCCTTAATGGAGATAGCCCTGCTCCTTTTTTACCAATTTGTCCAGTAAGTAAAGCAAGATTTGAAAGAGTAAAAACATTTTCTGTTCCAGTTGTATGTTGAGTTATTCCCATTGCCCATAAGATTACTGATGAATTTGATTTTGAATAAATATATGCAACCTCTTTCAATTTTTCTATATTTATACCTGTAATTTTTTCTGTATCTTTTATTGGAAATCCCTCCATAAATTCTAAATATTCATCAAAATTTTCAACATTTTCTTTTATAAATTCTTCATTATAAAGTTTTTCATCAATTATAATTTTTGCAATTGAATTAAAAAGGAAAACATCTGTTCCATAATTTGGTTGTAAATAAAGATAAGCAATTTCAGAAAGTTCAATTTCTCTCGGGTCAATTATTATAAGTTTTGCTCCTCTTTCAACTGCTTTTCTTATTCTGTAAGATGTAACTGGCTGGCTTTCAGAAACATTTGAACCTGTTAAAATTATACAATCAGAATATTTTTCAATCTCTTCTAAGGAATTGCTCATTGCTGCAGAACCAATTGTTCTTGAAAGTCCTTCAATTGTTGAAGAATGACAAAGTCGTGCACAATGGTCAATATTGTTTGTTTTTAAAATAGACCTGAAAAATTTTTGAAATAGATAATTTTCTTCGTTTGTGCATTTTGCAGAAGATAGCCCAGAAATTGAATCTGAACCATATCTTTTAATTATCCTTTGAAAATTCTCATATATTATTCCAATTGCCTCTTCCCATGAAATTTCAACAAAATCATTATTTTTTCTTTTAAGTGGCTTTTTTAATCTATCAGGAGATGAAACATATTCAAAACCAAATTTCCCTTTAATACATAAAAAACCTTTATTAACAATACTTTCATCACCTTTAACTTTTACAATCTCATTATTTTTTACATAAGCAACAATTCCACAACCAACTCCACAATAAGGACAAACTGTCTTTATCTTTTCATATTCCCATGTTCTTCCTTTACCTTCTGCAGTTATTTCCCTTAATGAACCAACTGGACAAACTTCAATACAATTTCCACAAAATACACATTCTGTATCTTTAAGTGGTTCGTCAAAACCAGAAATAATTTCTGTTTTAAATCCTCTTAAAGAAAAATCAATTGCATTTGCTCCAACAACTTCTTCACAAACTTTTACACATCTACCACATAAAATACACTTTTCATAGTCCCTTATTATAAATGGGCTCCCATCCTTTTGTTTTCTTTTACTTTTTTCTCCTTCATATTCAACTTTTTTTATTCCATATTCATAAGCATACTTTTCAAGCAAACATTCACCACTTTTTTCACATGTCATACAATCAAGTGGATGGTCTGAAAGAATAAGTTGTAATGTTATTGTTCTTAAATTTTTTATTTTTTCTGTATCTGTAAATACTTCCATCCCATCATAAACTGGATATGTACAAGAAGCAACTGGTCTTTTTTCTCCTTTAACTTCAACAATACATAATCTACATGCGCCATTTGGAATTAGATATGGATGATTACAGAGATGAGGAATTTCAATATTATTTTCTTTTGCTACTTCAAGTATTGTTTTCCCTTTTTCTGTTATTATTTTATTTCCATTTATGTATATTTTTATTTTTCCCATTTTTTAAACCACTTCTATCGCTTTAAATTTACACACCTGATAACATGCTCCACATTTTATACAAATATTTTCATTAATCTTATGCACTTTCTTAACTTCTCCTTCAATTGCTCCTACTGGACAAACTTTAAAACATGCATGACATCCATTACATTTATCATCTATAATAAAATACTTAATAAGAGAAGAACATACACCAGCAGGGCATTTTTTCTTTTCTATATGTTCAATATATTCATCTTTAAAATATTTAATTGTTGTTAAAACAGGATTTGGTGCTGTCTGTCCAAGACCACACAAACTTGCCTCTTTTACATAATTCCCAAGTTTTTCAAGTTTTTCAATATCTTCTATTTCACCTTTTCCTTTTGTAATTCTTTCAAGTATTTCAAGCATTCTTTTTGTTCCAATTCTGCAAGGAACACATTTTCCACAAGATTCTTTCTGACAGAAATCAAGAAAATATCTTGCAAGTTCAACACTACAGACCTTATCATCAATAACTATCATTCCACCGGAACCCATAATTGAACCAAGTTCTGCAAGTGTTTCATAATCAACAGGTGTGTTAAAATATTCAACAGGGATACAGCCACCTGATGGACCTCCTGTCTGAACTCCTTTTATTTTTCTTCCTTCAAGAGGACCACCTCCTATTTCATAAATTATTTTCCATAAAGGAGTACCAAGAGGGATTTCAACAAGACCTGTATTTTTTATTTTCCCTGCAAGAGAAAATATTTTTGTTCCACCACTTTTCTCTGTCCCTGTTTTTGAAAAATTTTCTCCTCCTTCATTTATAATAATAGGTATATTTGCAAATGTTTCAACATTATTTATACATGTTGGCTTATCAAAAAGCCCTTTTTCTGCAGGAAAAGGAGGTCTTGGTTTTGGCATTCCTCTTTTGCCCTCTATTGAAGCAATCAGTGCTGTCTCCTCACCACAAACAAATGCACCTGCTCCTTTTTTAAGTTCTATATCAAAATCAAAACCAGTTCCAAGAATATTTTTCCCGATAATTCCGTATTCATAACATTTTTCTATTGATTTTTTAATATGTTCAACTGCTATTGGGTATTCTGCCCTTATATAGAAGAAACCTTTATTTGCACCTATTGTATATCCACATATAAGCATACCTTCTATAATCTGATACGGAACACCTTCAAGTAAAGTTCTGTCCATAAAAGCACCTGGGTCACCTTCATCACCATTGCATATAACATATTTTTCCTCACTTTTAACATTTTTTACTATCTCCCATTTTTTATAAGTTGGAAATCCTGCTCCTCCCCTTCCCCTTAACTTTGACTTTTTAATTTCTTCAATAACCCTTTCTGGAGTAAAATTTTCAATAACATCTAAAAAAGCAAAAAAACCCCCATGATAGATATAGTCATCAATATCAAAAGGATTTATTTCACCGCATTTTTGGAGAACTTTAATTTCCTGGAGTTCAAAAAATTTTCTGTACTTTAGAAGAATCCTTTCAACAACCATCCCTTGTTTTGCATTTCTTATTATTTCATCAATATCTTCCACACTTACATTTACATACAAATAACTTTTTTCTGGTAAGTCAAGTTTAACAACTGGAGCCCCTGAACAAAACTTATGACATCCTGTTGGTATAATATCTATCTCTTCATCTTCTCTCTTTTTAAATTCATCAAACAATTCAAGAGAACCCTTTGCTCTGCATCCAGTTATACATACCTTAATTCTGATATTTTTCTTTTTTCTCTTCCTAACCTTTTCACAGAAATTTTTAAATTCATCAATATTTTTAAGTTTCATTTCAGAGATTTTATAATTTTTTTAACCTTTTCTTCATCAAGATTTCCATAATAATCATTGTTTATCATCATACATGGAGCAATAAAACAACTTCCAAGACATGCAACTACTTGAAAAGTAAATCTCATATCGGATGTCGTTTTTCCATCTTCAAGTCCAAACTCTCTTTCAAGTATCTCTCTTATTTTGTCACTTCCTTTTACATGGCAGGCGGTTCCTTCACATAATCTTATAAGATATTTCCCTTGTGGTCGTGTTGTAAATTGAGAATAAAATGTTAAAACACCATAAATTTTTGATTTTGGTATTTTATTTTTTCTACATATTCTTTCAAGATATTTTAAAGGAATATAATTTTTCCTTTCCTGAATACTCTGTAAAATTTCAAGATTTGACATCTTTCTCATGAGTAAAACCCCTTATCATTTCAATTGAATGAACAATTAAGTTATTTAAAATCTCAAATGACTCAATAACTCCATTTAAACTTCCAGGTAAATTTATAATCAATGTCTTCCCTCTTATTCCTGAAATACCTCTTGATAAAACTGAAAATCTTGATTTTTCATATGTTTTTATTCTTAAAATTTCAGATATTCCAGGAACTTTTTTTTCAATAATATTCTCAGTTGCTTCAGGTGTTACATCCCTTTCAGAAAAGCCAGTTCCACCTGTTGTTAAAATTAAATCACAATTTTCAGAAAATTCTATTAGTTTTTTCTCAATTATTTCTTTTTCATCAGGAACTATTTCATAATTTAAAACATACCAGCCATTCTCTTTAGATTTTTCAATTAAATATTTTCCACTTTCATCAATCCTTTTCCCTTCAAAACAACTATCAC
>JBMFMQ010000009.1:0-24677 GCA_049970595.1 Candidatus Ratteibacteria bacterium | reverse complement strand
CTCAAAAAATTTTTCAATTTTACCTTTAAAATTGAAAAATGTTCCTGCATTTAATGAGATTATCAAAAGAGATTCTTCTTCATTGTATTTTTCTCCTTTTTTTTTGTAAATTTTGCCCAGTTCAAAAGCCTGAATATTTTCATTCTGATGGTAAATATTGTATTTGATAACTTCAAGAATATTGTAAAGTAATGAATCTCTTAAAAATGAAAATTGACCTGATAATGGATTTTCTATCTTTACAGCATTTATATTAAACTTTTTAACAATACTTTCAGAAATAAAACTCAATGTTAAAATCTCTTGAAAACCTAAATTAACAAGAATATCTTTTATCATTTTATATGTTTCAAATGGAGTTGAAGAAAAAGATGGCTTTATATTGGAAAATGGAATTTCTTCCTTTATTTCTGAATATTTTACATATTTTGCGATTTCTTCTATCAGGTCTATCTCTTCCATTATATCCTTTCTATATTCAGGAATTGTTACAGAGAAATCCCCATCTTTTTCTTCAATCTTAAAATTTAATTTTTTAAAAAGAAAATTTACAAAATCTCTTTCAACATCAATACCAAGGATTTTTTTAACATTTTCTACTTTTATATATATGGTCTTTTTCTTCTCTGTTTCAATTCCTTTAAAACTTATCTTTCCGAGTTCTCCTCCACACATTTTTTTTATCATAAAGGATGCTCTTCTCATTCCTTCCTTGGCCAAGGACACATTTAAACCCTTCTCAAATCTTAAAGATGCTTCAGTTACAAGTCCAAGTTTTTTACCCCCTTTCCTGACAACAACAGGATTAAAAAATGCACTTTCAATTAATATATTTTTTGTACTATGAGTTACTTCTGTATTTGCTCCACCCATTATTCCTGCTATCGCTATCGGTTTTTTTTCATCTGCAATAATAAGAATATCTTCTATATCTCTTTCCTTACCATCAATTGTAACTATTTTTTCTTTTTTTCTACCCTTTCTTACAATAATTTTCCCTTCAATTTTATCAAGGTCAAAAATATGCAATGGTTGTCCAATTTCACACATTACATAATTAGAAATATCAACTACATAAAATGAACTTCTAAATCCAATATTTTCAATAATTTTTTTAAATTCATCTGGTGATAAAATATTATTAATCCCTTTTATTATTCTGCAAGAATAATAAAAACAATCATCAATATTTTCAATTTCAACAGGAATATACTCAGAAATGGTTTCCTGTAAAAATTCATCAATAGGTTTTTTAATAGAAAAATTTGCCAAAGGCATAACTTCTCTTAAAAGACCAATAAAACTCAATAAATCTGGTCTATTAGCAGGCGTTTCAATCTCAAAAATGAAATCATCGTTTTCTTTTTTTATTATTTTGGGGTTTAAACCAAGTATTTTTAAATATTCAATTAATTCATCTATATTTAAAGAACCTTCTATGTAATTTTTCAAAATTTTATATGAGTATTTCATTTTAAAATTGGCTTAAAAATCTCAAATCATTAAAGTAAAAATGTCTTATATCATCAATTCCATACTTAAGCATTGCAAGACGCTCCACTCCCATACCAAAGGCAAAACCAGTATAAATATTTGTGTCAATTCCTAAATTTCTAAAAACATTTGGATGTACCATTCCACAACCAAGTATTTCTAAATATCCAGAATTTCCACAAGTTGAACATCCTTTACCATCACATATTAGACAGGAAATACTCAATTCTGCGCTTGGTTCAGTAAATGGAAAATATGAAGGGGAAAATAACACTCTAACATTCTTTTTAAAAAATTCCCTGATGAAATATGACAAAATACCTTTTAAATGAGTAAATTTTATGTCTTTATCAACCATAAGTCCTTCAATTTGATGAAACATAGGACTATGTGAAGAATCAAAGGCGTCTCTTCTATAACATTTTCCAGGTGCTATAATTCTTAATGGTGGAGAATATTTTTCCATCACTCTTATTTGAACAGGACTTGTATGTGTTCTTAAAAGTATTCCATTTTCTTTATCTATATAAAAAGTATCCCATATATCTCTGGCTGGATGTTGTTCAGGTGTATTTAAAGCAGTGAAATTATAATAATCTGTCTCAATCTCAGGACCTTCAACAACTCCAAAACCCATTTTTTGAAAAATACTGACAATTTCATAAATAACTTTTGTAATAGGATGGAGTTTACCAATTGTAATTTTTTCACCAGGAAAAGTAAGATTATATTTTATTTTTTTCCTTTCAACTTTCAACTTCTTTTGTTCATATAATTCTATTAATTTTGTTTTTACTTCATTAAGTTTTTTACCCAAAATAACTCTTTCTTCGTAAGGAATCTGGTTTATTTTAGAAAACATTTGATTTAAATAAGATTTTCTACCCAAATATTTAATTCTCCATTTTTCAAGGTTTTCACTTTCTTTTATCTCAATTATTTCACTTCCCGCTTCTTCTAAAAAATCTTCTATTTCTTTAAAAATCTCTTTTAACATAAATACTTTCCCTTTTTATATATTCAAGCACTCTATCTGGAACTAAATATTTTACTGTCTTATTTTCAAAAATGCAATTTCTAATATGAGTTGAAGAAATATCAACAAATGGAGAGTGAATTATTTTATATTTAACAGGAAAATTTATATTAAAACTTTCTCTTTCGCTTCTTTTTGCAACAAGAAAAACAATCTCTTTTACAAGTTTTTCTGCTTTATACCAGTTTGGAATATCATATAATGAATCTTCTCCAATAATTAAAAAAAATTCTGCTTTTGGGTTTTCCCTTTTCAATTTCATAAGAGTATCATATGTGTAACATTTTTCTTTTTTAAATATTTCTATATCTGAAACTTTAAAATAAGGATTATCACTTATTGCAATTTCAATCATTTTAAATCTATCTGATGGAGAAGCATAAACTTTTTTTTTATGAGGTGGAATTCCAGCAGGGATAAAAATAATATAATCAAGAGAAAACTCTTCTCTTGCTTTTTCAGCAACAATTAAGTGTCCATAATGAATTGGGTCAAAAGTTCCACCAAAAAGTCCTATTTTTTTATTCTCTAATCTGTCCATTTCCATAAACTACATATTTATAACTCGTTAGCTCTTCAAGACCCATAGGACCCCTTGCATGAATTTTATCAGTACTTATTCCAATTTCTGCTCCAAGCCCAAATTCTCCACCATCGGTAAATCTTGTTGAAGCATTAAGATAAACTGCAGCAGAATCAACTTCTTTTAAAAATTTTCCTGCAGATTCTCTATTTTCAGTAATTATTGCATCTGAATGGTGTGTTCCATATTTATTTATATGTTCAATCGCATCTTCAAGTCCATTAACAATTTTTATTGAGATTATTAAATCAAGATATTCTGTATACCAGTCATCTTCAGTTGCCTGTTTAATATCAGGTAAAATTTTCCTTGTATTCTCACATCCTCTCATTTCAACATTATGTTTTTTAAACAATTCTGCCATATGTGGTAAAAATTTTTCTGCAATATCTTTATGAACAAGAAGTGTTTCTGTAGCGTTACAGGTAGCGGGTCTCTGGACCTTTGCATTTAATGTAATTTTCCATGCTTTTTCTAAATCTGCATCTTTATCAACATATGTATGACAAACACCTGCATAATGTTTTATAACAGGGATATAACTGTTTTCAATCACAGTTTTTATAAGTGATTTGCCACCTCTTGGAATTATCAGGTCTATATATTGATGAAGTTTTAAAATGTATTTTACTGCCATTCTTCCACCAGAAGTTATTAAATTTACAGAATCTTCTGGCAATGAACTTTCTTTTAATACAGATTTCATTACCTCAACAAGTTTCAAATTTGTTCTTTTTGCCTCTTTCCCGCCTCTTAAAATCACAGAATTTCCTGATTTAATACACAGAATACTTGCTTCTATCGTTACATCTGGTCTTGATTCATATATAATTCCTATAACACCAATTGGAACCCTGACTTTTTCTATTTTTAATCCATTTGGTCTTACTTTCTCCCATATTTTTTTACCAATAGGGTCTTCAAGAGAAATTACATCTTTTATTGCTTTTATCATTTTATCTATTCTTTTTTCATCTATTTTCAATCTATCAATAAAGGCAGATGAGTATTTTTTCTCTATACAATTCTTTACATCTTTCTCATTTTCTTTTATAATTTCGTTTCTATATGTATGAATTTTCTCGCACAATTTTTCAAGGAAAAGATTTTTTATTTCAGTAGGTGTTTTTGAAAGTATAAAAGATGCATCTTTTGTTTTTTTAATATCCTCAAGTATTTTTGTTTTCCAGTTCATAAAAACTCCTTTTTATGAATAAAAAATTGTTCCTATTTCTTCTCCATCAAAAAATTTTTTTATACACCAGTTCTTTTTACCATTCAAAATAACACAGTATTTACCTTTTTTTGTCACCAATTTTGCTGCATCAATTTTACTTTTTATTCCACCAACTCCTTTTTCTGAAGGAGAACCAATATTTATAATTTTTTCTATTTTTTCAAAATCTCTAATCTCCTTTATCAATTTCCCTTTATTTTTTTTAGGGTCATCTGTATATAGACCATCAACATCTGTAAGTAAAATCAACATATCTGCATCTACAAGTTCTGTAACAAAACTTGAAAGAATATCATTATCACTGAATTTTATTTCTTCCACTGCTACACTGTCATTCTCATTAATTATAGGAATAACTTTATATTTAAGAAGTGTTAAAAGAGTATTTCTTGCATATTTTTTTCTTTCTGGTTCATTAAAAACATCTCTTGTTAATAGAATCTGTCCAACATTCAAACCCTCTTCCCTGAATAACCTTTCATATGTTCTCATAAGTCTACTTTGACCAACACTTGCTGCTGCCTGAAGCATATTTATCTTTTTAGGCCTTTTATTCCACCCGAGTATTTGCATACCACATGCAATTGCTCCTGAAGTTACTATCACAATTTCTTTATTCTTTTTCTTTACAAGATAACTTACCTGTTCAACAATATGCTCTATGATTGATGTGTCAAGCCGATTATTTTCTGTTGTTAAAACATTTGTTCCTATTTTTATTACAATTCTTTTCACTTTATTTAAAGAACTTTTTTTTCTCATTCTATTCCCTCTCTGAAAAGTTTACTTTTATTTAAAGCTTCAAACAGTTCGTTTATCTTATCATCATTCAAAAATTTTTTAAAAATCTTTAATTCTCTTTCAAATATTTCAATCCATTTGGTAAGATTTTTCTTATTTGCAAAAAAAATATCAATCCACATTTCTGGATTACTTTTACCAATTCGTGTAGTATCTAAAAATCCACTTCCAAAACAACCATCAAGTATTTTCTTATTTTTTTCTCCAACATAAAGCAAAACATATACTAAAAAATGCGGTAAATGACTTGTAAAACCAAGTATTTCATCATGTTTTTTTGGTTCCATTTCAATTACTCTGCTTCCAAGTTTCTCCCAGAATTTTTTTACAATTTCCTTTACATTTTTTTTTGTATTTTTTGTTGGTGTAATAACAACTAATTTATTTTCAAATAATCCTTCTTTAATAGAATCTATGCCTTTTTTTTCAGAACCAGATATTGGATGGGAACCAATAAAATTTGATTTCTTTCCTATAATTTCATCTACTTTCTTACAGACAATTTCTTTAACACTTGCAACATCGGTAAAAAAAATCTCAGGTCTTATTTTATTAATTAATATTAGATATCCTTCAATTACATTTATGGGAGTAGAAAGAATGAGAAAATCAACACCTCTGATTATTTCTTCAGGATTTTCACAAAACTGGTCAATAATACCCATTTTAAGTGCCTTTTTCATAGTTTGAATATTTCTGCTATATCCAATGACTTTCTCAAAAATATGCTTTCTTTTTAAATCAACACAAATAGAACCACCAATCATACCAAGTCCAATTATTCCAATAGTTTTAAGATTTTCCATCTCTTACTGGTCTTTCTCTTCCTTCTTCATAAATGGCCTAAAAAACTCAATTGGAATTGGGAAAACAAGTGTTGAATTTTTTTCTGCTGCTATTTCAGTCGCTGTCTGTAAATATCTTAATTGAATTGCTATTGGAACCTGTGATAATATCTCTGCTGCTTCTTTTAACTTTTGTGCTGCCTGAAATTCTCCTTCTGCATTTATAATTTTTGCTCGCCTATCTCTTTCAACCTCTGCCTGCCTTGCCATCGCTCTTTTCATAGTATCTGGCAATTCCACTTCTTTTATTTCAACAATACTTACTTTTATTCCCCATGGGTCTGTCTGTTCATCTATAATTTGCTGTAATCTATGATTTATTTTTTCTCTCTCTGCAAGAATTTCATCAAGTTCAAGTTGTCCTGCTACACCCCTTAATGTTGTTTGTGCAATCTGCATGGTTGACAACTGATAATTTTCAACCTCAACAACTGCTCTTACAGGGTCCATAACCCTGAACCAGACAACTGCATTGATTTTTATAGGAACATTATCTTTTGTCATAACTTCCTGAGGTGTAACATCAAAAGTCACTGTTCTTAAACTTACCTTTACCATCTTTTCAATTATTGGAATTAAAAATATAAGTCCTGGACCTCTTGCACCAACCAACCTTCCAAGACGAAAAACAACACCTCTTTCATATTCATTTACAACCTTAATTGCATTTGCTAAAACCATAAAAACAAATACAGCTAAAATTATCCATCCCATTTTTTCCTCCTCTTTTTTATAAATTGTATATTATTAAAACGAAATTAGTCAAATAAAAGAATTTTAAAATTTTTAATTTTAGAATTTCAGAATTATAATATTTTTTTTAGGAGAGAAAGATGTGGGAAAACAAAAATTCAAATTTGATATATACTTCAAATATCTGTATAATTACAAAAAAATCGCTATTCTGGCTCCATTATTTATGATTCTTGAAGTAATAATGGACCTTTTACAACCAAAACTTCTATCTATTATTATTGATGATGGAATAGTTAAAAATAATTTAAGGTTGATAATAAATACTGGTTTTTTAATGTTTTTTATTGCAATTATTGGTTTGATAGGAGGTATTGGTTGTACAATATTTTCAAGTATAGTAAGTCAAAATTTTGGGCATGATTTAAGGAAAGATGTTTTTAAAAAGATACAGAATGCAAAATTTAAAGAAATAACTAAATTTTCTCCTTCTTCCCTTATAGCAAGATTAACAAATGATATCACTCAATCACAACAACTTGTTCTAATTTCTTTAAGAATGCTTGTTAGGGCTCCTTTATTATGTATTGGTGGTATTATTATGGCTCTTTCAATAAATTTTAAACTTTCCATAATAATTTTTATTGTAATTCCTTTACTCCTTTTTATTTTTTATTTTATCTCCAGAAGAAGTTTTATTTTATTTACTAATATGCAAAAAAAAATAGATAGGGTAAATCTTGTCATCAGGGAGAATCTTGCAGGGATAAGAGTAATAAAAATTTTTAATAGAAGTCAGTATGAAAAAAATCGTTTTGAAAAGTCAAATGAAGATTTAATGAATGCTTCTCTTAAGGCAATAAATCTGATAATTAAAATAGGACCTCTTGTAATGATAATAATTAATTTAAGTGTGATAACTATATTATGGTTTGGTGGAAAAATGATTTTGAATAATGAAATTAAAATTGGAGAAATAATGGCTTTTATTAACTATTTGATGATAATATTTATGTCTTTAATGATGATAAGTAATTTATTTGTCTTTATTTCAAGAGCAGGCGCATCTTTTGAAAGAATTGAAGAAGTTTTAAAAATGGAAGAATATGAAGAAAAAAGAATTTATAACCAAATTTCAGTAAAAGGTAAAATTGAATTTAGAAATGTTTTTTTCAGTTATCGGGAAAATTCAAATAGTCCATTACTTAAAAATATTTCTTTTACTATTGAAGCAGGCGAAACAGCAGGTATTATAGGAACTACAGGAAGTGGGAAAACAACCATTTTAAATCTTATTGCTTGTTTATATGAACCTGTTTCAGGAGAAATTCTTATTGATAATATTAATATTAAAGATTTTAACCCAGAACTATTGAGAAAATGTATGGGGTTTGTAACACAGGATACCATAATTTTTTCAGGGACGATTAGTGAAATTTTAAAATGGGCAAATGAAAATGTAAAAGAAGACGAAATAATAGAAGCGCTGAAAATTGCAGAAATTTATGAATTTGTTAAAAACCTTCCGGATGGACTTAATACTTTTATAGGACAGAAAGGTATAAATCTTTCAGGAGGACAGAAACAGAGATTAACAATTGCAAGAGCGATTATAAAAAAACCTAAAATTCTTATTCTTGATGACTGTACAAGTTCGGTTGATTATATTACGGAGAAAAAAATACTTAAAAATTTAAAAGAAAAATTAAAAAATTGCACTAAAATCATGGTCACTCCAAGAATTTTTACAATTGCAGAAGCAGACAAAATATTTGTAATTGATAAAGGCGAAATAGTAGGAATAGGAAGACATAAGGAATTACTTGAAAAATGCAAAGTTTATAGAGAAATTTATGAAACTCAGATAGGAGAAAGAATAAATGGCTGAAAGGAATAAATTTTACGAACAGGAGAAAATTAAATATATGAGGGGACGTTTTTTTGGACCTCCTGGTCCCGGTAGACATATAAGTTTATTTTCGGAAAAGCCAAAAGAAACAATTAAAACACTAAAAAAACTTCTTAATTATTTAAAAAAGTATAAGTTGTATTTTCTTCTTTGTTTTGTATGTATATCAGGAAGTTCAATTTTGTCATTAATTGGACCATATTTAATTGGGAAAGGAATAGATAATTATATAATACCGAAAAATTTAAGTGGATTTGGAAGTTTTCTTTTGTTTATGTTGATAATATATGTTTTTAATTCTATCCTTGTGTACATACAAAGTTTTACAATTACCAATATTTCGCAAAGAGTTGGTTATGATTTAAGAAAAGATGCTTTTGACTGTATTCATAAACTTTCTTTAAAAGTAATAGATAAAAGAACAATCGGTGATATTATGAGCAGAATAACAAACGATATAGATATGATAAATATGACCCTTGCGACAAGTATAATTCAGTTTTTTTCTGGAATAATTATGCTTTCTGGAATAATTGTAGTGATGATGATTTTAAGTCCTATTTTAACATTATTCAGTATCACTTTAATTCCTCTTATGATTGTTATAACAAAGATAATATCCAACAAAACAAGAAAATATTTTTTTATTCAACAAACAAAACTTGGAGAATTAAATGGAATAGCAGAAGAAGATATAACTGGTTTAAAAATAATAAAAATTTTCGGTAAAGAAGAAAAAGAAATAGAGAGATTTGAAAGAATAAATGCAGAATTGAGAGAATATGGGATTAAAGCACAAAAATTTGCAGGAATTATGCCTCCTTTAATGAATTTTTTAAATAATATTAGTTTTGTAATAATTGGGGGAATAGGTGGTTTTTTTGTTTTGAAAAAAATGGTTTCAATTGGAAACATAGCAAGTTTTATTAATTATGTGAAACAATTCACCAGACCATTAAATGAACTTGCAAATCAATTCAATACAATTCAAAGTGCAATAGCAAGTGCTGAAAGAGTTTTTGAAATTATGGAAGAGGAAAAAGAAAGGGAAGATGAAGAAGAAGCGATAGAATTAAAAGAAATAAAGGGAGAAGTTGAGTTTAAAAATGTATGGTTTGCCTATGAAAATGAAAAATATGTTTTAAAAGATATAAATTTTAAGATTCCTGCAGGAAAAATTATTGCAATTGTGGGACCCACAGGAGCAGGAAAAACAACAATGATTAATTTACTTGCAAGATTATATGAAATTGAAAAAGGAGAAATACTTATTGATGGATATAACATAAGAAAGATAAAAAAAGAAAGTTTGCGCTCATTCCTGGGAGTTGTTTTACAGGATACTTATCTTTTTGCTGAAACGATAAAAGAAAATATTAGATACGGAAAACTTGAAGCAATAGATGATGAAATTCATGAAGTTTGTAGAATATCAAATACTGAAAAGTTTATTTTAAATTTACCAAATAAATATGAAACAATTTTATCTGACGGTGGTCAGAGTTTAAGTCAGGGACAGAGACAACTTATAGCAATTTCAAGAGCAATTCTTGCTGAACCGAAAATTTTAATTCTTGATGAAGCAACAAGTAACATAGATACAAAAACAGAAATGGATGTTCAAAAAAGTATGCTAAATTTAATGAAAGGTAAAACAAGTTTTGTTATAGCCCACAGATTGAATACTATAAAAAATGCTGATTTAATTCTTGTTCTAAAGGAAGGAGAAATAATTGAAAAAGGAACTCATAAAGAATTGATGAACAAAAAAGGATTTTATTATAATTTATTTATAAGTCAATTTGGTGAGATTTTAAATGATGAAAAATTTACAGAACGAAAAAAAACATAATAATATTAGATGTTTTTTTCTTAAGTATTGAGGGTTGATAAATAATTAATAAAGGTATAACAATATGTAATATTTATTCTCTCATTTAGAATTAATAGTTTTTAGATTTTTGAAAGAACTTTTAACCTGATAAATAAATCTGATTATATAATAAAACTACTTACTTAACTCCCAATTGAATTCTTTTCAATAAGGATAGTAGGAATATAAAATTGAGGTGAGTGTATTAGTTTATTTTTATAAGCAATGTCTCCATATGTAAAAACAACTGGAGATAAATTTCTATCTGCAATTGTTTCACATATTAATACCTGTAAATCAGTATAAATTTCAAGGAATTCACTTATCAGTTCTGGTTTATCTGCATAAATATAAGAAAAAAATTCAAGACCAAGATAATACCTTATTGTATCAAGCCCTGTCCCTTGATTTGCAATAACATAAACAGTCTCTCCAATAAGCGACTTAATTTTGAAAAATTCTTTATAATATTTTTCTCTAAATCCATCTCTGTTTTCCTTTATTTCATTTATCTGATTTTTATATTTTTTTATTAAATTTTCAGTAAAATTAATTGCAGTTTTTTCATCAGAAAAAGGTCTTCTTACAATCCAGGAAGTTTTCTCATATGGACTTGAATGCCATACAAAACCAAATTCATCAACAAATTCTTCTTCAACAAGTGGGCCAACACTAAAACTTCTTGTCATATCACAAAATTTATTAATTGCCTTTCCTGTTATCCTTTTTATTTCTTCTTCAACAATTGGGTCTTTCTTAAATTCAGGAACTTTTTCACCACTGAAATATTCAATTGCTTTATCACACCTTAAAAGGTCATATATAGGAATTCTGTCTGTTTCTTTTAAATTTATTGTTCTTTCAACTCTCTCTTTTTGTCATTTTATAAATCCAAAAAATGAATCACTTTCTCAGATTTTTCAATTTTAATATTTACTTCTTTGCCTTCTTTTAACTTATTCCCAAGAACGACTTTTAATTTCTTTTCGCTTTTAATTTTAAATCTTTTATTTTCATAAAAAATATCAGCATAACTTTCTCCAAATTTAATATTTTTAAGTTCAAAATAATCAATGTTATCAAATAAAAATGGACAAAGGTAAATTTTCCCTTTTCTTGCATCAAATTGAATACCTAAAACTCTTCTAATCAAAATGTCATTGAAAATACCTCCCCATCCATAATTGAAAATATTATGTGTTATATAAGGAAGACCTGTAAAGGGATTATAATTTTCATAACATTGAGGTTGACCTGAAGCAATACAAAGATTTATAGTTTTTTCAATTAAAATTTTTGCTTCCATAAACTTTTTATTTCTCACAAGCATTTCTATTAAAAGCCAGTTTATATTAGGCCATACTCTTCCATTCCAGTATGACTGATATTCATCCTCAGCATTAAAATAAGGGTCGTCAACTGAAAGTGTTGGAACTGGAAAATCTGTCCAGAATTCTTTTTGATTAAAAAGGTGTTTTACTATTTTATTTATTTTTTTAGTATCTGGGATGCCAAGTAAGGGAATCATTCCACCAGGAGTTTTTACATATATTTTTTCACCATCAATATATTCATCAAGAAATAAACCTACCTTTTCATCCCATAAAGTTTGAATCCTCTTTTTTAATTCATTTTCTCTAATTTTATATTCTTTATAAATTTCATCATTCTTTAATTCCTTTGCCATTTTTCTGATTAAATACCTTCCTATATAAATATAAGTATTAAAGTCGGGTGAAAATATATATCTTTTTCCCTTTATCATTGGTGAATTTTTCTGGATAAATGGTGGTTCTGGTATATATCTTCTTGAATTATCCCATCCGCTTTCACCTGGAATTTTTAGATAAATAAGGTTATTTTTTGTTCTGTATTTTTCAAGATATTTATCAAATTTTATAATTGCCGGAAGAAATTCTTTTAAAATTTCTATTTCTCCTGTTTTTAAATAAATATCCCATAGAGCAATTGGTAAAATAAATGGCTGAATTAAATCTCCTGTAATAACTTTGTCAATAGCAAGTGTAAATGGTAAATGTCCATTTTCATTTTGTGCCTGTATTATATTTCTCAAAGATGTTATAGAAATTTCTGTATTTATATATTTTTCATAGATTGAATGAAATGCAGAATCCCAGAACCATTGAGGTAATAAGCGGAATTTTGAGGGACAGGTAAATGGATTTTTAAAATTTCCCTCTTTGAAATTATAAAGATTGCTCCAAGAAACATAATTGCAGAAATAATATATTCTATTCAAATATTCAAGGTTTGTATAAAAATAAGGAACTTTATCATTAAAAAAAATATCAAGGTTTTCTCTTCTTTTCTCAAAAAAGATTTCAGGATTTTCAATTGCTTTTTTTAATTTTTCCATCCCCCTTTTTTTATCTTTTGAATATGTAGCAACAAAAATAAGTTTTTTCCAATTTACATGTTTTTCAAAAATAGATGGTTTTAAATAAACTGGTATTTCAAGACATAAAAGATTTCCTTCTTTTTTAAAATTTGCTTTCTCATTAAAGGAAAAGAGTTTATAAAAGTTTTTATGAACTGAATTTTTCTCATAAAGATAAAGAATGTTTTCACTAAATTCATATTCGTAAAATGGTTTTTCTTCAATTACAATATTTTCATCAAAAAAAGCATCACTTTTTCTATTTATAAACCTTGGAACAACTTCTGTCAAAATTTTAAATTCACATTCATTTTCATTTGAAAGGTATATAATATCAATAAATACATCATCCCATATTGTCTTTCTTTCTTTTATATATGTTCTTCTGTATGAAATATAATCAACATTTATCTCATATGGAGACCATGAATAATTTGTTATATAAAGGGATTTTCTTCCTTCGGGTGAAACAATATATATATTAGCATCATAGCCATCAAGAGGACTTGAATGGTCAAAATTTTCTGCCTTTCCATCCCATATATTTAAACTTCCTGCTCCAAGAGATGATGAATATGAAGTTAAAAAATCACCTGCTATTTCAAACTTATCATTTCTCTTTAATATCTTTTCTATATCCATAAATCTTTCCTTTCTAAGATTTTTTTTCCTGTATTGAAAAAAATATCTTCAATAAATTTATCTGCTCCAATTTTTTTTAAAAATTTCTTTAAATCTTTTATAAATTTTGGAACTTTCTCATAAAACATATCTGAACCAAAAATTATCTTATTTAAAATATTCTCTTTTTCCCAGAGTATTTCATTCAAAAATAAATAACTTCTTGAATAAATAAATGGACCTGAAATATCAAAATAAACATTTGGATTTACTCTTGCAACTTCAATTGCTTCTTCATACCATGGATAACCAAGATGTGCTCCAATTATTGTAAGTTTTGGGAAATTTCTTGCAATTGTATCAAGAAAAACAGGTCTCATTCTTGCAGATGAAATATTTTCTTTTTTATTTTCAGCAGTTTTTCTACTTACAATACCTGTATGGAAAATCCCTATTAGATTTTCTTTTTCCATTTTTTCATATATAGGAAAATATTCTTCATCATCATAATTTTTGATTGGCCCAATAAATTTTATTCCTTTAAATCCATTCTTTAAAAACTCATCTATTTTTTCCTTTTTATCAATACCAAGACGAAAATGAGCAAAAGGAATTATTAAATCAGGATATTTTTTGTAAATATTTAAAACATACTCATTTTCAAGAATATAAGTCCAGTAATTTCCTTCTATTCCACATAAAACAATCTTTTCATATCTTAATTTTTTTGCAACCTCAATCAAACTTTCTTCCGCCTTTTCTATATTATATAAATGGGAATGAAAATCAATTACCATTTTATTAAAAATTTTGATTTGTAAAGGTCTCTACTATTACATTTATATTTTCAACTGGTGTTTCAGGTCTTATTGGTTTAGCACAGCCAAGAATGTATCCTCCGCTCTTTCCCATCTCTTTACATAATCTTTTAATTTCATTTTTTAAATCTTCTGACTTTCCAAAAGGAATGATACTCTGACTTCCAAGTCCACCCCAGAAAGCAATTTTTTCTCCATATCTTTTCTTTAAATTATAAGGATTCATATTCCTTGCTTCTGGTTGAACAGATTGTAAAACATCAAGTCTTATTTCAACTATATCATCCATAATATCAAAAACAGAACCACAACAATGACTTAAAACAAACTTTCCAGCTTTTTTAACCTTTTCATACAATTTTGCAACCCTTGGTTTAATAAATTTTCTCCATCTTTCTGGTCCAAGAATAACTCCTCTTTGATCCCCCCAGTCGTCAGAAAACATAATTCCATCAACACCAAACTTCAAACATATATCAATAAAATCACTCTGTAATTTTAAAATATTATCAAGAAGTTCTTCATAAAAATCTGGCTCTGTAATTGACCACATCAAGGCATTTTCAAAACCACATATTGTCCATGTTCTTTCAAATAATCCAAATCCAAATGATGCAACAATAAATTTATCTTTATTTTCATTTATTACTCTTTCAACTTCTTGCATTCTTTCATTATCTATAAATTCATCTATTTTGGGAAAATTATAATTTTTAAAATCTGGCTCTGTTAGTGCAGGTTTTTCAAGATGCATTGGCTTTAAATCAATTCTCCAGATACTTCCATATATATCTTTTACATATTCTTCATTTATCATTTGTCTTTTTTCAGGGTCAATAGGTGCAACTCTTAAAATATGATTTTTTATCTTTTTATTCCAGATTTCGTAATATTCCTTATATTTTTCAATTGTTTCACTCTCAAATTCAATTGTGTATGGCAAAAATTCTGTTTCTCTATGATTTATTGCTTCATAAACAAGTTCTTTTGGATTCATCTTTCATCCTAATTTTTCCTGTGCCTTTTTCCATATTTTATCAAGTTCTTTTTGCTGTGTTTCATCTCTTTTGAAATTATGTTCTTTCAAAAGTTTAATTGCTTTTTCTCTTGCTTTCTGCCATATTGATTTTTTACCCTCTTTTTCCCATATATTATATGGTTCATTTGAAAAAATATCTGAAATAAATAAATTTTTTTTATAATTGGTAAGTGTATCAGGATTTGTCAGGAAAGAATTTTCTCTCAAAATAGATTCTTTCATAAATTCTATATCAAATTTACTTTCATCAAATTCAATCCCATTTGCAATATGCTGGCAGATTCTTAAAATTTCATATTGAATGATTACTTGCTCAATAGAGACAATCTCATCTATACAGCACATTCCAGCCCATCCAAAATTTTTTATACCAAAAAGCAAAGATAAAATAATACCTGCTGAAGAAATTCCCATTTGTGCATCTCCAGGATATTTTCCCATATTATTAAAAACCTTTGCCATAATTTCAATTCCATAATATTTACCTATTTGATATAAAATTAAATTTAAATTTATAAAATCAGGTCCACCAAAAACAATACTTCCAAACTTCATATCAAATGGATAAACAAATGGAGAAAAATTTACTTCATTTTCAGGTGATAAAATTTTTAAAATTGCTGCTCCGCCTAAAACTTCTGCTAAACTCTGACATATTGAAGAAATAAAATCTATTGGAGAAGTTGCTCCTGTCATTGGCATTGTTCCAACAGAAAAATTTGCTTTTTTATTTTTATATCTCAAACTATTTTCAATTAAAAATTTATCAAAACTCATTGGGCTTATCATATGCATTCCTATTTCATATCTTCCACTAATTAAATAAATAATTTCCTGAACAATATCAAATACAAATTCATCACTAAAAATACCACTTCCATATATTCTATCTGATACATCAAGACAAAACTTATAAGTTGCTACTTCTGATAATCTTTGAGGCAAATCCTGTGGAAAAACAAGTGCATGACCATAACAACCGAGAACATGAGCAATTTTTGTAAAATTAATAAGGTCGTTTAAAGTCGGTTTTTTTATCTCCCCAGTATACAAATCATAGCATCTTAAAGAATAACCAGAAACAAATAACTTAACTTCTTTTTGGATATTGTTAGTGAGTTTTTTGAAGTATATACGGATTTACAGGTTTTAATTGCTGAAACAATTGCAGATAAAAATCTTTCACCCTGTGTTTTAACTTATGGAGATATCGCATGTAAAAATAGGTTATTACACTCTCCTGAATTTTTAAAAAAAGAGTTTTTCCCGAGATTAAAGAGAATTCAAGAAGCCTGGCATAACCATGGTATAAAATGTCTTTTTCATTCAGATGGAAATATTATGGAAGTTCTTGATGATTTAATACAAACAGGAATTGATGGTCTTAATCCAATTGAGATAGTTGCTGGAATGGATATTAAAAAGATAAAAGAAAAATATGGTAACAAAATTTTTCTTGCAGGTGGAATAGATATGAGTCAGTTATTATCATTAAAAACACCTGAAGAAGTGAAAGAAAAATGTATAGAAACAATAAAAATTTGTTATCCAGGATATTTTATAGGGTCAACAACAGAACTTGATAATTCAGTAAAACTTGAAAATGTAATAGCAATGTATGAAATCGCAAATACCCCAATTGAAAAACTTATTTAAAATTCTAAAATTTCTTCTCTTCCCAATCTCCAAAATTTTTCCTGATTTTCTTTTAGAACCTTTCTTTCTCTATAACCGAACTTACAAAGAGAAAATTGGGAAAACGATTGAGATATAAGGGATTGATTTGACTTTTACTTTCCAAATATAAACTAAAAATAAGAGAGATAAGTTATAAGATAGAAGATTTAGAATTTAAGAAGGATAAAAATTATAAGGACTTATTATAAAACAATCAAAATGAAAAAACTCCAAAAAAATTGAAACTTGAATTGAAAAATAAATTAAACACCAATATAGAAATCTGATTTTTGAATTAATCTTTTGTGCCTCAATGGGTTAAATTATCTTTTAAATTGGTAAGTTCGGTAAAAAAAATTTGAAATACTAAATTTATTCGTATCTTAATGCCTGAATTGGGTCAAGATAGGCGGCTTTTCTTGCAGGATAAATACCAAAAGTTATTCCAACTCCAACAGAAATTGTAAAAGAAAGAACAATTGACCACCATGTTATAACTGTTGTCATACCAGCAAATTTTGTTACAAGTTTAGGTATTAATATACCAAGCAATATGCCTATAAAACCGCCAACTGAAGATAATATTACGGTTTCAAGCAAAAACTGACTGATTATATCTTTTCTTTTTGCACCTACTGCTCTCCTTATACCTATTTCTCTTGTTCTTTCAGTAACAGTAGCAAGCATAATATTCATTATTCCTATACCGCCAACAACAAGTGAAATGGCAGCAATTGAACCAAGAACAATATTAAAAATTCTTTTTGTGTGTTCTGCCTGAAGTAAAAGTTGTAAAGGAACTAAAATTTCGTAATCATCCTTTTGATGATTTCCTTTCAATATGTTTTCAATTATGCTTGATGTTGTCAGTATTTTATTTTCATCACTTACCCTTACTATAAACCTGTGATATTTAACCCAGTTTCTCTCCCATCTCATAATTGGACCCTGTTTTGATGCTATCTCAAATTCACCAAAATATGACCTTCCTGTAGTAAATGGTATATAAATATCAAAATTAACATCCTCTGCAGCAAAGGTAGTTGTTCCTGTTATAATACCCTTTTCTTTTACAACTCCAATGACTTCAAAATTATAATTCCTTATATTAATTGTTTTCCCTATTGGGTCTTCAGTTGGAAACAAACTCTTTTTTATTGAATATCCAATTACTGCATATGGTTTAAACAATTCAATATCAATCTTTGTGAAAAACCTCCCTGTTTCTATTCCAATATTCATAACATCTTTATATTCAGGATATGTACAAACAACCCTTCCTTTAACATTTTTTTCCATATATCTCATCTCTTCCTTCATTTCCCATGTAGGAACTATAAATTCAACAGAGGGAACAGTTTTTATCATCTGGTAGTCATTTTCTAATAAACCATAAACACTGACAAATGTTGTTGTTCCCTCGGTTATTCTTGTTTCAGGTGGTTTTACACTCCTTATAATAATATTTTGACTGCCAAGTTCCTTTATTTTTTCTCTTGCTTCATAACTTGCTCCTTCCCCTATTGCAAGCATAGCAATTACAGAGGCAACACCAAAAACAATACCAAGGACTGTTAAAAAAGACCTTAATTTATGAAGAAAAATATTTTTTACACCAATTTTGATAATCCTGAAAAAATAATAAATTTTACCTTTCATCTATTATCTCTCCATCTAAAATCTTTATAATTCGCTTTCCATATTCAGCAATTTTAGGGTCATGAGTAATTATAACTATTGTCCTTCCCATCTCATTTAATTTTTTAATTATCTCCATTATTTCTTTTCCTGTTTTTGTATCAAGATTTCCTGTTGGCTCATCTCCAAGAATTATTACCGGTTCATTTACTAATGCTCTTGCTATTGCTACTCTCTGCTGTTGTCCTCCAGAAAGTTCAGTTGGTCTGTGATACATTCTATCTCCAAGTCCTACAAGATTGGCATAATATTTTGCTTTCTCAATTATTTCTTTTTCCTCCACCCCTCTATAAATTAATGGTAATCCAATATTTTCAATTACATTTAATTGTGGAATTAAATTATAATTTTGGAATATAAATCCAATTTTTTTATTTCTTATTTCTGAAAGTTGGTCATCATCAAGTTTTCTTATATCAACTTCATCAAGAAAGTAATCTCCATCAGTTGGTTTATCAAGGCATCCAATTATATTTAAAAGTGTTGTCTTTCCGCTTCCAGAAGGCCCCATAATTGAAATATGTTCTTTTTCTTTTACTGTTAAATTTACATTTTTCAAAGCAGGAACTTTAATTTCTCCAAGGTCATAAATTTTTTTAACACTTTTCATTACTATTATTTTATTATCTTCACCAGTCATTTTTTTGTTTCTATTTTCCCTCTTTCTGCCATTTCCTCTTTTTTAACTGTGCCTTTTGTAGGTCCTTTATAACTTAAAACAACAACATCTCCTTCTTTTAATCCTTCTTTAACCTCAATCATTGTCTCACTGCTTTCACCAAGTTTAATATTTTTTCTGATTATATTTCTTCCCTGTAAAACCTCACAATATGGATTACCTTTTTCAAAATTGACAGCAACAATTGGAACAGCAATAACATTTTTCAATTCTTTAATAAGTATTTCAACATCTGCATTCATACCAGGTCTCATTGCTTTATCCTTATCTATCAATTCTACCTTAACTACATAAACATTTATATCAGGATTTAATGTTTTTAATGACTGGTCCGGCATATTAGAAATTTGAACAATCTTTCCTTTAAAAACTTTATTGGGAATTGATGAAACTTTGACATTTGCATTCTGTCCAATTGATATTTTTTGAATGCTTGCCTCATGAACTTTAACATCTACTCCCATTGAATTAAAATCAGGTAATACCAATAATTCCTGAGATTGCAAAACAGATGCACCTGGTTGAATCTGAACACCTTGAATTAATGCTCTGAAACCAGATGCAGAAGTTGAATATGTAACAAAACCAGGAGCAGTTGCAACAATTGTACAATTTGCAATATTTTTTTCAAGTTCGTCAAGTCTTTTTACATTTAATTGATATGTTGCCTTTTTACTCTTTAAATCTGATTCTGCCTGAATTAATCTTGATTTTGCCTTTGCCTTTGTCCTTTCAAGTTCAGCGATTGCTTCTGTATAATTTGACAATAATTGTTCAACATCTTTAGGAAATTCATAATTAATAAAAAGTTGAAATGAAAGTTGTGCCTGTTCAAAATTTACTTCTTTCTGCTTTAAAGATAACTGGTCTGCTTCAAGTTCATTCTTTGAGATATAACCCTTCTCTGCAAGTTTTTTGCTCCAGTCAAGTTCATTCTGTGCTCTTATAACTTCTTCTTTAGCAAGGTCAATATTATTTTCAAGTTGCCTTTTTTTATTTAATGCTTCTCCTGCGAGTTTTTCACTATTTATTATTTCTTTATAATTAATGTTTCCTCCCTTATTTCTTTTTTCAATTACTTCATCTGAAAGTTTGGCACCAAGATATTTCTCAAGGTCCATTTTAGCAAATGTAACTTTTAATTCTGCTTCTTTTATCATACTATCATTTTCTTTTTTCACTATTTCAAGATTTTCCTGTGCATTTAAATAACTTGAATAACTGTTTTCAACAGTAATCAACATCTGGTCTCTCTGGGTTTCAAGGTCATCAGAATCAAGTTTCATCAAAATTCTTTTCTTTTTTACATCTTCTTCTGTTATTTCTGTCCCCTCATCAACAACTTCAAGAATTGCTCTTCTACCAGGGACCTGATTTATAATTTTTGTTGATTTTAAAGCAACGAGATTCCCTGATTCATGGACTGTTATTGGCAGGTCAATTCTCTTCACAGTATAAGTTACTATATCTTTTGCCTGCCTATTTTTTGCATTTACAATGTAAAAAACAATAATCAAAATCAAGATAATAAAAATACCTAAAAATAATTTGTTTTTAAAAAATTTTAAGTATTTCATTTATGTCTCCTTTCCATATACCATTTTCATCCACCTCAAGTTTTTCTGTTGTGTAAAGAAAATTTAAGTATTCAAGTATAAAACTTGTAATTGAATTGATAACATTATTTTTTGCTGATAAATATGCTTCCTGTGCTTCAAGAAGGTCTCTTGTTGTCGCTCTACCTGCTTGAAGTAATAAATCAGTACTTTCAACTCTTCTTTCTGCAAGTTTTAAACTATTTAATTGAATTATATAACTTTGATAACTTTCTTCAAGATTTCTATAACTATCTAAAATTTCTTTTTTAATGCCATCTATTTTCTTTTCAAATGTTCTTTTTGCCCTATCAAACTGTATAAGTGCTTTTTTATATTCATTTCTTTCTGGAAGTTTATTCAAAGGAATATTAAAATCAATACTAACACTGTATTCCAGCTTGTTAATATCTATGTTTGGTTTTTCTTTTACATCTCCTGAACTTTTTATTACAGCACTCAAATCAATTTTATTTTTTAAATTATTTAAAGCAATTTCAACTTTTCTTTTGGAGTCCTCAACTTTTTCATATTCAGATATTAAATCAAGACGATTTTCAAGTGCATAATTTATAAATTTTTCTGTATCAATTTTAACTTCTGGCAATGGTTTTTCAAAAAGATTTTCAATTTCAACATCTTGCAAAATAAGATTTGAAGAAGGAGAAAGCCCAAGTTTAATTTTAAAAGAATCAAGAGAACTGTAATAAAGATTCTGAGCATCTATCCACCTCTGATATGCAGTATATTCACTCTGTCTTGCCTGGTCAACTTGAAAAGCAGCAATTCTCCCTGCTTCTGATAACATTTCAATTCTTTCTCTTGTATCTTTTAAATTTAAATAGTTGGTGTAATAATTTTCCATCCTCTTTTTGTATAGAAAAAGATTCAAATAATCCCTTGTTATATCAATTGAAAAACTTTTCTGATATCTTAAAAAATCTCTTATCTGATAAACAACATTTCTTTCGCTCTGTATTAAATTTTCAAGTGCTATTTTTTCCCCTGCACCTTTAAAAAGTGGCTGAAATAAATTTAATGATAATATTGATTGAAATGCTTTTTCTTTATCTCCTGTTAAATATTTTAAAATTGCTTCTCCTATATTAAAAGATATTTCACCACCTTTTGAAAGTGCTTGAATTAAATTTAGATTTAAATTTGAACTTATTTTTTGTTCTTCAGGGTTTTTATTCCAGTTTATATCGCCTGTAAAAGTAAAACGGGGTGAAAACAAATATCTCTGATATATTAAATCCAGAACTGAGAGATAAATATTTTCCTTTGCTGTTTGATAATCTCTATTTTTATTTGAAGCAAGAATTAAAGCATCTTTCAATGAAAGAATAATTGTTTCTTTTTTTGTATCTTCTGAAAGTTTAACAGGCATTTTGTTTTTTTTAATATTTTCTGTTTTCGTTTTTGTTATTTTATAAACTTCTTTATCAACTTCTCTTTCATAATATTTTGGAGAACAGGAAGTTAAAATAATAAATAAAGAAATTAAAAACCTTTTTCTCATGAATTTTCCTTTTAAATAAATTTAGACAGATTTTTTAAAAATTTGGTTTAGTCAACTTTAATAGGTTTATTCTCTTCGGAAGATTTATATATTGAATCTATTATCTTCATTAAAATTATTGCTTCTTCTGGTTTTGAAAATGGTTCTTCAATTTTTTTTATTGTATTTACAAAATTTATGACTGCTCTTTCTCTTCCCATTTTCGGGTCTGGCTCAACTATTATTTTTCTATTAACTGGCTTTCCATATTCCATAGTATATAGTTCACAATCATCTATTGCTGTATCATCTATTCCATCCCTTCCGAAAAGCCGTCTTATCATACCTCCTGCCTTTGTTCCTTGAAATGTAACAGAAACCTCTTCTCTTTTATTCATTTCTGCCCAACTATTTCTTGCAAACAAAACCTGTCCTGTTTTAAATGTAATGAAAGCATGAGAACTTGTTTCAACATCCATTATTCCACCTTCAACATCTGGTATTCCCCATGGACCTTTAAAATCAGGATTACCTGAAAAATCGTAAAATGTCTTTGCAAGAACATAATCTGGCTCTGGAAATTCCATAAAATATAAGGCAAGGTCAATCATATGAAGCAAATCAATAACAGGTCCTCCTCCTGAAAGCGATTTCTGAGTAAACCAGCCACCAAATCCCGGAATACCACACCTTCTTATCCATAATGCCTGTGCTGAATTTATCTTCCCAACATCTCCATTTTTTATATATTTTTTAAGTGCCTGTGCTTCTGGTCTTGCCCTGTTATTGAAATCAAACATTAAAATTTTTTTTGCATCTTTTGCTGCTTTAACCATTTCTTCTGTCTCTTTTGCATTTAAAGCAGGTGGTTTTTCACAGAATACATTTATTCCATTTTTAAGACAATCAATTGAAACTTCTGCATGAAATTTATTTGGAACGCAAACACTCACAATATCAAGTCCTTTTTCCTTTTCAATCATCTCTTTGTGTGAAGAATAAACATTTTTGATATTAAATTTTTCTGCTTTTTGTCTTGCCCTTTCTGTATCAATATCACAAATTGCAACAACTTCTACTCCACTTTTTAAATAACCTGAAATATGATAATCAGCAATTCCACCTGCTCCAACAATTCCTGCCTTTAAATTTTTCATAACTCCCTCCCTGTTTTAAATTTATAAAATTTTCTCTCTTCTTTGATAACACAAATCTAATTTATTAATAAATATCCTAAAACCTGTCCCATGGTCATGTGTCCGTCCATTTTGATATTGTCCTATTCTAATATCAATTAAAATTATCCCCTCTTTAATAAGTTTTTTAAAATTTTCAAAACTAAATCCATTTAAATAATAAGCCTCATTAAACCAAAATTTCTCGTTTTTACCTTTATCTTTTGTTTCGACTTTAACAAGAATTAAATGTTTTAACTTTCTTTCAAATGCTTCTTTCAATCTTTCTTCTTCCCAATATGCAACAATACCATCTTTATAATGAACTAAATTTACAATATCACACCCAACTTCAATTTTAAACCCTTTTTCACCTTTAATAGTATTAAAATTAATACCATTCAGAGTTGTATGTAAAATTTTTTTATCACCCCGAGGAGATTGATAACCATATTTTGATACTAGAACAGAATTCACTCTTGGAGGATGTGGAGCAAGAGTAAAAAGAGTTAACATACTTATTGAATCTTTCCTAATTGTTTTTAATTCTATAAATCCCAAAGCATTTGGACCAGGAATATTATTTTCTTTAATTCCCATCAAATCCTCAAGTGTTTTTCCAATTCCTGTTTGTCCTCTTCTATGAGTTTCTATATACCCCATTTTTTTTATTTCTACCAATTTTCTTTTAATATCTTCAAAAGTAGTTAAACTCATTTAGGTCTCCAAAAGTCAAGTATGTATTCAAAAGTAGTGCTTAAAGTTATATAATTACTTGGATATCCAAAAATTCCAACATTATTAACTAAATTTCGCTTGTCCCAAATTATAATATTTCTTAATTCATAACCAACTTTTTCCATTTCTTCTATTACATAACAATGGGTGGGATATCTTTTATTATTCTCCCATAAATCATTTAGATTTATTATACAATGTCTTTTAGGTCTTAAAATAGACAAAATGTTCTTAAAAATTTCTGCCAATGCTTTAGCAAATTCTTTT
>JBMFMQ010000008.1:0-25643 GCA_049970595.1 Candidatus Ratteibacteria bacterium | reverse complement strand
GTGATAAAGAAAATGATTCTAAATGGTTTTATGTGAAGGATAAAAATGGAAATATTATGGGAAGATATGCTGTTTTGGTTGAAGATGAAAATGGGAAAATAAATATAAATGCAAATGGAAATTTAGATTCTTCTTTTAATGAAGGTCACACTGTTTTTGAAATAAATATATTTGAAAGAATTCTTGGGAAATCTTTATCTAAAAAAATAGTTGAATTTAGATATGGAGGGGATTTTAGACCAGGAAAAGGGGGTATTGACGATGATAAAGATTTGGATACAACCATTCATGATGGAATTGATAATAATGGAAATAATTTAATTGATGAACCGGATGAAGGAATTGACGAAGATGATGAATTTTACTATATAAAACCAAAAGGAGATGATAGACCTTATTTTTCACCTTCAGAAATAAAAATGGTTTCTGGCCTTGGTGAAAAAAATTATGAAAAAATAAAAAATTTCATAACTACATTTTCATATGACCGTGACTTAAATAAATATGAGGAAAAAAGAATTGATATAAATAATGCTGATTTTGATACACTTTTTGAATTTTTTAAAAGCCAAGGGTATTCTGAAAAACAATCTGCTCAAATTGCTTTAAACATAATAGATTTCAGAGATAAAGATTCAATCCCAACATATATCAAAAATAACCATTCTTACATAATTGGTATTGAAAAGGTTCCATTTTTAAATGAAATAGAAGCTGTAAAAGAATGGAGGGAAAGGATTTTGCCAAATGGAATAATAATGTATGAAGAAATAGGTGGACAATTTATTGAAATTTTTAATCCATATCAAGAAGAGATAGACATAAGTGGTTGGAGAATTGAAGGTGTATTAACATTATTCTCAAAAAACTGGGATGAAGTTTTTCAAAATTCTAAGGAAATTCTTAATGATGCAATAAATGGTGAAACTCAATTTGACCAAAATAAAGTTTCAAAAATTACTTCTTTTGTAGACAGATTTACTTCTATAAGTATTCCTCCTAATACAAAAATAAAACCACTATCTTTTTATACAATTGGAGATACAATAAGGATTGCAATTTTATTTGTTCCAACTGATCCACCTTCTTATATAATTTTGTTTTTGCCAACACATGACCCAAAAGATTGCCAACAGTATGAAAGAATACTTGCAATCAATCCTGGTTCCTTAGGTTTTATATCAAAATTATTAAGTCATTTACCATTTCTATCAGAACATGGACTTGATTTTACAATAAAACTATATGATAACGATGAAAACTTAATAGAATTTTGTGAATATTTTGCAGATAATCCTTTTACAACTGTTCAGAAAAATGACCCAAGAATGAGAAGTATAACTGACTGGTTTTTAGGGACAGCAACCCCTGGTAAACTAAATGTTTGTTTCCAACCATGGATTGGAGGAGAATTTGGAATGGTAAACTGGATGTTTGTATGGCCTTCAAGTTTTTATGTTAAAAACAATAAATTTTCAACTCTTGGTGAACTCTCATTTATTCATAAAATGGAACACTGGAAAACTTTAAATTTCTGGAAAGGAGAAGATAGAAAAATAATTGACTATTTGACCTGTTATAAAAAAGTTGATGATAATATATATGGCAGAATAAATATAAATACTGCTTCAAAGGAAGTTCTTGAGTGTTTACCCCTTATTGATGAAAATTTATCAGAAAAAATTATTTCTGCAAGACCATTTTCAGATATTTCTGAAATTCTTGGTGTATATAATGATAACCAAGTAAAAGGAGACCTTAATAAGGAAATTACAAAATATGGTTTTGATTTAAAAGACAATGATTTTGATTTTTTTATTGATACAGAAAAAGAGAAGGAAATTATATTTTCAAAAATAGTTAATCTCATTACAACAAAAAGTAATGTTTTTAAAATTATATCTCTCGGACAAAAAGTGCATGATAAAAATAATAATGGTAAAATAGAAGATAATGAAGTTATAGGAGAAAAAAAATTTATTGTCTGGTATGATAGGAACAAAAAGAAAAAAATATATAAGAGGGAAATATGAGAATAAAAATAATTAAAATGAAATTTTTCTTCAGAAAATGGGGATTGCCAATTTCTCTGTTTTTTTTATTAGGGGTTATCTTTGCTGGAACTATACTTTATATAACAAAAGAGAGAAAGAAAACAATTGCTGTAGTGAATGGCTATAGAATCACACTTGATGATTTGATTGAAAAAATAAAATCTGCCCCAGAAATTTACAAAGAATATGCATTTGTTGACCCTAAGGGAGTTGTAGAAGATTATATCAATCAAATTTTGCTTTTTCAGTATGCTCAAAGATATGAAAGAAAACTGAAAAAGGGAATAGAAAATAAAATGAAAAATTACTATATGGAAATAATGACACAAGCATTTGTTGAAAATATACTTGCAAAGGAAATAAAGATACAAGATGATGAAATTTCAAATTATTATAATGGCCATCTTAATGAATTTGTTATTCCAGAAAGAGTTCAACTTTTTGAAATTGTTGTTGATTCAAAAGAAAAGGCAGATCTGATATTAAATAGATTGAAATTGGGTGAGTCATTTGAAAAAATTGCAGAAACAGAGTCAATTGCTCCTACCCGTGAAAGAAGAGGGGAAATTGGATGGATAGAAATTGATAAATTAAATCCAGAAGTTGTTTCTCTTATTAATCAAATGAAACCAGGGGAAATACTTGCAAATATTATAAAAACAGAAATGGGCTATCATATAATAAAATTAACGGGAAAAACACAAAAAAGAATTTTGACACTTGAAGAGGCAACACCTATGGTAAAAGATATTCTTCTTTCACAAAAAAAGAAAATTGAAGTTGAGAATTTATTAAAAAGGTTGAAAGAGAAAAGCAGAATTAAGATTTACCCGAACAAAATAGAAATTATAAAAGAAAAAATAAAATGAGAATATTTTTAATAATTTTAAATTTAACTTTTGCTCCTTTATTCTGCCAGGAAAAAATAGTTGCTATAGTTGGGAACAAAATAATTACTGAAAAGGATATAATTAGAAAAAGCAAAATAGAAAAAATTAATTACCAAAATTCTTTAAATTCATTGATTGAAGAAAAATTATTGCTCTATCAAGCAGAAAAAGAAAATATAGAAGTAAAAGATGAAGAAATAAAAAGTGAAATTGAAAGAATTAAAAGAAATTTTTCTGACCCAGGAGATTTTTATAAGTATCTTAAAAACATAAACTTAACTTTCTCCCAGTTTGAAGAGGAAATAAAAGACAATTTAAAAATAAAGAAACTGTTGAAAGATAAAATAATTAATAAAATACAAATTTCGCCTGTTGAAATTGCTGAAGAAATGAGGAAAATTGGGAAAACCTTTAACGAGTATGAATTTTATTTTAAATGGTTTGATAATAAAGAGGATTGTGAAAAATTTATTGAAAATTTTAATCAGGAGAAATTTAATGAAATGGAATTAACAAAAGTTAAAAGTTCAGAAATAATAGAAGAAATTTTAAGTGAATTGGAAAATTTAGACATTGGAAAACTAACAAAACCAATAAAAGTTAATACAAAATGGGTGGTTATTTATTTAAAAAGCAAAAATAGAGTTGATGTAGAGAGATATGAGATATACAAACAGGCAAAAGAAAGAATTTTTAAAACTAAATATCTTCTTTTATATCAGAATTATATAGAAGAATTGAAAAAATCTATACAAGTTAAAATCCTTTAATGAAAAAAATTATAGGGATAACAATTGGAGACCCTGCCGGGATTGGACCGGAGATTGTTTTAAAGAGTTATAAAAAGATTAAAAAAATTAAAAATTGTGTACCTCTTATTATTGCAGATATTCCTGTAATTGAAAGAAATTTGAAATATCTTAAACTGAAAACAAAAATAAAAGTCATTAAAAAGAGAGAAGAAATAGATGAAAATTTTTTGAATATTTTTACACCAGATATTATTAAAACAGTTGATTTTCCAGTTGGATTTGACAACCAGTTATGCGGAATGGCATCTTTTCAATATGTAATTGAAGGAATAAATTTATGGAAAAGAAAAGTTATAGATGCACTTGTAACCTGTCCGATTTCAAAAAGAGCATGGCACCTTGCTGGATATAATTATTCTGGACATACTGAACTTCTTGCAGATAAATTAAATGAAAAAAAATATGCTATGGTTATGGTTGCGGGAAATTATAGAGTTTTACTCCTAACCACACATATTCCTTTGAAAGATGTTTTTATACATCTAACAGAAAATTTAATTGAGGAAAAAGTTAAAATTGGATATAAGTTTTTAAGAAAATTAAATATAAGGAATCCTAAAATAGGTATCTGTGGAATAAATCCTCATGCTGGTGAAGATGGACTGCTGGGAAAAGAAGAAAAAGAAATTATAAGACCATCCATAGAAAAACTAAAAAAAATTGGTATATATATTGAAGGACCATATCCTGCAGATTCAATTTATAGAAAAAAATTTGACCTTATAATTGCAATCTTTCATGATCAGGCATTAATTCCTCTTAAAACTTTTTATTTTGAAAAATTGATAAATTTTACAGCAGGTATAAAAATTGTTAGGACAAGTCCAGGACATGGAACTGGTTTTGATATAGCATATAAAAACAAAGCAAATCCAGAAAGTTTTATCTGTGCATATAATTTTGCATTTAAACTTATTAAATAAAATGGGATTCCTTACTTTAAAAAAAATAAAAGAATTGTTAATAAAGGAAAATATTGATGTAAAGAAGTATCTGGGGCAGCACTTTTTAATTGATAAAAACGCAAGGGATAAACTTCTTTCATTTATAGAATTAAATAAAAAAGATATAGTTGTTGAAATAGGTCCTGGTCTTGGTTCTTTAACCGAAGGAATAATTGGGAAAGTTAAAGAATACTATGGATTTGAAATAGATGATAATTTTTGCGGAATTCTTAAAGAAAGATTTTCAGATTACAGAAACTTCCATATTATAAATAAAGATTTTCTTAAGACAGACCATGATTTCTGGAATTCTTTAAAGAAAAAGTGTAAGGTTATTGGAAATACTCCATATTATTTAAGTTCTCCTATTGTCTTTCATCTTTTAAAATTCTTAAAAAAGATAAAAGTTATACTTTTAACTGTTCAGAAAGAAGTCGGAGAAAAATTTGTTGGAAAACCTGGAAATAAAAATTATGGCCCTATTTCTGTGCTTTTATACATTTACACGGATTCAAAAATATGTTATTATTTAAACAGAAATGTATTCTATCCAAAACCAAAAGTTGAATCAGTTGGAGTTAAGATTTTACCATTGAAAAAACCAAGAATAAAAATAAAAAATGAAAAGAGATTTTTTGAATTTTTGCCCCTTATTTTTAGTTATAGAAGAAAGAAATTAACCAATGTGGTCAAAAAGGTTTTTAAAATAGATAAACTTATGTTAAAAGAAAAACTTGAAAAAAATTTAATTTCACCTGAAAAAAGGGTTGAAGAGTTGACACCAGAACAAATATATAAACTTTTTGAAATAATAGAAGACCTTAAAAAGGGAGGATAAAATGGCTATGTGGGTTGGTATAAATAGAAAAGCAAGAGTATGTTATGGATTTGATGATATTTCTCTTGTTCCAGGAGATTTAACATTAAACCCTGAAGAAGTTGATATCTCAACCCAGATTGGTCCATATAAACTTGAAATACCAATGCTTGCTGCGGCAATGGATGGAGTTGTTGACCCTAAGTTTGCAATTTTATTTGGGAAATTTGGTGGAATTGCAGTTTTAAATCTGATGGGAATATACACAAGATACAATGACCCTTACCAAATTATTGAAAAAATAATTTCATCTTCTCCAGAAGAATCAACACAAATTATACAGGATATTTATAAAGAACCTGTTAAAGAAAATTTAATTGAAAAAAGAATAAATGAAATAAAAAGTCAAAATGTTATCTGTGCTGTAAGCTGTATTCCTCAGTTTGCTGAAAGATTTTTTGAAATTGCAAAAAGTTGTGGTGTTGATATTTTCGTTGTTCAGGCCACTGTTATAACTGTTAAGCATATTTCTTCAAAATATAAACCACTTGATTTATATAAATTCTGTAAAAAAGCAAAAATCCCTGTTATTGTTGGAAATTGCGTTACCTTTGATGTTGCTATTCAGTTAATGGAAACAGGAGTAAGCGGTATTCTTGTTGGTATAGGACCTGGAGCAGCATGTACAACAAGAGAAGTTCTTGGAATTGGTGTTCCTCAGGTCACAGCAACCTGTGATTGTGCAGCTGCAAGAGATTTTTATTTTAAAAAAACAGGAAGATATGTTCCCATAATAACGGATGGAGGAATGGTTACAAGTGGTGATATATGTAAAGCTTTTGCGTGTGGTGCTGATGCTGTTATGATTGGTTCTGCTTTTGTGAAAGCAGTCGAATCTCCTGGCAGAGGTTATCATTGGGGAATGGCGACAAGTGATGAGAATTTACCAAGAGGCACAAGAATAAAAGTTGGTATTTCAGGGACTCTAAAGGAAATTTTGTTTGGTCCTGCAAGGGTTGATGATGGAACTCAAAATTTAATAGGTGCTTTAAAGCTTTCAATGGCATCTCTTGGGGCAAAAAATATTAAAGAAATGCAACTTGTTGAAATTGCTATTGCTCCAAGTGTAAAAACAGAAGGTAAAATATATCAGACAGTCAAAAAAATTCAAAAAGAAAAATGAAAAAATTTGTCCATCTTCACTTGCATACTGAATATAGTCTACTTGATGGAATGTGCAGAATTGAGCATGTTACTAAACTTGCAAAAAAAATGGGATTAAATTCTCTTGCTATAACTGACCATGGAACAATGGCAGGTGTAATAAAGTTTTATACAGCATGTGTTGAAAATGGTATAAAGCCAATTATTGGAAGTGAAATGTATATAGCTCCTAAATCAAGATTTGATAAAAAAACTCTGGAAAACAAAATAACTTCTTTTCACATTACTTTACTTGCCAAAGATTTAAATGGTTATAAAAATCTTATGAAACTTTCTACTATTTCATATCTTGAAGGTTTTTATTATAGACCAAGAATTGATAAAGAAATACTGGCAAAATATTCTAATGGTTTAATTGGGCTTTCAGGATGTCTTCATGGAGAAATCAATTGGTATTTGAAAAATGATGAATTTGAGAAAGCATTTGAAATTGCAGGAATTTATTCTGAAATATTTGGAAAGGAGAATTTTTATCTTGAGTTAATGCGCCTTGGAATTGAGGAAGAAAAAAAGATAATACCTTTGATGCTTGAAATAAGTAAAAAGACAGGTTTAAAATTGGTTGCTACAAATGACTGTCATTATATTCATAAAAATGATGCTTTTGCTCATGAAGTTTTACTCTGTATCCAGACATCCTCAAAGATTGAAGATCCGGATAGATTTAGATTTCAAACAGACCAGATTTATTTTAAAAGTCCTGAAGAAATGATACAACTTTTTTCTGATATTCCTGAAAGCATAGATACAACTTTAGAAATAAGTGAAAAATGTAATGTTTTTATTGATTTTAATAAATATTCCCTTCCTGAATTTAAATTGCCAGAAAACAAAACTCCTGATGAATATCTCACCTATCTCATTAAGAAAGGGCTTAAAGAAAAGTTTGAAATTGAGATAGAAGATTTTGATGAAAACAGTGAAAATGAGATTATAAAACGAGTTTCTTATGAATTCAGAATAATAAAACAAATGGGTTTTTCAGGATATTTTTTGATAATAAATGATTTTGTCAATGAGGCAAAAAAAAGAGGTATAAGAGTTGGACCTGGAAGAGGGTCTGCTGCTGGAAGTATTGTTGCCTATTTATTAGATATAACACAAATAAACCCGATATCCTATAATCTAATTTTTGAAAGGTTTTTGAATCCAGAGAGAATTAGTTTGCCTGATATTGATATTGATTTTTGTGATAGGAGAAGAGATGAGATTATTGAATATATAAAAAATAAATATGGAGAGAATAATGTATGTCAGATAGGAACTTATGGAACTTTACAGGCACGTGCAGTGGTGAGAGATGTTGGAAGGGCTCTTGGTTTTCCTTATAGTGAAGTAGATAGAATAGCCAAATTTATAACTCATGAATACGGTCAAACTTTAAAAGAGGAAGTAAATTTAAATCCAGAAATAAAATCATTGATAGAAAATGACGAGAAAATAAAACAACTATTTGATATTTCTTTAAAACTTGAAGGACTTGCAAGACATACTTCCATTCATCCAGCAGGGATTGTTATAACAAAAAAGAGTGTTGATGAATATGTGCCCTTGTTTAAAGGACCAAATGGAGAAATTGCTACACAGTATGAATTTGAATGTATAGAAAAAATCGGTCTTTTAAAAATTGATATATTAGGACTGAAAACGCTTTCTGTAATAGAAGATACATTAAATTTAATAAAGGAAAGGAAAAAAATTGAAATAAATGATTTTCCACTTGATGATAAAAAAACATATGAATTACTTTCAAAAGGTGAAACAATTGGTGTATTTCAACTTGAGAGTGAAGGAATGAGGAACTTACTTAGAGAAATTCAACCACAGAAGTTTGAAGATATAATTGCAGTTCTTGCTTTATATAGACCTGGTCCTATGAAAAGTGGAATGGTAAAAGAATATATAGAAAGGAAAAAAGATCCAGCAAAAATTAAATATGACCATCCTATTCTTGAGCCAATTTTAAAATCAACATATGGAGTTATTTTATATCAGGAACAGGTTATGCAGATAGCAAATAAACTTGCAAATTTCACAATGGGCGAAGCAGATGTTTTGAGAAAGGCAATGGGGAAAAAAATTCTTTCTGAAATGGAAAAAATGAGAGAAAAATTTATTAAAGGCGCTCTTTCAAATGGAGTTAAAAAAGAAGTGGCAGAAAAAATATTTGAAAGTATTTCAAAATTTGCTGAATATGGTTTCAATAAATCGCATAGCACTGGATATGCTTTACTCTCATATCAGACAGCATATTTAAAAGCCAATTTCCCTCTTGAATTTATGACTGCACTCCTAAATAGTGAAATAGGAAATACTGACAAAATAAAAGAATATATTGAAGAATGCGAAAGGATGAATATATGGATTCTACCTCCTGATTTATGTGAAAGTGATGAAAAATTTAAAGTTTTTGGTAATGACATAATTTTTTCACTTTCAGCAATTAAAAATGTTGGGTCAGCTGCAGTAAAGTCAATTTTAGAGGCGAGGAAAGATGGCGATTTTGTTTCTCTTTATGATTTTTGTGAAAGGGTAAATTTAAGAGCTGTAAACAAGAAAGTGATAGAAAGTTTAATTAAAGGTGGTGCTTTTGATTATTTGGGCTTTCCTCGTTCCCAACTTTTTGCTATGATAGACGATGCAATTGAACATGGAAGTAGAATGCAAAAAATAAAAAATGAAAATCAGTTTGAAATTTTCTCCTCAAAAGAAACAAGAAAACTGATTCCATCTATAAGTAAAGAAGCTATTAGTTCCCTTCCTGAATGGCCTCATACAAAATTATTATCTTATGAAAAGGAAATGCTTGGAGTTTATCTAACAGGCCATCCGGTAGAAAAATATATATCTCTGATAAAATTATATTCAATGTCACTTTCCCATATTCAAAAAGTTCAGAATAATGAAAGTGTAATATGGGGAGGAATTCTTATTGAAATAAAAAGAACAATTACAAAAAAGAAAGCAGAGAAAATGGCTATAGCAGAAATAGAAAATGATAGTGGAAAACTAAAGGTTTTATTTTATCCAAATGTTTTTAATGAATTTTCAAGTATAATAAGGGTAAATAATTTGATTTTTGTTAAAGGAAAAATTAAAAAAGAAGGAGATGAAATAAAAATTGTGGCAGATGATGTTGCAAATATTAACAATGTTAAGGAAAAATTTTTGAAACAGGTAGAAATTAATTTAAAAATTCCCCTTGGTGAAGAAAAAATTATAAAAATGAAAGAAATATTTACAAAGTTTAAAGGAAATTTTCCTGTTATTATCAATATAATCAGTGATGAAAAAAGAGCAAAAATAAAACCAAGAAGATTTGGTGTGGAAATAAATGAAGAATTTATTGAAGAAATGAAAAGAAATTTTGGGGAAGAATCTCTTTACTTTACTACTTAAAAATGGAAAAAAGACCTGTAAAACCTTTTTGGTGGAAAAATGGCTTATTTATAATAGACCAGAGAAAATTGCCTGAAAAAGAGATTATTTTAAAACTTGATAGAGTAAAAAAAGTTTATGAAGCAATAAAAAATTTAAAAATAAGAGGTGCTCCTTTGATTGGATGTGTTGCCGCTTACGGAGTTGTTATTTCTTTTATTGAAAATGAAAAACTTTCCCTTGAAGAACTAAAAAAAGAAATTAAAAAAGACATAGAAAAATTAAAAAATTCAAGACCAACGGCTTATAATCTCTTCTATGCTTTAAAAAGAATGGAAAAAATTATTAAAAATTACAGTGGTTTTTCTAAAAAGAAAATGAAAGAACTTTTATTAAAAGAAGCACGGAAAATTTATATGGAGGATATTCAAGCATGTTATAAAATTGGAAAATATGGAAATAGTATAATAAAAGATGGAATGAATATTTTAACCCATTGTAATGCAGGAGGACTTGCAACAAGTGGTTTTGGAACTGCTATTGCTCCCATTTATGTTGCTTATCAAAACAATAAAAAAATTCATGTATATGTTGATGAAACAAGACCTGTTTTACAGGGAGCACGTTTAACATGTTGGGAACTTGAAAAAAATAAAATTCCTTATACTCTTATATGTGATAATATGGCTGGATATTTAATGAGTAAAGGGAAAATTGACATTGTAATTGTTGGTGGAGATAGAATTGCAAAAAATGGTGATACAGCAAATAAAATTGGAACATATTCTCTTGCAATTTTAGCAAATTATCATAAAATACCTTTTTATGTTGCAGCACCTTTATCAACTTTTGATTTTAATATAGAAGATGGAAGCAAAATTCCTATTGAAGAACGTGATGCAGATGAAATAAAAAAAATAAATGGGAAATATATATGTCCAGAAAATTCAGATGTTTTTAACCCTGCTTTTGATATAACACCAGGGTATTTAATAACTGGCTTTATAACTGAAAAAGGAATTTTAAAATCCCAAGAGATAAAAAATCTGGGCGGTTAGCTCAGTGGTTAGAGCGCTTCCTTCACAAGGAAGAGGTCACAGGTTCAAGTCCTGTACCGCCCAACTAAAGCAACAATGAAAAACTTAGGTAGGAAAAATGAAGAATGTAGGAAACTGGGATTGCAGGACTTGAAAGGAGACATGTTTTAAGTAATTGCGACGAATAGGAGCAATTACAATGTCGGATGGCGACCGAAGCCCGCATTTCTCGATAGGGAAATATAGAAAAAAGCGGGCGTAGGCGCCAAGTCCTGTACCGCCCAAAGGTGAGATAAATATTCTGCATTCTTTTTTTAATTGATTAAAGTATTGAATGAAAAAATTTGCAATTTCCTCAGATTCAATCAAAACACTTGTTTCATTGTTTTTTTCAAGTGAATAGTAATTCCAATTATGACTTCCTATAAAAACATATTTTCCATCAATTATTAATAGTTTGGAATGAGTTGTTTTATTTTCGCTATCAAAATAAACCTTTATGCCATTTTCTGCAAGAAATTTAGCAGTTTCAAAATTTTTTTCTCTTACATCTTTTAATTTTGTTAATTCAAGTATTACTTCAACCTTTACACCTCTTTTGTTTGCATTTATTATTTCTCTTAATATTTGATTTGATATACTTTCTCCATATTTTGGGTAATATCCAGTTTGAAACATAATTAAATAAATTGATTTTTCCGCATTTTTTATAAAGTTTAAAACATTTGTTCCATACTTTTCATTTGGCAAAGGAGTTACAATACCTTTATACTCTGAAAAAGAAAAAAAAGAAATAAATAAGAATAAAAGACTAAATTTTTTGAAACTTTTCAATAACATTTTTTAAATCCAGTTTTTTCTGATATATTGCTTTACCAATTATGATACCCGCTGGTTTATATTTCAGAGAATCAAGCAGAATTATATCATCTTCTTTTGAAATACCACCAGCAACAATTATTTCTTTTACTGTTTCACCAAGTACAGAAATTTCTTGTAAAATTTTCTCAATATTTTTAATATTTATCCCTTGAAGCGTTCCATCGCTTTCTATATCTGTAATTATAAATCTTTTAAAACCCTTTTCAACAAATTTTTTTATTATGTATGATGGTTTTAAAGGTAATGTCACTTCCCAACCACTTAATGCTATCTCATTCTGGGTATAATCAATAGAAACTATTATCTTTTCTTTTATTTCAGGTTCAAGCCAGTCAATCAATTCAATTTGTGGAATTTCTTTTTCAGGTTCAAATTTTTTACCACATCTCTGATAAAAATATTTTATATCCTGAATGGTATAATTTTCATTTAAAGCAATTGGAATTAGTAGGGATGTTCCCATTATTACATAATTTACGCCCATGTTTAAAAACTTTAAAATCTGTTCTTTTGTTCTTATACCTCCACCAACCTGAATTTCGCAATCTTCTCTGTTATTCAATTTTTTTATCTCTATTATGCTTTTTATTTTTTCTTCTTCTACCTTTTCAATATGCCCTGTTTTGGCACCAAATAAAAGAACAATATGGATTCTTTTAACTCCTATTTTCAAATAATCTCTTATAAGTTTTTCCACTTCTACATCATAATAGGTAATTTTATCAAACCTTCCTTTATAAAGTCGGATAACTTCACTTTTTTTTAAATCTATTGCCGGTATTATTAACATTTTCTAAGTCCTCTGTATATTTACATTCTGGATAACCAGAACAACCTATAAACAATCCATATTTCCCTCTTTTCATTGTTAAATTTTGTCCGCAGATAGGACATTTTTGTTTTTCAAGTATTATTTCATTTAAAACATCTCTGTTCATTGTATTAGTTGCTTTCTCAAGTGTTGGTTTAAAATTTTCATAAAAATTTCTAAGTACATCAATCCAGTTTTTTTCTCCATTTGCTATTTTATCAAGGTCTTCTTCCATTCTTGCTGTAAAATCAATTTCTATTATTTCAGGAAAGAATTTTTTCAATACTTGATAAACAATTCTACCCATTTTTAAAGGAAAAAGAAACTTTTTTTCCTTTTTTATATATTTCCTTGCAAATAGGGTAGCAATTGTTGGAGCATATGTTGATGGTCTTCCTATATCATATTTTTCAAGGGTTTTAATTAGAGAACTTTCTGTATATCTTTGTGGTGGTTGTGTTTTCTTTGTTTCTTTTAAATATTTTTTGACATTCAAAATTTCTCCTTCTTCAAACTTTTCAATAATTTCGTTTCCTTTTTCAATTTTCAAAGGCCATAATTTTAAAAATCCATCAAAAACAATAAAATTTCCTTCAGTTTCAAACAAATAAATATCATTCATAGATAAAATTTTAATATTTTTGATAACCGCATTTTTCATCTGACTTGCAAGAAATCTTCTCCATATCAAGTCATAAAGTTTAAACTGGTCAGAATTAAGATATTTTTTTATTTTTTCAGGTGTTCTATAAACAGATGTCGGTCTTATTGCCTCATGTGCTTCCTGAGAAACTTTTGATTTTGAATGATATATATTTGGTTTTTCAGGAAGATATTTATTTCCAAAAGTTTCTTCAATATATTTTAGTGCCTGAATTTGTGCGGGTTTTGCTACAGAAGGAGAATCTGTTCTCATGTATGTTATAAGACCTATATTTTTCCCTTCTATTTCTATCCCTTCATATAATTGCTGGGCAATAAACATTGTTTTTGTTGAAGAAAAGTTTAAGATATTATTTGCTTCCTGTTGTAAAGTACTGGTTATAAAAGGAGCAACAGGATTTAAATTTTTATTTTTTTCTTCCTTATTTTTCACTATAAGTTTTCCAGATTTCAATTTTTCAATGATTTCGTTAACTTCCTTTTCATCTTTTAATTTTCCCTTTTCAATAGATCTTTCCCCAATTTTAATCAGATTAAATATTACTTTCTTTCCCTCTTTTTCAACTTCACACTTAATAATATAATAAGTTTCTGGAATAAAGTTTTCAATCTCTTCTTCTCTCTCAACTATTAATCTCAATGCTACTGATTGGACTCTTCCAGCAGAAAGTCCTACTTCAAGATGTTTTCCAAGGAGTGGACTTATAGTATAACCTACAATTCTATCAAGTATTCTCCTTGCCTGTTGTGCATTAACAAGTTCAAGTGAAATTTTTCTTGGATTTTCAAATGCTTTTTTGACTGCATCAGGAACAATTTCATGAAATGCTACCCTTTTTACCTCATCAATATCTTTATTAAGTAAACAAATTATATGCCAGGCAATTGCTTCTCCTTCTCTATCTTCATCAGTTGCAAGATATATTGCTTTGGAATCTTTGGCAAGTTTTTTTAATTTTTCAACAATCCTTTCTTTTCCCGGAATTATAACATAATGTGGAGTAAAATTATTTTCTATATCAACTCCAAACCTATCTTCCGGAAGGTCCCTTATATGTCCCATTGTTGCAAAAACAAGATATTGGTTTCCTAAAATGCCATTTATTGTTTTCGCCTTTGTTGGTGATTCTACGATTATTAATCCCTTCTTCATAATTTTTGCACCTACCATTTCTTTTGATTTATTATAATACTTTTGGTAAAATAAGAAAACAATATTTTTATAATTATATAAAAAGCACAAAAATGATGAAATACACATGGGAAGGAAGATTTAAGGAAGAAATTGATAAGGATGTAATTGAATTTACAAAGTCAATAGATATAGATAAAAAACTTGCCTTATATGATATAAAAGGTAGTGTTGCTCATGTTAAAATGCTTGCAAAGGTAAATTTAATTTCAGAAGAAGAAAAAGAAAAGATTTTGAAAGGTCTTGAAAAAATAGAAGAAGAAATAGAGAAAGAAAAATTTAAATTTTTACCTACTGATGAAGATATTCATACTGCTATAGAAAGGCGATTGATAGAGATAATAGGCAAAACAGGTGAAAAACTTCATACTGCAAGGTCAAGAAACGACCAGATAGTTCTTGATGAGAAAATGTATTTAAGGGATGCGATTATTGATATTATTAGTAAAATAAACAATTTACAGAAAATGTTTCTTGAAAAAGGTGACCAATATTTTGATACAATAATACCAGCATATACTCACTTAAAACAAAGTCAACCAGTTTTAATTTCCCATTATTTTCTTTCTTACATTGAAAAACTTGAAAGAGATAAAGAGAGATTTCTTTCTTCTTATAAAAGGATTAATATATTGCCCTTAGGTGTTGGGGCTTGTTCTGGAACAACTTTAAAAATAGATAGGGAATATGTAGCAAAACTTTTAAATTTTCCAGAAGTTTCAAGAAATAGTTTAGATACCGTATCTGATAGAGATTTTATTTTGGAAGTAGTTTTTTGCTGTGTTATAACACTACTACATTTATCAAATTTCTGTGAAGATATGATAATTTGGAATATGGATGAAATAAATTACATAGATTTACCTGATAAGTATTGTACGGGTTCAAGTTTGATGCCACATAAGAAAAACCCTGATATTTTTGAACTCATAAGAGGAAAGACAGGATATTGTATTGGCCTTTTAACAGGTATTTTAGCAGTTTTAAAAGGACTTCCTTTGTCATATAATAGAGATTTACAGGAGGATAAAAAACCACTTTTTGAGATAATAGAAATTTTAAATTCTACCCTCAAAATTTTGTCAAAAATTGTTAAAAAAATTGAATTTAATAAAGAAAAAATTAAACAATCAATTTCTTCATTTACTTTATCTACAGATATTGCTGAATATCTTGTTAAAAAGGGAATACCTTTCAGAAAATCTCATAAAATTGTAGGGAAAATTGTTAATTATTGTATTGATAATAAGAAGAGTTTTTTTGATTTGAGTTTAGAAGAATTTAAGAAATTTTCTCCACTTTTTAACAAGGATATTATGGATATTCTTGATTTTTATAGTTCAGTAAATTTAAAAACTTCAATAGGTGGAACTTCAATTTTAAATGTTAGAGAGGAGATTAAAAGATGGAGGAAAAATTTGGAGAAATCTTTTCGCCTTATTTTAAATTTAAAAAAAACAAATTCTATATTGAAGATGTAAGTTTTGAAGAAATTGTGAAAAAATATGATACTCCTGTTTATGTTTATAGTTATAATTTTTTGATTAATCAGATTAATAAGTTAAAAAAGGCATTTTCAGAATTCCCATCTAAAATATGTTTTTCTGTAAAATCAAATTCAAATATTTCAATACTTAAAATTATGAGAGAAAATAAACTTGGAGCAGATGTTGTATCTGAGGGAGAATTGAGAAAAGCACTTTTTGCTGGTTTTTCACCAGAAAATATAGTTTTTGCTGGAGTTGGGAAAAAAGAAGGAGAAATTGAATTTGGTGTAAGAAAAAATATATTTTGTTTTAATATTGAAAACATAGAAGAGATTGATATTATTGAAAAATATGGAAAGAAATATAAAAGAAAAGTAAAAGTTAATTTAAGGTTAAATCTTAATATTGATATTGATACCCATCATTATATAAAAACAGCAAAAAGCGAAAATAAATTTGGTATGGATTTGGATGATGCAAGAAAGATTTTAATGAGGAAATATGATTTTGTGGAAATAAAGGGTATCCATTTTCATCTTGGTTCTCAGATAAAAGAAGTGGCACCATATATCAAAGGTATTGAAAAAATTAAATATTTCTGCAAAGAAAATAAATTTATCCCTGAGATGATTGATATAGGCGGTGGCTTTGGTATTCCTTACACCTATGATGATAGAATTCAACCAATCGAAGATTTTGGAAGGAAAATAATTGAAAAGGTAAAGGATTTAAATATAAAGTTGCTTATACTTGAACCAGGAAGGTTTATTGTGGGAAATTCTGGTATACTAATTACAAAAGTCCTTTATGTTAAAAAAGGAAAAACAAAGAATTTTTTAATTGTAGATACAGGAATGAATGATTTGATAAGGCCTGCTCTTTATGAAAGTTATCATTTAATCTATCCTGCAATTTTAAAAAATGGAAAAAAATTGAAATTTGATGTAGTTGGTCCTATTTGTGAAACAGGCGATTTTCTTGGTAAGGATAGAGAATTTTCAGAAGATATTAAAGGTGGAGATTATATAATTATTATGAGTGCAGGTGCATATAGTTTTTCAATGGCATCAAATTATAATACAAGATTAAGACCTGCTGAAATTCTTGTAAATGGAAAAGAGATTAAATTGATAAGGAAAAGAGAAACATATTCTTATCTATTTGCTCCTGAAAAGATTAAAGAAGGAAAATTTTTGGACTTATAAATCTTCCCATTTTTATCAATTATCAGACATTCAATATTTTCTAATTTGTTTACCAAATCAAGTCCTTTTTCTAAACCAAGAACAAATATTCCTGTTGCAAGGCCATCAGCAACTGTACAATCTGGTGCAATAACAGTTACACTTACTGGGATTTCATCTATCGGTAATCCTGTTTTTGGATTTACTATATGACCTATTTTTTTATTCTTTATTCTTAAATATCTTTTATAATTTCCGCTTGTTGCTATTCCCATGTTTGTTATTTCAAAAATTCCAATTATTTTTTCCTCTTGGAAAGGATTTTCTATACCAATTTTCCATTTTTTCCCATCCGGATTTTTACCCCAACAATACATATCTCCACCACCATTTATAATTCCATTTTTTATACCTCTGCTTTTTAAAAATTCGTAAACTTTATCAACAATAAAACCTTTAGCAATCCCTCCCAAATCTATTTCAGAGCCACTTAAAAGAATTATCTTATTTCCATTAATTTTAATTTTCCTCCAGCCAACTTTTTTTAAAGTATCTTTTATTTCTTTATCTGATGGTAATTTATTTTCTTTGCTTTTCTTTCTGTAAAGGTCAATTATTGGTTTACAGGTTATGTCAAAAGCACCATCACTAATTTCAGAAATATAGATTGATTTTTTTATAAGTTCAGTAATTTCAGGAGAAACTTCAAGTTTTTTATATCTGTTCAATTTAGAAATTTCGCTTTCTTGATTAAAAATACTTAATTTATTTTCAAATTTTTTCACCAGTTTAAATGCTTCATCTAAAATTTCTTCGCCATTTTTAACATTTTCAATTTTTATTGTAAATATAGTATCAAGGAGTAATTCAGTTTTTTCAATAAATTTAACCGATTTTGAAAAACTTACACAGTAAAAAAACAAAAAGATAAAAAAGATTTTTTTAAAAATTTCCATTTTTTGATAAAATTATAACATAAAAAGGAGTTAAAATGAAAAAAGTTCTTTTATTTGGTGGTAAGTATCATCCTTATAAAGAATTTTTTGAAATATTAAAAGAAAATTTTAATGAATATGAATTTGAAATTGTTGATGAAAAAAATATCTTTTCAAGTGATAAAATTTTTAATTGTGATGGTATTTTAATTTATACTGATACTCAAAAATTTGAATGCCTTACCGAAAAAGAAGAACTAAATTTAATAAAATATATTGAAAATGGGGGTGGACTTTTTGGATTACATTCTACCTCTGTTTGTTTTAAAAATAATAAAAAATTTCAAGAAGTTTTTGGATGTAAATTTTTGTCACATAGCCCAGTTTTTGAATTTGAACTTAAGTCAGATAATTCCCACTTTATAAACAGAAGAATTCCATCTACAATAATTGAAGACGAATTTTATTTTCTGGAGATTATTGGAGATGTAAATGTCCTTTTTAAAGGTTATTGGTACGGGAAATTGTTGCCACTTGGTTATATAAAAAATTACCAAAATGGAAGGATATTTTATTTTTCCCCAGGGCATAACATTGAAACATTAAAAAATGTTGATATATTAAAAATTATAAAAAGAGGAATTGACTGGATAACAAAAAGTGAAAAAAAAGAAAGAGAGATAAAATGTGGAATAATTGGATATGGTCCTGCCTTTAATATGGGAAAACACCATGCAGATTTAATAAATTCAACCTATGGAATGAAAACTGTTTCTTTTTTTGACCTGAATAAAGAAAGGATGGAACAGGCGAAAAAGGACTTTCCTGAAAGTAGAACATATACTGATTTAAATGAATTTTTGAACGATAAAGAAACAGAACTTGTCGTAGTTGTCACACCTCATAATACTCATAAAGACCTTGCAATTGCTTCATTAAATTCAGGGAAGAATGTTGTTGTTGAAAAGCCAATGTGTATAAAATTGAAAGATGCGGATGAAATGATTGAAACAGCAGAAAAAAAGAATTTGATGCTTACAGTTTTCCATAACAGAAGATGGGATGGTGATTTTCTTGCAATAGAGAAAGTTGTTAAATCACAAGAAATAGGTAAAATTTTTAACATTGAAATCTTTTTTGGTGGATATGGAATGCCAAGAGAATGGTGGAGAAGCGAAAAGGAGATATCAGGTGGTATTTTTTATGACTGGGGAGCACATTTTTTATACTGGTTATTGTTGCTTGTCCCATCAAAAATAAAAAATATTTATGGTATTATTCAAAAAAGAAGATGGTTTAACTTTTCAAATGAGGATGAGGTTAAAAGTATAATAACTTTTGAAAATGGAGAAATTGCTGATGTTCAATCATCTTCAATTGCTTCTGTTCCAAAACCAAGATGGAGGATTCTTGGAGAAAAAGGAGGGATACTTCAGACAGATGTAATAAAAGTTTATACATATGAAAATGGAATGATTGAAAAAATAATCCAACCTGCAAAGACAGAGTACTTTAGATTTTATAACAATGTAGCAGACCACTTGATTTTCAGAGAAAAAATTGAAATTGATGTTAAAATAGCAAGAAATGTAATTGGTATAATTGATAAAACAATTGAATCAGCTGAAAAAGGAAAAATTTTGGAATTTAATCCTTTATAACTTTTTCAAGGACCCTTTCAAGCAAAACTTCTTCATCAGAAATATTTTTTGTATTAAAATTTACGCCTTTAAAAGCATCAATAAAAACTCTTATAAGTGTATTTTTTGTTATCCTTTCTTTTCTATATTGTGGTTCTCTGTTTTTATGTATTTCCCTTATAAGTTTTTCAAGGAATTCAAGTTGGTCTTCCCTTAATAATGTTGTAAGTCGAACTTCAAATGTTTTATATTTTGGAATTTTTTCACTTTTTTCTTCTATTAATTCACTCTGTATTATATCAACTTTTTCTTTTTCTAATGGAACTGTTGAACTTATCCAACTTAAAGGGTCTTTTCCAAGTCCTCTCTTTTTCATTTTTTGTTCTCCTGTTTTATTACTTCTTTTGCTAAATTTCTATAATCTTCTGCTCCATAACAGTTTCCGTCAAAATCACCTATTGCTTTTCCATAACTTGGTGCTTCAGCGAGACGAACATTTTCCCTTATTCTTGTTTTAAAAACCTTATCCTTGAAATATTCTTCAACCTTTTTCTCTACATCCCTGCATATATTTTTCCTTTTATCAAACATAGTTATTATAATTCCTGTAATTTCAAGTTCAGGATTAATCCTTTCTTTTACAATTTTTATTGTTTGAAAAAGTTTTGTTAGACCTTCAAGAGCAAAAAATTCTGCTTGAATTGGAATAAAAACTTCTTTTGCAGTTGTTAAAGCATTTAGGGTGAGTAAGCCAAGTGAAGGAGGACAATCCATAAGAATATAATCATATTTTACCTTATTTTTCTTTAGAATTTCTCTTAAAATTATTTCCCTTCCAACTTCATTAACAAGTTCAATTTCAGCACTTGCAAGGTCAATTTTTGAAGGTATTAAATAAACATTTTTATAATTTGTTTCCTTTATTACTTCAGATAAAGGAGTTTGATTTACAAGAAGGTCATAGAGTGATTTTTTTATTTCAGGTGGTTCAAAACCAAGATGGATTGTAGTATGGGATTGTGGGTCAAGGTCAATAAGTAAAACTTTTTTTCCAGATTCACCAAGATAATAACCAAGATTAACCACAGTTGTTGTTTTACCAGAACCACCCTTTTGATTTATGACTGCTATTTTTCTCATTTTTTTAACTTCATAACTTCTTAATTTATTTTAAACTAAAATAAAAAAATGTCAAATAAAATTTTATTTTTGAAATAAAAAGAGGTAAAATTAAAAATAAGGAGGGAAAAAAGGGGAATAATTTTTTTAAAAGTGAAAGTTTATAATCCGGAAAATATGAAGAAAAATAAATATTTTGAATTACTGGTTGATTCTGGAGCAATATATTCAATTATTCCTGAAGAAGAACTAAAAAAACTTGGAATTAAACCTACTTCTTTTGAGGAATTTGTTCTTGCAAATGGAGAAACAATAAAAAAGGCAGTAGGGAATGCTTATTTTGAATATAAAGGGAAAATAAGAGCAGCACCTGTGATATTTGGAGATAAAGATGTGTATCTTTTGGGAATTACTACATTAGAAGCACTTGGAATGATAATAGACCCTATAAAAAGAGAATTAAAACCACATCCTATGATATTGATGAAAATTTTATAATGAAAATTAAAGGAACAACAAAAATAACAGGTGTTTTTGGATATCCAATAAGTCATTCTCTTTCTCCTGTTTTTCAAAATGCTGCCTTTGAATATCTTGGACTTGACTATGTTTATATCCCTTTTGAAATAAAACCAGAAGATTTAAAGAAAGGTGTTGAATCAATAAAGATTTTTAACTGGGTAGGTATAAATGTTACAATTCCACATAAAAAAGAAATATTAAAATATATTGATGAGATTGATGAAACATCGGAAATCCTTGGAGTTGTAAATACAATTCATAATATGGATGGAAAACTGAAGGGATATACAACTGATGGAGATGGATTTATAATGTCTTTAAGAGAAGATGGCAAATTTAATCCTGAAGGTAAAAATATATTTATAATTGGAGCAGGTGGTTCTTCATATGCAATTTGTGGTGCTTTGATAAAAAAGAAAGTTAATCATATTTTTATAACAAATAGAACTTACGAAAATTCAATGAAGTTGAAAGAACATTTATACTATAAATTAAATTTTAAAAATGTTGAAATAATTGAATTTGAAAAAAGAAATGAAAAAGGGATATGGGAAAAAGTTGATTTACTTGTCAATACTACTTCTATTGGAATGAAAGAGAATGACCCATTATTGATAAAAAGAGAAAATATTGAAAAAGTAAAATTTGTTTATGATATTGTTTATAATAGGAAAACAGAATTACTGAAAGAAGCAGAGAATTTAAAAATTCCATATCTTGATGGTTTATCAATGCTTGTTTATCAAGGAGCAATATCTTTTGAAATCTGGACTGGTAAAAAAGCACCTGTTGAAATTATGAAAAAATCCCTTAAGCATATAAAATGAGGAAACAAAATGGATGAGATAAAAGAAAAATTAATAGAACTTGCAGGAAACATTGGAGAAGGGCTTGGACTTAATAGAACAATTTGTCAGATTTATGCCTTACTTTACATTAAATCATCTCCACTAACTTTAGGTCAAATAACAGAACAATTAGGAATAAGTAAAGCAAATGTAAGTATAAACTTGAAAAAACTTGAAGAATGGAATGCAGTAAAGAAGGTATGGAAAAAAGGATATACAAGACCTTTATATATGGCAAATGAAGATATAGAAGAGGTTATATATTATAAACTACAGACAGGAATTGCGAAAAGAATAAATGAAATAAAAAGATATATTGAAGAGATAAAAAGTAAGATAAATAAAAAAAAGAAAAACAAAGAAAAGATAATAAAAAAGATACAACAGATTGAACAACTGACAAACAAACTTGAATTTCTGACAAAAAATTTGAAATATTTAAAAGATAATGGAATATAATGACTTAGAAAAATTTTTTAAATTGATAAACCAAATGGAAAAAAGGGTATAATCTATATGAGAGATTTCACAATTTAAAGAAAAATTAAAGATTTCCTTTCAACTTGCTGAAAGATTAAGGTATTTGAAAAAATTTAAAATTGTAAAATGAAACACTTAATAAACCTAACTCCGGAAGAAAAAATTAAGATATATTTTGAATTATGCGATTTATCTTTTGAATTATTTAAAAAAAATTTTAAAAGTGAAAAGAATGCTTATATGTATTTGAAAAAAAAATTAAACGAGAAAAGGAAATTAAAAATAAAAAATTTATCTAAAATGGCTATTTAAATTGTATCCTCTTGAAAGAATTGTTTAATTTGTTTAAAATAAATTAAACAAAATGGTAAAACAGAAAATTATAAGAAATACATTGTATAACATTATAGGATATGGATATTCAGCAATCGTTGGTTTTTTCATTGTTCCTTATATACTTAAAAATCTTGGAATTAATTTATATGGTATATGGTCTCTTATTTCAATGCTTATAGGGTATTTTTCCTTAATTGATTTTGGGCTTGGTCACTCATTTGAAAGATATATAGCAGAGTATAAAGCAAAAAATGAAATAGAAAAGATGAATTATGTTATAAATTCAGGGTTTTTATTCTATTTTTTGCTATTTTTAATTTTTTTGCCTCTTTCTTATTTTTTACAAAATTTTCTCATTGAGATTCTCAAAATTCCAGTAAAATTTCATAATGAAGCAAAATTTGTTTTTAAATGGACCATTATTTATATTGGCTTTTCAAATATTTTTGGTCTTTTTTATAGTTGTATAAGAGGTTTTCAGAGAATGGATATAACAGGAAAAGTGGCTATTTTTTTGACGAGTTTTTATGCCATTGGAGTTATTTTATTTTTGAAGAATGGGTGGGGAATAAAAGGGCTTATGGTTAATAATTTTTTAATTTATTCTCTTGGTGGTTTAATATATTTAGTCATGTTATATAAAATTTTCCCTGAAATTAGATTGGATTTTTTGCTTTTTGAGAAAGAGATTTTTAAAAAATTAAGTAAATTTGGAATAAAAAGATGGATAACTTCAATAGAAGAGGTAATAACATATCAAACTGACAAATTGTTTATTTCTCATTTTTTAAATATAGGGCTTGTTAGTATTTATCAGATAGGATATACTATACCTGACAAGGTAGCAAATATGATAAGAATGTTAAACTCTGCGGTAGTTCCTGCTTCTGCTGAGTTTAAAGCAATGAATGACAAAGAAAAAATAATAAAACTTCATTTATACGGACTAAAATACATTGCTACATTTGCTTTTCTTGTAATGTTTTTTATATTCTGGACAGCTCCTTTAATAATTGAGATTTGGGTTGGTCCTGGTTATGAAAAATCAGTTATTGTTTTAAAATTGTTCTCTTTAATTTTTTTAATAACACTTCTTTCTTCAAATTTAACAGCAATTTTAGTTGGCATTGAAAAACCAGAATTCCAGATGTACGCAGGGCTATCCCAAGGGATTTTAAATTTAATTCTAACTTTTTTGTTTATACAAAGGTTCGGTTTTATCGGTGTTATTATTGCAACTTTAATTTCAATAAGTTTAAGTACTTTATATTTAATATTAATTTTCCATAAAATCTATAAAATTCCTTTTAATCATACCCTTAGACGTGCTATTTTTCCGCCCTTTTTTATTGCTTTATCCTTAAATTTTCTTCTTTATATGAGTAATAACTTTCTAAAATTTCAAGAAAGGTCGTTTTTAAAACTTACAATCCTGATAATAGAATTTTTCTTTGTTTTCACAGTATATTTCTATATTTTAAAAAAACTGAGATGGTTTAAAGAATTAAAACTCTGTAAAAATGATAAGAAAAATTATAAAAGGATTTAATGAAATTAGAGAAATCTTATTTATTTTTTTAAAAAATTATTTGAACGAAAAAGATGTACGATATGCTTTCAATGTGTCCTTATTTCATTTATTGTGGGAAACCAAATGTGGCAAATTTATAATAAGAAAGCTTGATGGTTTAAAAATTTTTTATCCAGTTTTTATTGAAATAGAAGTTACAACAAGATGTAATTTAAAATGTATAATATGTGAACATACTTACTGGAATGAACCTGTAAGAGATATGAGTTTTGAAGAATTTAAAAAAATTGTGGATCAGTTTCCTTATCTTTGTTGGATCGGACTTACAGGAATTGGAGAAAGTTTTTTAAACAAAGATTTTATAAAAATGTTAGAATATGTAAAAAAGAAAAAAATCTTTGTTGAACTTTACGACACATTTTATTTTATAGATGGAAAAATCGCAGAAAAACTTATTAAAATAAAAATTGATAGAATATTTGCTTCCATAGATGCCGCTGAAAAAGACACTTATGAAAAAATTAGAGTGGGTTCTGATTTTAATAAGGTGTTGAATAATATAGAATATTTATTTAAACTTAAAAAAGATAGAAATTCAAAATATCCTATAATAGATTTCCACTTCATAGTTAATAAAATTAACTATAATCAAATCCCAAAATTTATTGAAATGGTTGATAAAATCCGATATGGTTTTTCTACAACAATTCAATTTACAAAAATGTTACATAATTTCCCTGAAATAGAAAATTTATTTACAGAGATTTCACCAGAGATAATCAAAGATGCTGAAGTAGTTGCTAAAAATAGAAAGGTAACTTTGGTATGGAATCAAAATGTTCCTATAGAAAAACCAT
>JBMFMQ010000007.1:0-28854 GCA_049970595.1 Candidatus Ratteibacteria bacterium | reverse complement strand
TATTAAAAATGAAAAAAATAAGTTTAGTGTCTCTTTTTATAGTGTTAATCTTTTATGGTTGTAATAGGGAAAAAAACGAGGAAATATCAGAGAAAGAAAAATTTACAAAATTTTCTTTTAAACAATTTTCAAAAAATTATTCTTTTACACTTGAGGGAGAAACTGCTGAAACAGATAAAGAAAGTAATACACAAATAATTTCTCCTTCTTTATCCTTAAAAACTAAAACAGAAATAATTGAAATAAAAACTGATAAAAAAGGAAAAGGAGAAATAAAATTTGAACCAGAAACGAAGAAAATAAAAGAGATAATAATAAGTGGGAATATTTTAATTTTATATAAGGAGTTAAGCACTCAGAATCTTTTAATGGAGATTACCTGTGGAAAATTAACTTACATTGATGAAAAAAAAGAGATGATATTTGAGGAAAAACCAGTAATTAAAAGAGATAAAAATAAATTCTCAGGTGAGTTAATTATTTATTATATTGAAAGTAATAAAGTAGAAATAAAGGGGAATGTAAATGCTGAAATTTATCAAGAACAGAGGACTGGTAAGTAGTATTATTGTTTTATTTTTATTTATTTTTGCTTTTAGCGAAGAAAAGATTTTTGTCAAAATTTCTGATGGACCTGATATAAAAGAAATTGAACTTGAGGATTATATCTGTGGTGTAGTTTTAAAAGAAATGGGTGAAAATTTTCCAATTGAAGCATTAAAAGCTCAGGCTGTTGTTTCAAGAACATATACAATATGGAAAAAACTTACCAATAAAAATAATCTATATGATATTGAAAATTCTATATATAATCAGGTTTTTGGAAATTGCTACAGTGAAAAAATAAAAAAAGCTGTAAGAGAAACAGAGGGAGAAATTTTAACAACTCAGGATGGTAAAATTGTCCCTGTTTTTTTCCATGCATGTTCTGGTGGTATAACTACAAATCCATCAGATGTATGGCAAGGTGTCTATCCTTACAATACCTCAACAATTGACCCATATTCAGAAGAAAATTATTATTCTGTCTGGGAAAAGAAAATCCCGAAAAAATATCTATCAAAAATATTTGGAATTGAAATAGAAAAGATTGAAGTAACAGAAAGAGATAAAACAAATAGAGTTAAAATTTTGCAAATTATATCAAAAAATGGTATAATAAAAACTATAAAAGGGAATGATTTTAGATTAAAAGTCAATGAAAATACAGATGTTAGATTTGATAACCCTTATATAATACCAAGTACTTTATTTATAATAGAGGAAAAAAAAGATTATTTTATTTTTAAAGGGAAAGGATATGGACATGGAGTTGGCCTTTCCCAATATGGAGCAAAAAGAATGGCAGAAATAGGACTCAACTATAGAGATATTTTAAATTTTTATTTTAATGGTTTAAAAATTACAAAATTTAAATAAAAGGAGGCAAAAGTGGATATTAAATTTCACTCAGAAGTAATGATTGAAAAAACCTATGAGGATTATATAAAGAAAAAAATTGAAAAGTTAAAAAAGTTTATGCTTGATAATTCAGGACATGTTGAGTTTTACATTAAAAAAGATGGGCCACTTTATCTTGCAGAAATTTATCTCCATACAAAAAATTTTAGGATATTTTTAAAAGAAAAAGAGAATGATTTAAATGGAACTGTTGAAAAACTTCTTGATAAGACAAAAATAAAATTAGCAAAAACACACGATAAAATTATAAATAAATAAAAAGGAGAAAAAAATGAAAATAGTGGATTATTTAAAAGAAGATTGTATAATAACAAATTTAAAAAGTACTGATAAAGAAGGTGCCTTAAGAGAATTGATAAAGATGCTTGAAAAGAATAATTATGTGAAGGATGGTGAAAAAATACTTGAAACAGTAATGGAAAGAGAAAAATTGGGTTCTACAGGAATTGGACAAGGTATAGCCATTCCACATGCTAAAACCGAACAAATTAATGATATTATTTGTGCGCTTGGTATTTCCCAAACAGGGGTGGACTTTGATTCACTTGATGGAGAACCGGTTTATATCATTTTCCTTGTCCTTGCACCAACAAAATCTATTGGACAGCATTTGAAGACACTTGCTAAAATAGCCAGACTTTTAAAAGATAAGGTTTTCAGAAACTCTTTAAGAAACTGCAAAACCCCTTCTGAAGCTTTAAAAATTATAAAAGAGGATGAAGAAAAATTAAATAGTTTAACATAAAAAATGAAAAAACTCAAAGGGATACCTGCCTCTCCTGGAATTGGAATTGGAAGAGCGAGAAAGATAAATAATAATAGTTTCTTTATTTTTAAAGAGGAAAAAATAGAGGATAAGTATGTGGGAAATGAGATAGAGAGATTTTATGAAAGTATAAAAAGAACAGAAGAAGAAATTTTAAAAGTCAAAACTAATATAGAGAAATTTGCAGGTAAAGAATATGCAGAAATTTTTTCTTTTTATATTTCTATTTTAAGAGACAAAAAATTAATTGAGGGAGTTATAAATCTTATTAAACAGAAAAAGTTTACTGCTGAAACTGCTATAAAGAAATTTATTGAAAACTTAAATGCCAAATTGTTTGAAAAAAATGGTTTTTTAAGGGACAAAAGAAAAGAAATATTTGATATTTTTGAAAAAGTTCTTTTAAACCTTTCTGAAAAAACTGAAAATCCAAAAAAAATTAAAAATGAAATCTTAGTTGCAAAAGACCTTTCTCCAACGCAGACAGTTTCTATTAACAAAAAATATATAAAAGGTTTTATAACATGTATTGGAACAGCAACCTCTCATACAGCAATCATAGCAAAATCCCTTGAAATTCCTGCAGTAGTTGGTGTTACAAATGCCATGGAAGAAATAAAGGAGAACGATATTATAATGATTGATGGATATGATGGAATGATTTTAGTCAATCCAACAAATTCTGAAATAGAGAAAATTAAGAAAAAAGAAAGAGAAATTAATCAAATAAAAAAGAAAATATATATTTTGAAAAATAAAGAAGCAATAACAAAAGATGGAAAAAGGATTAAACTATATGCTAATATTGAGTTCCCAGAAGAGATAGATTCTGTAATAAAATATGGAGCAGACGGAATTGGATTATTTAGAACAGAATATCTTTATCTCAAAAGAAATGACTTACCTTCAGAAGAAGAACAATTTTTTTCATATAAGAAAATAACTGAGAAAATGAAGGGTAAATCAATAATAATAAGGACTATTGATGTTGGCGGAGATAAATTTATTTCAGAATTTCATGGACCGGAGGAACTTCATTCTTTCCTTGGTTTAAGAGGAATTAGATTTTCTCTTGAAAGAAAAGATATATTTCTAACCCAAATAAGAGCAATATTAAAAGCAAGTTATTTTGGTGATTTAAAAATAATGTTCCCAATGATAACAACAAGAGAGGAAGTAATAGAAGCAAAAAAAATTGTTGAATTTGCTAAAAAACAATTGAAAAGTGAAAAAATAAATTTTAAAGAAGATATTGAAATAGGTGTTATGATTGAAACTCCTTCTGCTGCTGTTGTTTCAGATGATATTGGAAAAGAAGTAAATTTCTTCAGTATTGGTTCAAATGACCTTATACAATACACACTTGCAATTGATAGAGTCAGTGAAAAATTATCCTATTTATATCAGCCATGTCATCCATCTGTTTTAAAACTTATAAAATTAACTGTTGAAAATGCAAAAAAAAATAATATAAAAGTTTCTCTCTGTGGAGAGATGGCTTCAAATCCAGATATTGCATGTCTTTTAATTGGGCTTGGGATAGAGGAATTGAGTATGGCTCCAGTTGCAATACCACATGTTAAGGAAAAGATTATCAAAAATTATTATCAAAAAATGAGAGAAATTGCAGAAACAGTTATAAAATTTAATTCCCATAAAAAAATAATAGAATTTCTAAAGAAAAATCTAAAATAAAAAAATGGAAATTTCTGTAATTAAAAAATATGACAGAAGTAATATGTTAAATCTGCTTTTAAAATTTCCCCAACATTGTTTGGAAGGATATAATTTTGATATACCAAAAATAGAGAGAGAATTTGATAAAATAATTTTTACTGGAATGGGTGGTTCTGCTATAGCGGGAGATATTTTAAAAGTTATTATCGAAGATTTTATAGAAATTCCGGTTTTTGTTATAAGAGATTATAATTTACCAAAATTTGTTAATTCAAAAAGCATGGTTTTCATAGAAAGTTATTCTGGAAATACAGAAGAAACATTAAGTGCATATAAAGTTGCGAAAAGAAAAGGGGCTTTTTTAATTTCTGTCTCAAGCAATGGAGCACTTGAAAAAATCTCACACCAAGATGGTATTACATTTATAAAAATACCATCTGGAATGCCACCAAGATGTGCTTTAGGATATCTTCTTTTTCCTGTCTATAAAATTTTATCAAAAAATAAAATATTACCAGACCTTGAAAAGGAATTTTTCCATAAAATAGAAAACTGGGTAAAAGAATTTTCTCCAAAAAAAGCGGATAATAAAGCAATCCAATTGGCAAAAAAATTTTATAAAAAAGTCCCTATCATTTATTCAGAAAATAGATTTTATCCTGGTATTTTAAGATGGAAAACCCAAATCGCTGAAAATTCTAAACAGTTTTGTTTTGTAAATGTTTTGCCTGAAATGAACCATAATGAAATAATGTCTTTTACATATCCTGAATGGTTTATTGAAAAAATTGAGGTATTTTTTATTATTTCTAAAATTGAAAATGAAAGGATAAAAAAAAGGATTGATATAACATCTGAGATTATTTCCCAAAAAATAAAAAAAGAGGTCTTGAAGGTAGAATTAAAAGGTGATAAAATTATTGAAAAACTTTTGTATTTAATAATTCTTGGGGACTGGACCAGTTTTTATCTTGCTATATTAAATAAAGTTGACCCTACAGAAATAAAAGAAATTGATATTTTGAAAGAAAGATTGAAATAGGAGGGATAAGTGAAAAATTATTATCTCTTTACATCTGAATCTGTATGCGAAGGACATCCTGACAAAATATGTGACCAACTTTCTGATGCAATACTTGATGAAGTTTTAAAACAGGATAAAAATGGAAGGGTTGCCTGTGAAACTTTAACTACAAGAGGATTGATTTTTGTTGCTGGAGAAATAAGTACAACAGGATATGTAGATATCCCTGAGGTTGCAAGAAATCTTCTAAAAGAAATAGGATATATTGACCCATCTTATGGCTTTCAATATGAATCAGTTGGAATAATAACTTCTATTCAAGAACAAGCACCTGAAATTGCAATAGGAGTTGATAAAGGAGGAGCAGGAGACCAGGGAATGATGTTTGGATATGCAACTGATGAAACAGAACAACTTATGCCATTACCAATTATGCTGGCTCATAAACTTGTAATGAGATTGGCAGAGGTTAGAAAAACCAATATTTTGAATTATTTAAGACCAGATGGAAAATCTCAAGTTACAGTTGCTTATGATAATGGAAAACCTGTAAATGTCAAAAGTGTTGTAATCTCAACACAACATAATCCAGGAATTTCCCAGAAAAAAATAAGAGATGACATAATTGAAAATGTAATAAATTTTGTAATCCCAGAAGATTTAAGAAGTAAAGATATGAAAATTTTTATCAATCCTACTGGAAGTTTTGTAATAGGTGGTCCTATGGCAGATACAGGTGTTACTGGAAGGAAAATAATTGTTGATACATATGGAGGAGTTGGAAGTCACGGTGGTGGATGTTTTTCTGGAAAAGACCCAACAAAAGTGGATAGAAGCGGCTCATATATGGCAAGATATCTGGCAAAAAATATAGTTTCTTCAGGAATTGCAAAAAAATGTGAAATCCAAATTGCTTATGTTATAGGTCAGAGCCAACCGGTATCTTTGATGGTAAATACAGGTGGAACTGGTTTAATCCCTGATAAAGAAATTGAAAGGATAATCAAGGAGAACTTTGACCTTTCTCCAAGAGGGATTATAAAAAAACTTGACCTTTTAAGACCAATCTATAGAAAGACAGCCTGTTATGGACATTTTGGAAGAAACGACCCTGATTTTACCTGGGAAAAAACTGATTCAAGGGAAATATTTATAAAGAACATAAAGTGATGGAATATTCAATAAAAGATATAAATCTTTATAAAGAAGGAAAAAATAAAGTACTTTGGGCATTATCCAGAATGCCTGTTATAAAAAAATTAAAAGAAGAATATAAAAAGAATAAAATATTTTCTGGTTATAAAATCGGAGCATGTTTACATATAACATCTGAAACTGCAAATCTTGTATTAACCTTTAAAGAAGCAGGTGCTGAAGTTTTTCTATGTGCTTCAAATCCTTTAAGTACACAGGATGATGTTGCTGCATATCTTGTTAAAAGCGGGATTCCTGTTTTCGGTAAAAAAGGAGAAAGCAGTAAAGAATATTATAAAAATATTGAAAATGTGGCTAAAAATTATCCAGAATTTGTTGTAGATGACGGTGCAGATCTCATCACCTTCCTTCATCATAATCCTGAATTTGCAAAGAATATTATTGGAGGAACTGAAGAAACAACAACAGGAGTTATAAGAATTAAAAATTTATATAAAAAGAATTTATTAAAATTTCCAGTGATTGCGGTTAACGATGCAAAAACAAAATACCTATTTGATAACAGATATGGCACAGGCCAGTCAACTGTTGATGGATTCTTGAGAGCCACAAATATGTTAATAGCAGGGAAAAATGTTGTTGTTTGTGGATATGGCTGGTGTGGTAAAGGGATTGCACAAAAATTTAAAGGGATGGGTGGTAAAGTTATAATAGTTGAGGTAGACCCTATTAAAGCCCTTGAAGCAGTTATGGATGGTTTTTTTGTTATGCCACTTTCTGATGCAGTAAAAATTGGAGATATATTTATAACTGCAACAGGTAATACTTCTGTAATTACAATGAAACAAATAATGTCAATGAAAGATGGTGCAATTCTTGGGAATTCCGGTCATTTTAATGTTGAAATAAAAATGGATGAAATAGAAAAAAACAGAATAGGAAAAAGAAAAATAAGGGATGGGCTTGAAGAATATACTTTTAAAAACGGTAAAAAAATTTATATACTTGGTGAAGGAAGGTTATTAAATCTTGCATGTGCAGAAGGTCATCCATCAGAAGTAATGGATATGAGTTTTTCAAATCAATTTTTATCTTTAAAATATCTAAAGGAAAATCCTGATTTAAAAATTAATGTTTATAAGGTGCCTGATGAAATAGATAAAAAAGTGGCTGAATATAAACTAAAGACAATGAATATTAAAATTGATAAATTGACGGATGAACAAAAAGAATATCTTTCTTCCTGGGATTTAGGAACTTTATGAAAAAATCTTTTGTTGTTGGTATTACAGGAATTCTTGGTTCAGGTAAAACAACTGTATCAGAAATTATCAAAAGAAATGGATTTAAAGTTGTTTCATGTGATGGTATTGTTGATAAATTATTAACTGAAATGAAAGTTATTGAAAAATTAAAAAAAATATTAGGAAATGAAATTATTATAAAAGATAAAATAAATAGAAAAAAAGTGAGAGAGATAATTTTTTCTGATGAAAACAAAAAAAGAGAAGTTGAATCTCTTTTACACCCGATGGTATTCAAAAAAATCAAAAAAGAAATACTTGACATAAGAAAAAATGGAGGTATAATATTTGTTGAGATTCCCCTACTTTTTGAAACAAAAAGTGAAAAATTATTTGATAAAATTGTTGTGGTAAGTGCACCCCTAAAAGAAATAAAAAAAAGATTGAGAAATAAATATTCGGAAGAAGAAATTGAAAAAATATGGAAAAATCAATTATCACTTTCATACAAAAAGAAAAAAGCAGATTATATTGTTGATAATTCTGGACCAATTTTTAAAACAGAAAAAATTGTGGTAAAAATTCTTAACAAGTTGATGAAAGATTTTAACTTTTTTGTAGATAAGAAAGGAGAAGAAAATGGAAGAAATTAATGAAATCAATGTATCAAATTTAAGAAAATTAAGTATTGCAAAATTACAGAAAATTGCAAAAGAAATGGATGTGAACGGTCTCAGTGGTTTAAGAAAAGAAGAATTAATTTATAAAATAATGGAGGCACAGGCAAAGAAAAATGGTTTATTATTTGGTGAAGGTGTTCTTGAAGTTCTTCCTGAAGGTTTTGGTTTTTTGAGAGTTCCAAGTTATAATTACTTACCAAGTCCTGATGATATATATGTATCTCCTTCTCAAATAAAAAAATTTGGTCTTAAAACAGGAGATACTGTTTCTGGACAGATAAGACCACCTAAAGAAAATGAAAAATATTTTGCACTTTTAAAAGTTGAAATGGTGAATGGAGAAGTGCCAGAAAATATTGCTTCAAGAGTTCCATTTGAAGAATTAACCCCAACCCATCCAAATGAAAGATTTATTTTAGAAACAACTTACGATGAAATAACAACAAGGGTTATTGATTTAATTGCACCCATAGGTAAAGGTCAAAGAGGATTGATAGTTTCTCCACCGAGAGCAGGGAAAACTGTAATTTTACAAAAAATTGCAAATGCAATTGCTAAAAATAATCCGGAAGTATATTTAATAGTTCTTCTTGTTGCTGAAAGACCTGAAGAAGTTACAGAAATGAGAAGAATTGTAAAAGGAGAGGTAATAAGTGCTACATTTGATGAATCTCCTGAAAGACATACCCAGGTAGCAGAAATAGCACTTGAAAAAGCAAAAAGACTTGTTGAACATAAAAAAGATGTTGTGATTTTACTTGATAGTATTACTCGTCTTGCAAGAGCATATAATGTGCTTGTTCCACACAGCGGAAAAATAATGACAGGAGGGCTTGAATCTACTGCTCTTGATAAACCTAAAAGATTCTTTGGAGCAGCAAGAAATATTGAAGAAGGTGGAAGTTTAACAATAATTGGAACCGCCTTAATTGATACAGGAAGTAAAATGGACGAGGTTATATTTGAAGAGTTTAAAGGAACTGGAAATATGGAAATATATCTGGATAGGAAACTTTCAGAAAGAAGAATATTCCCTGCGATAGATATAAATAAATCTGGAACAAGAAGAGAAGAGTTACTCATAAATCCTGAAGAATTACAGTATATCTGGCTTTTAAGGAAAATTCTTGCACCTTTAAACCCTGTTGAAGCAATGGAACTTCTTATCAACAAAATTAAGGCAACAAAATCAAATATTGAATTATTATTGAGTTTAAGAAACCAAGTAAAAGAATATTCAAATCTTTAAACTGATATCAAATCATCTCTGGAAAATAAAAGGAATTTACCGAAACCATCCGGACTTAAGAAGATTGCTAAACCTCGGGGCGTCCGGATTTGAACCGGAGACCTCTTGGTCCCGAACCAAGCGCTCTTAACCTGGCTGAGCTACACCCCGAATTGCGGCCAGCCCGACTTGAACGGGCAACTTTCGGGTCCGCAACCCGATGTTCTATCCGATTGAACTATGGCCGCTATTGTAAATTATACCCTTTTTAATTCAAAAAAATCATTTCCATAAATATCAATACCAACAATTGCTGGAAAATCTGATACTTTAATTTTATAAATTGCTTCTGGACCAAGTTCTTGAAAACATACAATTTTTATATCTTTAACAAATTGGCTGAGATAAGCACCACAACCACCAAATGTAATAAAATATATAACCTTAAATTTTTTAAATACTTCAACAATTTCTTTGCTTCTTTCTCCTTTACCCATTGTTCCTTTCAATCCAAATTTTAAAAGAGGGACTGTTAAACCATCCATCCTTTTGCTTGTTGTTGGACCTATTGAGCCGACAATCTTACCAGGTGGTGCTGGAGTTGGACCTGTATAGTAAATAAGGGCACCATTTAAATCAATAGGTAATCTTTCCTTTCTATCTATCATTTCTATCATTTTTTTATGTGCAGCATCTCTTGCAGTTAAAATCTCTCCACTTATTAAAACCTCATCTCCAGATTTTAATATTTCAAGTTGTTTTTCATTTTTAATCGGAAAATATATTTTCTTCATAATTCAAAACTCCCTACTCTATGTGCCCAGCAACAGATATTCACAGCAACAGGAAGACCCGCTATATGTGTCGGATATGTTTCTATTTTTAAATCAAGAACTGTTATATTCCCACCAAAGCCACCTGGTCCTATTTTTAAACTATTTATTTTTTCAATTATTTCTTTTTCCCATTTACTGTTTTCATATTCACATATTTTTGTTAATGCATATTTTGACAAAATGGCTGCCTTTTCAAAAGAACCACCAATTCCAACTCCGATAAAAATTGGTGGGCATGGTAAACTTCCTGCTTTCTTAACTGTTTCAATAATAAAATTTTCTATCCCTTCTTTTCCAGAAGATGGATTTAACATTTCTATTTTACTAACATTCTCTGCCCCAAAACCCTTTGAAATTATTGTAATTTTAAATATATCCCCTTCTTTTAAAATATAATGAATAACCCCAGGAGTATTTTTCCCTGTATTTTTTCTTTCCAATGGTAATATAATTGAATTTCTTAAATAACCTTTTTTGCTTCCTTCTTCTATCCCTTTATTAATAATCTCATCAAGTGTTCTGAAATTTCCCATTTCTATTTTCACATCAAGCCCTATCTCTACAAATACGATTATAAGCCCTGTATCCTGACATATTGGAATTCTATTTTTTCCAGCAATATCAATATTTTCAAGAATAATCTTTAGATATTTTTTTGAATATTTTTCTTTTTCTTCTCTGTATGCATTTTCAATCTTTTCCCTTACTTTTCCTGGTAAGTTATAATTTATTTCAACTAATTTATCTGCCACTTTTTTAATTATTTCCTCTGAAGATACTTTTTTCATTTTGCCACCATATAAAGTTAATATTTGAATGGTAATAAAGGGTTAGGTTTCCTAAATAATTTATTCTTTCACCTTCTTTCCTTTTAATTTTTAGAACTTTAAGTGTTTCTAAATCTGCTTTTTTTATAAATTTTAAAACAGCATTTTCTTTACTTGATATTTTAACACATTCAGGGTCCATTTTTCCACATCCTTTACAAATAACCCCTCCCATTCTTGGACTGAAATATGCAATTTTTTTTATCCCATTACATTTACAGCAAAAATCAGTTTTTATTCCATAACCAAGAAAACCAATAAATTTAATTTTAAATCCAACAAAAATTAACCATGGCTTTTTTGTTGACTTTAAAACTTCTATGGAATTTTTAATTAAAGAAAAAATATTTTCATCTTTTTGCTCTTCAGGCAGGAATAAATTTATAAGTTTTAAAATTGTAAAATATATCTGAAAACATATTTTTCTTTCAAAATAAAAAAAATCTATCAATACAGGAGAGCTCAAAAGATTTAATCCGCTTTTCCTTTTGTATAATAATGCATGAATATATGCTCCCTCTGAAAATGTTAAAGGCGAAATTTTACTATTGGTAGTTCTAACTCCTTTTAAAACTCCTTTTATTTTACCAATTTCTTTTGTAAATAAAGTTAAAATTACACTTGTTTCCCTGAAATCAACCTTTTTCAATATAAATCCCTCAATCTTTACCGGTGGCATTTGATGAAGAAAATATTCCCATTGAGAGAATAATTTTTAAAGCATCCTCAACTGAAATATCTAAAATTTCAACTTCATTTTTTGGGAGTATCAATACTATTCCTGTGCTTGGATTGGGAACAGTTGGAATGAATATATAGTAATAATCTTTTTTGAATTCACCTGTAATAAAACCTATTACAGAAATTTTTTCAGAAAATTTAATTTTTACAACACTTCTAAAAATTTTCTTTTTATCCTCTGTTATTTGTTCAAGAATCCTTTTTATGAAATTAAATATTTTGTTTAAAATTGGAACATTTTCAAAAAAACTTTCTATTAAATTCAAAAATCTTCTTCCAATAAAATTATTTGCTATAAAACCCACAAGAAGAATTAAAAAAATCAAAGAGACCAAACCAACACCAGGAGTATATATATTCGGGAAAAATTTTTTAAAGAAATTTCCAAGGATACTCTCTAAAAAAATAAATATCTTAAAAAGAATCCATAAAGATAGAGCAATTGGAATAATAAAAATTATTCCTGAAATAAAATGTCTTTTAAGTGTCTTCATTTTTTCCAGAATATTTCAAAAAGCAACGCTGTAATTATTATACCTGTAATTCCGCCTATTATCACCTCTTCTATTGTATGTATTTTTTTTGTTATTCTGCTCTGAGCAACCCATATGGAAAGTATTAAAACAAGAGGTGAAATTACTGGATAATCTTTAAATGTTAAAATTGATATTGCTGTCCATATGCTGAATGCTATTCCACTATGAATACTTGGCATTCCACCAGCAAGTGAGAATTTCTTGCTTGAGATAAATTTTAAAATTATTGTTAGAATTATAACTATAACAAGAATGAAAAATGTGAAATACCAAGAAGAACTTGCAATATTAACAAATATATTCCTAAAACCAGAAGGAAAATATCTGATAAAAATCAAATAACCACATATAAAAGCAAATATTGAAGAAACAAGAACAGATGAAGCACCTATATCCTTTATTATTTTAACTATCCCATCTTCCTTGATGTGTTCAGAAAGAATTTCAAAAGCAGTATTGATAATTTCGCAAACCAAAACAAAAGATATTAAAATTAAAATTATTAAGACCTCTGTAAAGGGAATGTGAAAAAAAAGAGAAAGAATAAGTACTATAGTTCCTATAATTATATGAATTTTAAAGTTTCTTTCACTTTTAAGAACAAAAAATAATCCATTAAATGCAGAATCAAAACTTTCAAGCAAACTTGAATTTTTTTTGCGCTTCATCATTTATTAGATTTTTAAAAATTTCATTTTGTATTTTGAACATTTTTTCTCTTTCTTTCTCAGTATAATCTTTATAATTCATTAGATGCAAAATACCATGAATTAAAACATAAAGAATCTCATTTTCAAGTGTATTACCATAAACTTTTGCGTTTTTTTTACATTCTTCCACTGATATAATTATTTCTCCAAAATTACGAGAAAGTTTAAAGGTTAAAACATCTGTAAAATTATTTTTATTTAAAAATTTTTTGTTGAGATTTTTTATTATTTTATTGTTCACAAGATAAACTGAAATCTGTTTTAATGGAACTTCAATAATTTCTTTTAATCTTTCAATTTTTTCATTCAAAAGTTCTTTATTCAACTTTATTTTCCTCTGTCTGTAAAATATTTTTATTTCTACCTCTTTTTTCATAATAACTTTCATAAGCACTTATAATTTTCTTTACAAGTTTATGTCTAACAACATCCTTATTTGTAAAGTAAATAAATTTAATTCCCCTTATTTTAGAAAGAACCTTCTGTACAGCAACAAGTCCTGATGTTTCTGAGGATAAAGGATGGTCAATTTGGGTGATATCTCCTGTTATTACAATTTTAGAATCAACTCCAAGTCGAGTTAAAAACATCTTCATCTGAGAAAAACTGGTATTCTGGGCTTCATCAAGGATTATAAATGCATTACTAAGTGTTCTACCCCTCATATAAGCAAGAGGAATAATTTCAATAATTCTCCTTTCCTGCCACTTCTTTAATTCTTCATATTTTAATAAATCATAAAGAGAATCATATATTGGCTGCAAGTATGGTTTAATTTTTTCTTCAAGGTCTCCTGGCAAAAAACCCAATCTTTCACCTGCTTCAAGTGCTGGTCTTGTCAAAATCATTCTCTGGAACCGCGTTTTTTTTATTGCCTCTATTCCACAGGCAACAGCAAGATATGTTTTCCCTGTTCCTGCAGGTCCTATTCCAATAACAAGGTCATATTTCCTTATTGCCTTTACATACTTTCTCTGAGTGGGTGTTTTTGGAATTACTACATCTTTTTTTGAATTTATATAAATTACATCTTTTCTTTTTTCCTCTTTTTCAACACTTTTTTCTTCCACTTTTTTTTCTAACAGATTTAATATTTCAGATTTGGTTAAGTTTTTTTTCTTTTCTTTATATTTCAAAATTTTATATAAAAGGTCCAGTGCTTTTTCAACTCTATTTTCCTCTCCTTTAAGTGTCAATAAATTCCCTCTTGCATAAATTTCTATTCCAAAAAGATTTTCAATAAATTCTAAATTTTCATCCTTCACTCCATAAAGAATTATTGCATCTTCACTTGGGACTTCTATCTGTTTTTTTATAATCATTATGGTATGTATATTTTAACTCCAGGGGTTAAAATGTTGGGATTTTTAATAACATTTTTATTAACTTTGTAAATTAACTCCCATTTTTTTGGGTCATTATAAAATTTATATGCAATTTTTTTAAGAGTATCTCCCTTTTGAATTACATAATATTTTCCGGATTTTGGTTCTTCTTCTATTATTGGTTCATCTTCCTTTTTAATAATAGTTGCTCTTAATCTATTAATTTCAGATATCATTTGATTTGCAACTGCTATTGCTCTTTCAGTTGCTTGATTTGCTGCTTTTATTGCTTCTTCAGACGCCTTATTTGCTGTTTTTATTGCCTCATTTGCTGCATCTATTGCCTTCTGGGATGCTTCATTTGCTGCTTTTATTGCTTCTTCAGACGCCTTGTTTGCCGCATCTATTGCTCTTTTGACTTCTTTTTCTGTAAATTCTCTGGTTTCATTAACTGCCTTTATTGCTTCATCTACTTTTTTAATTGCTTCTTCAGAATTTGCTTTTGCCTGATTGCTTGTGTTTAAAGATTCAATGGATATTTTTTCTGCATTTTTACTTACTTCAAGTGATGTTTCTGCTATTGAAATTGCCTGATTTAGTTTCATATTAACAATTTCTTCAAATGATTTTGGTCTTTCCTTTTTTGTCTGATAAGTTGCACAACCAGAAAGAAAAACAAAAAGAATCAAAAAGGTCCTTAAATTTTTCATTTTCCCTCCATTTTTAAAAAATATACAATTTATTTTAGGAAATGTCAACTTTAATTTTATTTTCTTTAAGTAAGTCCTCTTCAACTATATTTGGAGCATCTGTTAAAAGACAAACACCTTTCTGTGTCTTAGGAAAAGCGATTGTTTCCCTTATGCTTTCTTCACCAAGTAAAATCATTATCAATCTATCAAGTCCAATTGCAATACCACCGTGTGGAGGAGCGCCATATTCAAGCCCTTCCAGAAGAAACCCAAATCTTTCAAGATAAACTTCTTCTTCCAACCCAATAATTTTGAAAATTTTCTCCTGAAGTTTTCTTTTATGAATTCTGATACTACCACCTCCTATTTCAACTCCATTTAAAACAATATCATATGCTCTTGACCTTGCCTTTAATGGGTCTTTTTCAATTATTTCAATATCTTCAATTTTAGGAGATGTAAAAGGATGATGGACTGGCTGTATTCTTTTTTCTTCTTCATTATATTCAAAAAGTGGAAAATCTAAAACCCATACAAATGAAAATTTATTCTTTTCTTCAATAATTTTATCTTTCATAGTATCAATTAAAAATTTCAAAGTTTGATTTACCCATTTTCTATCTCCACCAAGAAAAAAAAGGATTTCATTTTCTTTTTGATAAGATAAATTTCTTATTTTATTTAAAATCTCATCTGATAAATATTTTTTGAATGGGCTCTGTATTTCATTATTTTTAAATCTTATCCATCCAATTCCATTTCCACCTGAATTCTTAACGATTTGGTTATATTCTTCAATGTTTTTCAGAGATATTTTTTCACCATCTTTTATAAAGAAACCTTTTATCACTCCATTTTTTTCTATTATCTCCTCTAAAATTTTTACTCCAGAACCTTTAAATATCTCTGTTAAATTTACAAATTCAGTATTTATCCTTAAATCAGGTGTATCTGTCCCATATTTTTCAATTGATTCATCATATTTTATTCTTTTAAATGGGATTTCAACAAGTATATTGAATGTCTTTTCAATTGCATACTTCAATAAACCTTCAACCAGTGAAATAATATCCTCTTCTTCAATAAAAGACATTTCTATATCAATCTGTGTAAATTCAGGTTGTCTATCAGCCCTTAAGTCCTCATCTCTAAAACATTTTGCTATTTGATAATATCTATCAAGCCCACCTATCATTAAAATCTGCTTAAAAAGTTGAGGAGATTGTGGTAAGGCATAAAATTTTCCAGGGTTTAAACGGGAAGGAACAATAAAATCTCTTGCCCCTTCTGGAGTGCTTTTTGTCAATATAGGTGTTTCAATTTCAACAAAATTTCTATTTTTAAGATATTCTCTGACAAAAAAAACAAATTCTGCTCTTTTAATTAAATTTTTCTGCAATCTTTCATTTCTTATGTCAAGATACCTATATTTTAATCTCAAACTTTCATTAATCTTTTCAACGCTTTCCATTTCAAATGGAAGATTTTTAGATTCATTTAATATCTCAAAATTTTTAAGTTTTACCTCAATTTCTCCTGTACTTATTTTCCTATTTACTGTTTCTTTTGGTCTTTCAGCAACAATCCCTTCAACCAAAACTACATACTCATTCTTTATCTTCTCTATTTTTTCCCATATTTCATCTTCTGTCTCTTCTGGTGAACAAACTATCTGGGTAATGCCATATCTATCTTTTAAATCAATAAACTTTAAATTTCCATGGTCCCTTATTGAACGAACCCATCCACACAATCTTACCTTCTCACCCACATTTTTCAAACTTAATTCTCCGCATGTATGTGTCCTTAACATTTTATCTTCTCCTTTATTTTTTCAATTATATTCTCCTGTTTTATTTCCTCTTGTATTCCATTTTCCATATTCTTTATCAATACAATCCCTTTATCTACTTCATTATCACCTAAAATTATACACCATTTTTTTCCTGTCTTATTGGCAATCCTTAAATATTCACTTAAACTTCTTTCTTCATAATCTGCTTCAACTTTTATTTTATTTTCTATAAACTTTTTCATAATTTCTACTCCTTTATTTCTGGCTCTTTCACCGAGAAAAATAAGATAAACTGAAGTTTCATCTTTAAATTCTTGTTTAATAAGAGGGACAACCCTGTCAATACCAACAGCAAAACCAACTGCAGGTATATCAGGACCTCCAATTTCCTTTACAAGATAATCATACCTTCCACCACCAGCAATCGCTATATTTTCTTCACTTATTACTTCAAATACAGTTCTTGTGTAATAATCAAGACCTCTCACAAGTTTTGAATCAATCTTAAAATTAATTTTTAAAATGGAGAGAAAATCAATAAAGGAATGAAAATGAAATTTACATTCATTACATAAAAAATCTAAGATTGAAGGGATATTTTCAAAAATTAACCTGCAGAAACTATTTTTACAATCAAGGACTCTTAAAGGATTTCTCTCTGTCCTAATTTGACATTCCTTGCATAGATTATTTAAATTTTTGTTAAGATATTTTTTCAACTCTTCAACATATATCCCTTTACATTCTTTACAACCGAGTGAATTAATGAGAAAGGTAAAATTTCCGATTTTAAGTTTTTTAAATGCAATATCAAGAATTTCAACAGTTTCTCCATCAAAAAATGGACCTTTCCCACCAAAAATTTCTGCACCAAATTGATAAAATTGTCTATATCTTCCTTTCTGCGGTCTATCATATCTAAACATAGGACCCAAATAATAAATTTTTGTGATTTTCTCTTTATTGTAAATCTGATTTTCAACATATGCCCTTACCACTGAAGCAGTCCCTTCGGGTCTTAAAGCAATTTCCCTACCCTTTTTGTCTTTAAATTCATACATTTCTTTCATAACAATATCGGTGTTTCTGCCGATACCCCTTTCAAATAAAAATTTACTTTCAAGGACAGGTGTTCTAATTTCCCTAAATCCAAATAACTCACATATTTCAATAAAAACACTTTCTACTTTTTTCCATTTCCAGATTTCATCAGGCAAAATATCATGCATTCCTCTTAACCTTTTAAAATCTGTCATTTTTCCCCTTTTTATATTAAAATTTATCATTAAAATTTAAGATTGACAAAATTTTTAAAAAATGTATAATTTATAATTAAAACAAAAAGGAGAAAGAAATGCTTGAAAGTGAAGTAAAAAAACAATTAATAGAAAAATTTGGAAGACACAAGATGGATACAGGGTCACCTGAAGTTCAGATAGCTATACTAACAAAAAGAATTGAGGCTTTAAATGAACATTTTAAAAAACATAAAAAAGATTTTAATTCAAGAAGAGGATTTTTAAGATTAATTGGCAGAAGAAGGAAACTTTTAAGATACCTTCAACAAAAAGACCCTGAAAAATACCTGAAAGTAATAAATGAATTGAATTTAAGAAAGTAAAATGAGAAAAATTATCTTTTCCTCTGGAAAAAAAAATATAGAAATTGAAATTAATTATCTTGCAAAACAAAGCCATGGTTCTTCATTGGTAAAATCTGGTGATACAATTGTTCTGGTTACTGCTGTAAAAAGTGGAGAAGAAAAAGAAGATGTTGACTTTTTCCCTTTAACCTGTGAATATAGAGAACAGACATCAGCTGCAGGAAAAATACCAGGGGGTTTCTTTAAAAGGGAAGGGAAACCAACTGAAAGAGAGATTCTTGTCAGTAGATTAATTGATAGAACAATAAGACCGATTTTCCCCAAAGATTTTTATAAAGAGGTTCAGATAATTTCTCTTGTTCTTTCTGCTGACCAGGAAAATGAACCTGATATTCTTTCTGTGACTGGAGCAGTAACATCTTTACTTTCTTCTACAATTCCATTTTCTATTCCAGTTGGATGTGTTAGAGTTATTAAAAAAAATAATAATTTTATAGTCAATCCTTCAATTTCTGAATTTCAGCAATGTGACTTGAATTTAGTTATTGCTGGAACAGAAAATTCAATTCTGATGCTTGAAGGTTATGCAAATGAAGTTCCAGAAGAAGATTTTTTAAATGCTATAGAAATTGGCTGGAATGAAATTAAAAAAATGGTTGAGGTATTTAAAGATATAGTTAATCCTGATAAAGAAAAAATTGAAGTTATTCATAATGAAGAATATTATAAACTTGCCAGTGATTATATTAAAAGTAATCTTTTAAATGTTTGGAATTATCCACAAAAAGAGAAAAGGAAGGAGTTTTATAAAAATATTAAAGAAAAATTTTTATCACAGTTTGAAGAAGGGAAAAAAGATGAGATTGAAAAAATATATGAAAATGCCTTTGAAAAGGAAATAAGGGAAACAATTTTGAATTCTCAAAAAAGATTTGATGGAAGAAAATTAAAAGAAATAAGACCTGTTGAATGTAAAATTGGTTTATTGCCAAGAACACATGGTTCTGCTTTATTTACAAGAGGGCAAACACAATGTCTTGCTTCTGTAACTCTTGGAACAAGTATGGATCAACAGATAATTGATGGGCTTTATGAAGAGACATCTAAAAGATTTATGGTCCATTATAATTTCCCACCTTTTTCTGTTGGTGAAGTTTCTCCTTTAAGAGCACCCACAAGAAGAGAGATAGGTCATGGAAATCTTGCAGAAAGGTCTTTATTACCACTTCTACCTTCTGAAAATGAATTCCCATACACAATTAGAATTGTGGCAAACATACTTGAATCAAATGGTTCATCATCAATGGCAACTGTTTGTGCAGGCAGTTTATCATTAATGGATGCAGGCGTTCCTTTTAAAAAACATGTTGGTGGTGTATCTATTGGTTTGATTAAAGAAGGGGATAGATATGTTATTCTAACAGATATTGCTGGAGAAGAAGACCATTACGGTGATATGGATTTGAAAATTGCAGGAACAGAAACTGGAATAACTGGATTTCAAATGGATGTAAAAATAACTTCCCTTACATTAGATATCTTAACTAAAGCAATCTATCAATCAAAACAGGCAAGGCAGGAAATACTTGAAAAAATGTACAAAGCAATACCATCTCCGAGAGAATCAATTTCTCCATATGCACCCAAAATATTAACAATAAAAATAAATCCAGATAAAGTTGGACTTGTAATTGGAACAGGCGGAAAAACAATTAAAAAAATTATTGAAGATACAGGTGTTAAAATTGATATTCTTGAGGATGGCGAAATGAGAATATATTCAGAAAACCTCCAAGCATGTGAAAAAGCAGCAAAAGAAATCTATAAAATTGCAGAAGAACCTGAAATTGGCCAGGTTTATGAAGGTATTGTAACCAAAATATTTCCTTTTGGAGCAATTGTAAAATTCTTGCCATCACAGGAAGGACTTGTGCATATTTCAGAACTTGCACCTTTTAGGATTAAAAGAGTTGAAGATGTTGTAAAAGTTGGTTCACAAATTAAAGTAAAAGTCATAGGGATAGATGAGCAAGGAAGGGTATTATTAAGCAGAAAAAGGGTAATAGAGGAAGAAATAAAAAAAGGAGGATAAAAAATGGGAAAAGCGATAAAAGTTAGTAAAAAACCGGATTCATTTACGAAAAATCCAGTAATCGGAGTTTTTGCTCCATGTGACCCGAGAATTGATGAAGAATCAAGACAAAGGGTTAAAAATATAATTGAAATGGCAGCAAATATTATAGCAGATAATGTAAAACTTCCAGACGGTTCAAATTGTAAAGTTGTATATAGTGATATTTTAATTGACGGAGAAAAACAGGCAGATATAGTTGCAAGACAGTTTGAAGAAGAGAAAGTAAATATTCTTGTTGGAGTTCCGGATACATGGGCATTTCCACAATTAACCTTAATCTCATTTTTACAGCAGTTTCCTTCTGACACTCCCATAAATTTAACCTGTGGCAACAGTGGACCAAAACCAGGTGTTGTCTATACACATGCCTGTAGTGGTGCAATCTCTCAATATGGAAAGTTAATCCACATCATTGTTGGAAATTGGCCTGATACTGGACTAAATCCTTTAATGAGTGAAAAAACAGCAAAACAACTTATTGATTGGTGTTATGCAGCAATAACATATACTGGACTTAAAGGAAGAAGGGTAGTTATCTTTGGACATGACTCAATGGGAATGGAAACAGCCCTTGCACATATAATACCAACAAGAAAAATCTTTGGTATAGAAATAACAAGACTTGATATGAAATTACTTGCAGATATGTTAAATAAAGAAGCATATGATAAAAACGAATTGAAAGAGTTGAGGTCATTTCTTGAAAAGAATTCTGGTGGTATAGAATTGAGAAATGAAGAAGATAGTAAACGACTTGACCAATCTCTTGCAATGTATTTAATTGTAAGGGATATTATGATGGACTTAAATGCAGTTGGTGGTGGTTTTATGAGTCAACTTGAATGGGGCTCTGATAAAAGAGGAATCCCTTTACCTACTTCAGATATAATGGAATCTCTATTTAATTCAAGTTTTGACCATAAAGGGAAAAAAACTCCAATTCCATATGCCACTGAAGCAGATGTTCAAGGACTTCTTACCATGTTATTCTTCACATGGTTATCTGGAGGTAATCCACCACTCTTTATGGATTTCAGAAAGGTCTGGGAAGGATGGGAGATAAGAGAACTTGCTGAAAAAATTGGCGTTAAAATAAAAGGAGATGAAATATGGGCAATTAAAGGTTTTGTTGATGGTGATAATTCAGGAAGTGCATCATTTGACTGGGCTGGATATCCTGGAGAGAATTTTGAAAAAATAATGAAAAGAATTAAATTCCCACTTGCAGATGAATTTTATTTCCCTGGGCTTGGTAATTCAGTTACTTTTGTTTCTCCTGGTGGTATAAAAGGGATAGCAGGAAGAATTGCTTATAGTTGGTTAAATAATATTTTTTCACTTGTATGGGATGAAGCAGAAACAGTTGAACTTCCAGAAAAATTAAAAGATGCAGTATGTAGAACCTCAACATATACATGGCCACATACTTTTGTTGTTCCAAAATATGCAAGTATGACTGAATACAAACAATATGCACCAAGTAATCATTTTCATATGATATGGGATTTACCTGTGGCACGCCTTGAATACTGGATGGATATGGCAAATGTTTTATCTGTTAATCCATGGAAGGAAAGACCAAAATTTATTGAAGATGTTGATAGACCATTGCCTTTACTATATTTAATAAATGGAGGAGAAACAGAAACTAAGTTAAAAATTGCTTCAAAATTTTAAATAAAAATTAAGTAACTCCGTCTGTATTTTTCATGTGTTGAATCAATAGTGATTTTTTTCTTATTTTCCCATCTCGGATGTAAATCACACCTTATTGGTCCATTTGCTTCAGGCAAAGAATAAAACTTACCTATAATTATTTCTTCATCTTTTTCTATATCAAAAATCTTTAAATATCTGTAATTTTCTATTGGGTATGTATCATATAAAATAAGTTTTTTATCTTTTGAAAATGAACAGTGTCCATCTTCTCTCTGTATCTTATCACTTACTTTTTTATAATTTCCTGTTTTATCCTCAACTATCCAGAAACCTTTTGTATTATTTATCTCAGCCCATACAATTATTTCTTTTTCATCCTTCCAGTCAAAATGTGAAATTAAATATGAATCAATTAAATCATAAACTTCTTTACCGTAAATATCAGAGGTTATAAATCTTGTTTTATGTGGTTGTTCAAGTTTCTCCTTCCACCTATTTACAAAACAAAATCTTGTTCCATCTCTATTAAATAAGGTATGGTTGAACCATCCATATGAGTTTTTTATCTCATTTTCTTTTCTGAATTCAAGCATTTTAGAAAGAGGGATTATCAGTTTGTATTTACCTGTATTCAAATCAACAAAATATATACCATCTTTTTCAGGCCATCTTTCTTTTTCATATTTATCAATTCCACCTTTATAACCATAGCCAGGTCGCCATTTTGCAAGACGGGAGAAATTTAAACTCAAAGCAATCCTTTTTTCTGAATAAATACAACTTATAGGTCTTTCTATGATTTTTGTTTTCCCATTTTTTATATTTAAAATTTTGGCAAAGAACTCTTTCCCTACTCTGATATTATAAATTATTTCATCATCTGAAAGCCATGAAAGCATGCATCCCTGTTGAAAATTCCAGGCATATGTTTCATCTATTTTTTCATATTTTTCTGTTTCAATTTCTCCAATAAATATTTCTGCTTTATCATTATCTTCTGGCTCTCTCTTCTGGAAACCAACTTTTAAAAATAAAAAATATTTACCATCATAACTTATCTGCTTTTTATCATAATATCCAAAAAAACAGATATTTCCTTCTGGTGTTAAAGGTCTTATATCCATTTTTTGCCTGTAAGTTCTTTTTCAATATAATTCAATTTTCTAAGATACTTAAAACCTCTTTTCTTTTTGAACTCTCAATTATTTTTTCAATCACCATTATAGTATTCAATCCTTCTTCTGGTTTAACAATCAATTCTTTCCCATTTTTTATTGCCTCATAAACATTTTCATAAAAACAGGGAATATTAAAGTTATAATTTGTATAATATTTTGGCACAAAGAAATCAAATTCAGGACCTTTCTCTGTATTAAAATACATATGTTTTAATATTGAATCTTCCCTTCTCTGAACCCAGTCATGAATTAAAGAGCCATTTTCTCCAAGTATATAAAACCTCGGAAGAATAAAAGGTTTTGCTTGTGGTAATGCTCCAACTTCAACTATAAAATTTTCTTTGTAAATAAAGATTGAAGAAAAATACCCTGTTTTATCCCATTCATTGAAAGGATAAAGTAAATTCCCAATAATTTTTTCTGGCAGTCCAAAAAGATATAAAATCTGGTCAATTAAATGGCTCCCCCACTCATAAATAGCATCTACTTCACCAAAAGAATAAGGATAAAAACTTTTAAAAATTTTCAATTTACCAAGTTTGCCTTCTTCAATTATCTGTTTTATATTCAAAAAATCAATATCCCATCTTCTGTTCTGATGAATAGTTAAAATCTTTTTTACTTTATCTCTTTCCTTTATCATTTCTTTTGCTTGTTCACTTTTTATACACATCGGTTTTTCAACTATTACATTTTTCCCAGCTTTTAATGCTTTTATGGTTAAAGGATAATGTGTTGAATGAGGTCTTGTTGCAATAACAACAAGTTCAATTTCTTTATTCTCTATAAACTCATCAAAATCTATATATCCTTTAACATTAAATTCATTACATGTTTTTTCAAGTTTTTCTTTATTCATATCACAGAAAGCAACCAATTTAAACTTATCAAAAAATTTTTCAATTAAAACTTTACCATGATATCTTGCACCAAATCCACAACCAACAATTCCAACTTTAATCATTTTCCCTCCTTTTCTAACCAGTTAAACCATTTTCCCCATGGGTCTTTATCTTCTTCAATCAGTTTTTTTAAGTATTTTATATTTTCAAACCTTTCCTCCGGTCTTTCCTTTGAAAAGTCCTCATCAACAAGAAATCCATCAAAACCATATTTTTTAAGAAAATAAATCACTTGGCCCCAATCAACTATTCCATCTTCAAGTCCCATCCTTTTTACATACCAGTTTTTCATATGTAATGGAGGCGATTTCCCTTCTTTTTTCCATTCACTTTCAAAAAACCAACCCATATTTTTAAAATGAACATAACCAATATATGGAAAAAGCATTTCTATTCCAAGTCGCCAGTTTTCAATCCCTTCCCTTACCATATTTTCAGGGTCCAAAACAATACCAAGATTTTCAGGTGGATACTCCTTTAAAAATAAATAAAAACCACTGAAACTTGCTGGGAAATATCCATCATGCGTTTCAAACAAAATTTTAATTTTATATTCTCCTGCAAGTTTATTAAAAACATTTAGATGTTTCTTAAAATCATTTGAAATAGTATGAAAGTCCTTTTTCCCATTATAATACTCTTCAAATTTATTTCTTGGTTTTAAAATCCCAACATAACAGGGAGGGAAACACCTTACAAATTTCGTACCACTTTCTACAATACCTTCAAAATGTATTCTCAAAATATCAGGTTCTTCTGCAAAATTAGGTAAGAACCCAGGAGTAATAGAAATACTTTCAAGAGAAAAATCTTTGCTTAATTTTTTTATTTCTTTTGCAATTTTTTTAATCTTTTTCATATCTTTGGTTGATACAGGTCCACTTGGTCCTCCTAAAACACTCCATGTCCATTCAACTCCATTATATCCTGCCTCTTTAATCCTTTTTAAATTTTCTTCTATTGATAAGTCAGGAAAAATTTTACACTGAATCCCGAATTTCATTTTTCCTCCTATTTTATTCCATATATTTCCTTCAAAACTTTTATATAATATGAATAATTTTCAAGTGATATATCTGAAGAGACAGAATGGTCAATTTTTGGGATATAGCCACCTTCCTCTATAACCTTTACCTTTTTATAAATTTCTTTTTTTATTTCATTTTTACCTTTTGCAATTTCCCTTTTATCAATACCTCCTATCATCTTAATTTTTTTACCATACCTTCTTCTCAATTCTACAGGCTCCATATCAGCAGCAACCTCACATGGAATAAATCCATCAATTCCACATTCAAAATATAAATTCATAAATGGATTTAAGTTCCCATCACTATCATATATTGTTATATTAACACCATATTTTTTTGCAATATCACATACTTTTTTATATCTTGGAAAAAGAAAGTTTTTAAACATCTCTGGTGAAATTAGAGTTGATGTTTTAAAAGCAATATCCTCGCCAAAACCAAGATAATCAACTTTTATTTCAGGCAATATTTTATTTAATCCCTCAACACATATTATATTTATCCTTTCAAATAATTCATCAATAAGTTCTGGTGCATCATAAAATAAATAAGAAGAATATTCAACACCTGCAAGATTTCTTAAAATTCCATAATAACATCCACCATCAAGAAATAATATATAATCTCTTCCATTATTTTTCCAAATTTTTATTTTTTCTTCTATATCTTTATGCCATCTTTCTTTTATCAATGATATGTCAAACCTTTCTTTTATTATTCTTTCTAAATCACTTTTATTTTTTACAGGAAATTCAATCCATTCTGGCATACTTGTTGAATTTTTAAAATCCCTTACCTTTCTTCCATATCTATCTATTTTTATTATCTCATTTTCATTTTCATATAAAACTTTTTCTTCAAATGGTGGATATGGTCCTGTATCTGGTCCTGCATAAACAAATTTTAAATCATCAACTTCAAAATATTCATAAAGGGATATATTCTCTGGAAGCCCTTCTTTATACCATCTTTTTAATGTATCAGGCCAAGGACCATCAAGTAAAATAGGTGGATGGTCAACTTTTTCAAAATTAAGTGTTCTTACAAATCTTTCCTTATTATTCATATCTAAATTTTAATAAGAAATGTTTTTATTTCAAATGGCAAAATTTTCGTTTCCTTTATATCAATCTCTTTAATTAAATTTTCCATTAAATCTGTTTCATAAATTCTTCTGTATTTAAAACCTAAATCTATTTTCAGTTTCTTCTCCTTCCCCTCTGTTTCAAAAATCCTCATTATATATCCATCATTACTCTCTGAAAACTTAAAAGAAGATAAAACAACTCCTTCTGTATCTATTGAAATAAATGTCTTTTCTTCTTTTTGGTCTGTATTTGTTAAAAAAGATAAAACAGGATTTATAAAATTGTATGAAAATTTAACAATTTTATCTATATTTTCAGGATTAGTTGGTAAAATAGCAAACTGATAATAATGAGAACCATTATCATAACAACCAATTTCTGGAACAAAACCACTTGCTTTTCCTGTTGGACTTCTTAAAAGTGAAATCATTATTTTGCCATTTTTAAGTTGTTGTCCAGGAGTTCCTTTATTTGCAACACCAATCCCAATTTTATCATCATAATAAAATACCCAGTTCAATGCTGGCCAATCACCCTTTGATGTAGTATAAATATATTTTGAGACGCTTTTCATATTTTCTTTATATTTAAATTCAACTTCAAAATATGGCTTTCTCTCAATATATCCAAATGGTATTTCATATAATGCCTTTGATTTTAATGGATTTATTTTTGTTGGAATGGATAGATATATTTTTGTATTTTTCCCTTTCCAGATAATTTTAAGATTTAATAAAATGTATTCAAGTTCATTAAATATAAATATTTCTTTTCTCCAACTTAAATTTTCAAACTCATCCCATAATTGATAATGCTTAAATCCTTTTGAAATATCTTTAACTCTGCCCTCAATTAAAAATAATGTGAAAACATCGCCCTTATAAATCCTTTTAATCTCCTCATCTTCATATTCTTTTCCCATTAAAATTCCATAATATTCTTCAGTCCATAATGTTCCCCTATCTTCTCTAAATAGAATTTCAAAAATATTTCCATCAAAGACATCATTTTTCAAAAATTTCACTTTTATTTTCAATTCATTTCCTTCAACATTTATTTTATAATATTCATTCTCAAACTTATATTTTTCTATATCTTTCATCTTATTTATCACCTCTATTTCTTTTTTCTTTCCTTTTTTAAAATTTAAAAATTTATAGCCAAAAGAAGGAAGTGTAGCAATAAAATATGTATCTCCATTATAATTCTGAGTTTTCAATTTTTTATCTTCATCATATATTTCAATTTCATCTATTCCTTTCAAATAAATAATTTCCTTTCTTTTCCAGGGATTTGTATTAACCAACAATATTTTATTTTCTTTACCTTTTGAAATTATTTTTGAAATACAATAATTTAACCTATTATTTGTCTTTTCAATTATCTCATTAAAATCTTTAACCAAGTCATAATAAACAGCATCTATATGACAACCACATATCCCATCATGAAATTGACATATTAAAAGTTTTTCCCATAAATTATTAAAGAATTGATTATCATATTCAACATTTGAAACAATTTTTGTAATTGAATTTATTTTCTCACAATTTAAAAGTGCAATTTCTGCTTCTCTATTTAATTTCTTTACCTCTATCCTTGTTGTATAGCAACCTGTAAATTCAGGATTTAACTCTCCTTTATATTTAGGTAAATCTTTTCCATTCAGGGTTTGATAATAATCAATTGGATTTGCTGTTTCTATATTTTTAAATTTTTTCAAAATTGAAAATATATTTTCATCAAAAAAACCTTCCTCCAAACAGTAAAAAGCAAAAATATTTTCTTTATTCTGACTTATAATTTCTAAAATTGAACTTTCCATCCTTTCCTCTGGAGAATATATAATAGGTAAATTACATAAATGAGTATGAGTAGAAATCCCTCCTGTTGCAAAAGATGTTATAATATTACTTCCATCTATTCCTTCCCATATAAAATCACTTTCAAAATTTTCAGGAAGTCCAGGTGTCCTTCCTGGAAGTAGATATTTGAAATTTGATTTTTTCAGAATTTGAGGGAGTTGCCCATTCATTCCAAAAGCATCCATAAACCATGCAATCTCTATATCAACATCAAAATTTTCTTTGTAATATTTTCTCCCAAGCAAAATATTTCTTACAATTGATTCTCCGTTTACTAAATTTGTATCTGGAATGCTTACTATTCCTCCAACAAAATATATTCTTTTTTCTTTTACAAGTTCTTTTATTTCTTTTTCATATTCAGGATTTTCTCTTAAAAATGTCTTTAAAATATCTGACTGGTCAAAACAAAATTTAAATTCAGGATATTTTTTGAAAAGATTTAAATTATATAAAATTTGCTCCTCCCTAACTTTATTATATCCTTCTTTTGTCCTTCTCCAGATAAGGTCTGAATGATGATGAAAAATCAAAAAAACTTTTTTCATTTCCTAATTTAATTTTAACAACTTTTCAGAATTTCTTAATTTTACTTAATATTTTTTCCAGTATCAATTCCCCGAATTGCCTCATTAAAAATCTAAATGAAATTGTATCGTTGCCTCACATAAAAATCTAATTGAAATTTTTTCTCACC
>JBMFMQ010000006.1:0-28987 GCA_049970595.1 Candidatus Ratteibacteria bacterium | reverse complement strand
ACAAAGGAAAAGTAAAATAAACAAAAGCATAGGAGAAAAATTAAGGAGAAGTAAATAAACTGAAGCAACAAGCACAACTGAAAAAACTCAGAAAATGTAGTAGAATATAAGCCAGAAGTAAAAACATAAGAAAAGTAAATATGCCGGGATGGTGGAACTGGCAGACACGTACGTTTGAGGGGCGTATGGCGTAAGCCGTGGGGGTTCGAGTCCCCCTCCCGGCACAAAAAACCAAGGAAACAATTGAAAACTTAAAAAACGAAAAAAACAAAGTCCCACGGCTTAAAAAGGATGCAAAAATTAAAGAAAAAACACCAATCTGGGAAGATATCTTAATAATAATTTCAATTTTTTCTTTATGGCCTACAATTTTAAGAAAGGAAAATTTATTAACCAGGTTGATAACTTTTGTTTTTCTCTGTTTACTTATCTGGATTTTAATGAGAAGAATTAAAAGGATTAAAAATATTTAAAATGAGGTTTATAATATTGCTTTTTCTTTTATTTTTTATAGGATGTGAAAAACAGAATAGCCAGTGGAAAGAAATGGTAAAAAAGGGAGATTATTACTTTGCAAATAAAAATATTGATTTGGCTTTAAAATACTGGATAAATTCTCTTGAGATAAAAAAAGACGCACTTATATATGAAAAAATTACCGCATCCTTTATAATTAAAAATGATTTCAAAGAAGGGAAAAAGTATGCAATTGAAGGTTTGACATATTTTGGTGATTGTGATAATCTTTTATTTAATTTGGGACTTATAGAATTTTACCTTGAAGAATATGAAAATTCATTGAAGACATTGGATAGATTGTTGAAAAAAAATATGTATTATCCTGATGCGCACTATTTAAAAGGGATTATATTTGAAAAAAATGGAGAATTTGACAAAGCAAAAAAGGAATTTATAGCAGAAATAAATGTTAATCCTGGTTCAAAAAAAGCGTGGAAAAAAATAAAGGAGATAAAAAATGAAAAATAAAATCTTTTTTTATTTCTTTTTTGCCTTCATTTCTTTCTCCTTCTCCCAAAATACAATCTCCTATATAAAATTTTTCTCTTCTTTACAATCAAGGTTTCCAGGAACTTTTGGCCATAAGATAGCAGGAGATTTTATAGAGAATAAATTTAGAGAAATTGGGCTTAGAAATGTAAAAAGAGAATATTTTATCACCACTGTTCCTGTTGAAAAATATGCTTATATTGAGTATCAGGGAAAAAGAATTGTTATAAATTGTCTTTGGCCAAATCTTATTAAAACATCTACATTGCCACGGGAAGGAATAGAAGGATTACTTATATATGCTGGAAAAGGGAATCTTAAAGATGTAGAGGGAAAAGATTTAAAAGGGAATATTATTGTTATGGATTTTGATTCTGGTTCTAACTGGCTCAATTTTGCAATGCTTGGAGCAAGGGCTTTTATATTTGTTAAAAAAGGAGAGATAACAAGAGCAGAGGCAGAAAAAAAATTTTTATCTGTTCCTATAGATGTTCCAAGATTTTACTCTGATAGGGAAGAAATAATAAAACTTGCTGAAAAACAAGCAAAGATTAAATTGTTTGCAAGAATGGATTGGGAAAAGGTTATTGATTCAAATATTTATGGTTATCTTGAAGGAAAAGATAAAAAATTAAAGGATGAGTTAATAATTATAAGTTCTTATTATGACAGTATAAGTGTTGTTCCTTCAATTTCTCCTGGCGCAACTTCTGCTTGTGGTATTTCAACATTACTTGAACTTGCAGAATACTTTGTAAAAAAACCACCAAAAAGAAGCATTCTTTTCCTTGCAACAAGTTCTCATTTTATGAGTATGAAAGGAATAGATGATTTTATTCAAAAACATTGTAGAAATGAAAAACCATTTTCTGAAAGGATTAAAAAAGAAGATAAAATTAAAGTTGCACTTTTTATTGGTCTTGATATTTCAAGTGATTCAGATAAAATTGGTATATGGCACAATTCTTATGAATTTTATTATCAAAGATTTTTTGCTCCAATTGGTAAAAAATTTATGGAATATTCTGAGAAAATAAAGAAAACCTTAAATTATCCATATCTCCAACTTGTAAATGGAATAAGCCCTGAAAAGGGGATTGTCTGGGATGCATTTCTACCTGAAAAAATAAGAACAGATGGTGAATATATGATAATTTCAGCAAATCCTGCTATATCTTTAATAACTGTTAATGATGGCAGATGGAAAATTGATACACCAATTGATACATTTGAAAATTTAAATATTTCTAATATCCAGAAACAGGTAGTTTTTTTAAAAGAACTTTTATCTTATGCACTTAATGATGAAGAACTTTTTTCGCAAAGTGAGTTAAAATTAAAAGATGATATGGCTACTTTAAAGGCAAAAGTTGTAACATTTAATCCAAAGAAAAGTTTTGTTCCAAATGACCCTGTAAAAGATGCAATAGTTATTCCGAGAGTTTATAGAATATATAATTTACTTGATTTTCAAAAAACATATATTGGAGTTAGAGGCCACATATTTGAAATAACTGATGAAAATGGATTTGCCAATATTTCAAGATTAATATTAAATCAACCAGATGGTGTATATTTAAATGCTTTTTATATTGAAAAAGAAACTGGGAATATAATCCTTGCTCCTGATATGGGAGTAAATGGAAATCAACAATATCCAATAAACTTTCCAATGGATACAAAAGAGAAAGAAAGAATAGTTGTCCTTTTTAAATGTAAAGAAATCTCTCTTTTTGGACTTATTGACCCTCAATATTTAATCCAGATAAATACAATAAATGTTTTTGATATTTCAAACAGTATACCCGATGCCTATGGTTATTATTTACCATATCCTGTTTATCTACCATTTATCTGGAGTTCAGAATCCGAACCTTGTGGTTCTGTTTTTGCAAAAGAAAAAACTAAAATAAAGATAATTGGAGAGACAGGACCTCTTGGAAAAAGATTACTCCTTTTAAATTCAAAAGAAACATATACAAATAAAGAATTGGCAGAAGGACTTGGTTTTCCTGTAGATGAGATTTCAGCAATATATTATACTCCTTATCAGGCAGCAAAAGATATGATTATACTTGACAACTTCAGAAGATATAATTTTGAAAAATATGGAATCAAAAATGAACGACTTATTGAACTACAGAAAAAATCTCAGGAATTACTTGAAAATGCAGAAAAATCTCTTGAAGAGAAAAACTGGTATGACTTTTTAAAATTCTCAAGGCAATCACAGGCTATAGAAGCAAGGGCATATCCTGATGTAAAAAATACTGCAAATGATGTTGTAAAAGGAATAATATTTTACTTTATAATTCTTCTTCCTTTTGCATATTTCTGTGAAAGATTATTTTTTGGATTTGCAAAAATTGAAAAAAGGATTGCAGGTGTTTTTGGGATTTTCCTTGTTATTTACTGGATTATGAGATATGTCCATCCTGCTTTTAGATTGACAAACGCACCTGAAGTAATTCTTCTTTCATTTATTGTTCTTGTTCTTTCAGGAGTTGTAATTTCCATAGTTGGGGCAAAATTTGAAGAACAGATGCAGAGAATGAAAAGAGAAACATCAAAGGTTTATCAAACAGATGTTGGAAGAATAACAGCAACTGGAACTGCCTTTTCTCTTGGTGTTGCAAATATGAAAAGAAGAAAAATGAGAACAACTTTAACCTCAATAACTTTAATTCTTCTTACATTTACAGTCCTTTCATTTACATCTATAAAATCATATTTAAAATTCAATCAGATTTTAAGACCAAACAAACCAGTATATAAAGGGATACTTTTAAGAGATAGAAACTGGTCTCCATTACTGGAAATATCTTATGAATATACAGAAAATGAGTTTTCAGATAAAGGAATTATCTCTCCAAGGAGTTGGCTTATACTTAAAACACTTGGAAGTAAAACAGCAATAGAAGTTAAATACGGAAATAAATCTTTTCAATCAACAGGAATTCTTGGATTAACTCCACAGGAAAAAGAAATATTGCCTTTTGAAAAAACAATTATTGCAGGTAAATGGTTTGAAAGTGAAAAAGAAAATAGTGTTTTAATCTCTGATAAAATGGCAAAGGAACTTGGAATTAGAAATCAGGATATTGGGATAGCAAAGGTTAATATTTATGGTGAAGAATTTATTGTTAAAGGAATTTTTGATAGTAAAAAATTGAATGAAATAAAAGACCTTGATGATGAAAGATTAACACCAGTTGATTTTTCAACTCTTCCTGAAAAAGAAATAGCACAGATGAAGATGGAAAAAGCATCTCAGATTTTATCTTCTCAGGTACAGTTAAAATCATTTACACACACAGAAGGTGAAAATACTGTAATAATGCCATTTAAAAAAGTTATGAATTTGAAAGGGACATTGCACTCAATTGCTGTAAAATTTCAAGATATATCAGAATCACCAAAATCAATTGTTGAAGAATTTATTACAAAACTTGCTGGAATTGTCTTTGCAGGTTTTGAAAACAAGGTATTTGTTTATAGTAGTATTGGTCTTACATCCTTTGGTGGTTTAAGCAACATTCTAATACCAATTCTTATTGCATCTTTAATTGTTTTAAATACAATGCTTGGTTCAGTTTATGAAAGAATAAGAGAAATAGGAACATACAGTGCAGTAGGCCTTGCTCCAATCCATATTGCCTCATTATTTTTTGCAGAATCACTTGTTTATGCAATTTTAGGTGCTGTTGGTGGTTATCTTCTCGGACAAGTTATTATAAAAATATTACTTCTTACAGGTTTATTGAAAGGGCTTGTTTTGAATTATTCTTCTCTCTCAGCTGTATTTGCAACAATTATAATAGTAATAACAGTTCTTCTTTCAACTTTATATCCTGCAAGAAAAGCATCTCAAATGGCTGTTCCTGATGTTACAAGAAAATGGATATTACCTTCTCCAAAGGGAGATAATTGGGAATTTGAATTTCCTTTTACAGTAAGTGAATATGAAGTTTTAGGACTTGCTACATTTTTAACAGAGTATTTTAATGCATATCAGGATGTTTCACTTGGCAATTTTTATACAAGTGGTGCAGAATTAAGTTATGAAAATTTGCCTTCAGGAAAGAAAAAATATTTTGTTAAGACAGAAGTTTGGCTTGCTCCTTTTGACCTTGGAGTAAGTCAGGAATTTAAAATGGTATTTGAGCCACTTGGTGAGTATAATTTTTATACAATTAATCTTTTTATGAAAAGAACAAGTGGTGAGGCAACTGACTGGAAAAGACTTAACAGAAGATTTCTTGATGGAATAAGAAAACAATTTTTAATATGGAGGACAGTAAGTAGTGAAATAAAAAAGGATTATGAAAATCAAGGTAAAAAAAATCTCGGTCTTGAATAAGGGGGAAAAATGGAAGAAATAAAAAATATAAACTTTGAACCTGATATTTCAGAACCATTCCAAGAAGGATTTAATTTTAGAACTGTTCTTGCTGCTTTATTTATTGGTTTTATAATGCTTCCTGGTTCAATATATCTTGGACTTATTACAGGAGGTGGACTTGGAGGTGCTGCTCAATGGGTAACTGTAATACTTCTTGTTGAAATAGCAAAAAGGTCATTTGTTCAACTTAAAAAACAAGAAATTTATATTATATATATTCTTGCTTCATCATTAGTTTCTGCCGGACTTATACTTGGAACAGGTTTTCTTGTCCTTCAGGGTGGTGCATTTTCAGACCTCATCTGGAAACAATATCTTGTTCAATCTCCTTATGCTTCATCATTTGGATTAACTCCTCATATTCCAAGATGGGCTGTCCCTCATCCAACATCAGATGCTATTTTAAAAAGAACATTTTTTCATAAGGACTGGCTTATTCCAATTTTACTTATAATTTTACATAATGTTCTTTACAGAATAAATATGTTTTCTCTTGGATATGCACTTTTCAGAATAACAAGTGATTATGAAAAACTACCATTTCCTATGGCTCCTGTTGCTTCTGAAGGTGCTACTTCTCTGGCTGAAGTTAGTGCTAAAAAAGAAACATGGAGATGGAGAGTTTTCAGTATTTCTGCAATGATTGGTGTTATATTTGGTGCCTTTTATGTCATCATTCCAACAATTACAGGACTTTTAATGGCAAACCCAATCCAACTTTTCCCAATTCCATGGGTAGATTTAACAACTCAAATAGAAACAGTTCTCCCTTCTGGTCTTTTAGGATTTGCAACAGACCTTGGTGTTATTCTTGCAGGTTTTGTTCTTCCATTTTGGGTTGTTACAGGAACATTTATAACATCAATTTTATCTCAACTTATTGGAAATCCTATATTACATAAAATTGGAATTATAAAAAACTGGCAACCAGGAATGACTGCAATTCCGACAAGTGTTGTTAATACAATGGATTTTTGGATAAATGTGACAATAGCAAGTGGAATTGTAGTTGGATTAATAGGTCTGTGGAAAACAATAACTTCATTTAAAAAGAAAGTAGAAAGAGTTGAAAGGAAAATACCTGAAGGAAGGGGCGATTATCCAGTTCCTGTTGCACTTAGTATATGGGCTTTATCAACAATAATATATATATTAATCTGTCATATACTTGTTCCAAATTTTCCTGTTATCCTTTTTGTTTTTTTTGGTTTCATTTTAACTCCTTTTTTAAGTTATACTTCTGCAAGAATGTTTGGAATTACTGGAGTTGCAAGTGGTGTTGCTTTTCCATATGTAAGAGAGGCTACTTTTATTTTAAGTGGACATAAAGGTGCAGATATATGGTTTGCTCCTGTCCCATATTTTAATCATGGATATCTTGCACAATCATTTAAACAACTTGAATTAACAAGAACAAAATTTACTTCCTGGTATAAAGCAGAATTTACAGCACTTGGCATTATGCTTTTCTGTAGTTTTCTTTTCTGGTCAATAATATGGAGAATGGCACCAATACCATCTTCAACATATCCATTTGCTCAGAAAATGTGGCCAATGAGTGCTATATTTAATGCATTATGGGCAACAAGCACTCTTGAAGGTGGAGCAAAATGGATGATAGAAGCAATAAAATTTAAACCAATTTTTTCTTCAACAATCATAATTTTATTACTTTACGGAATTATAACAGTTTTTAAACTTCCTGTTGCACTTTTTTATGGAATGATAGGTGGATTGGTTACTCTGCCTCATTATTCAATTCCTATGTTTTTTGGTGCTTTACTTGGGAGATTTTATATGGCTAAAAAGATAGGACAAAACTGGCAAAAATATACACCCATAATTCTTGCTGGATATGCATGTGGTTTTGGACTCATTGGTATGGTTTCAGTTGCAGTTGCTTTAATTGCAAAAACAATATTCCAGATTATTTACTGATTAAAACTTTGTCATTACAGTATATCTAACTATCTGTTCTCCATTACTATTAACCTTAACAGGGAATTTTATTGTATAGGCATCAATTTTTTCATAATCATGTGTTTTTTCTATTATTTCCCAGGTGCCATATAAATGTTCAATAACTTCAACTAAAACATCCTCTTTCTTAAAATTTTTAATCTTTATTTCATATGTATCTTTATAAATGTTTGAACTTATTTTTTGATGGTCTATAATCTTTCTTTCACCTTTAATATCAAATGCATTACCAATTGAAAATTTCACTTTATCTCCAATAGGTGTATGCGGAATATAATTTTCTCCTATAAATAAACTTCCCTCCTTTTCATTCTTAAAAATTCTTATCTTCCCTGATGGCAAAACCTCATCTTCATTTTTAAATTCAATTAAAATTTCAACTTTTTCATTATATGGTAAATTTCTCCAGTTATCATAATAGTAATATCTGTAAGTTGCTCCATCATAAACATATCTTTTATCAATTTTAATTTCTTTAAAAACAAAATTTATCTGTTTAATCTCTCCATCATTTATATCAGTTTTGCCTTTTAAAGTATATTTATGATATTCAAAAAAAGGTTTTTCTTCAAAGGAAGGTGTTGCATCTGCTTCAAATCTTCTAGTAGCATATTCTGCTTTTGGTAATCCAACTTTTTCCATCATTTTTTTAACTTCTCCTGCAATAAGAACAAGAGAAACATCTTTATAATCTATACCAGATTTGTTTTCAATTGTTATAAATCCATTAAGATTTAATTTATTTTTTTCTTCATCATACTCACCAATATAATCTGCCTTCCAGTTTATATTTGAAGTTGAATATTTAAGATGAAATTTTTGAACCCCCTCTTTATTATTATTCACAAGAAATTTAAGTTTTGGTTTTAAATCAAATTCAATTTTCTCAAATTTTATCTCCTTAAAATTTTCCCTGTTTAAAATTAAAATTCTATCCTTTACTTCAATTCCAATATATACTGAATCATAAAATAAAAGTTTACCTGAATAGAATTGCCCATCCTTTGTTATAATTTCAACATTTTTTCCAATATTTTTTGATAATAATTTTTCTGAATTCAAAACATCATAATCAAATACAATTTCTAAAACCGAAAAATCTTGTTTATTTGTTGTAGGATAAAACTGTATACTTGTTGGTTCAATAAATTTTGGGATATCTGTAAAGACAATTGTTGATTTCCCTTTTCCAACTTCAATTTCTCTTATTTCATCGCATACAGCAAAATTCTGATTATAAATAACTATATTAGTTTCCTTACTTTCAGCAAAAAAAATAATAATTAAAACAAAAAATAAAAATATTTTTTTCACAATTTCTCCCTTTTTAATAAAGTGGACCCGGCCGGATTCGAACCAGCAACCAACGGATTATGAGTCCGCTGCTCTGCCGTTGAGCTACGGGTCCTTTAATATAATATTATACTTAAAAATTTAAAGATTTTCAAATGTGAAGGTAAATTGACCAATCTCTATATTTTAAAAGTGCTTCTAAAACTGCATCTTTAATTTTTGATAGATTTATAACTGTATGATGTTCAAAACCATTTTCACATATAAATTTTAGAAGTTTCTGTAAATTGTTTATTTTTGCAACTCCAACTCCTCCAAAAGTATCTATTTTATCATCTGTTATTTCTCCTTCTCCAAGATATCCTTTTATAACTCCAAGATTATCATCTGTTGAAAGCCGCAAAAATGTAAAAGGAGATTTTTTTATATTTCCAATTACAGAACCATAAGAATTTTCTTTCCCAAAAGTTTCTGCAATTATTTCCTGATAACTTATTTTTGATTTCTTTAAAATTGAAACAGGAAAATTACTGCAATGGAATAAAACAACTTTATCCTTCTCATCCTTATAATTGTTATTTAAATCAACTATAGCACTTGGAGAACCAGAAGCAATCTGAAGAATATACATACTTAAAGTCCCTGTTATATCAACTTCGCATGCTGAAGGAACTAAAGAATTTGTTAAATAACTTAAAACAGCACATGGAACAATACCAAAATTTTCTTCAATTGATGTCCAGCATTGAAATCCAATTCCTTTTATATCATTATTTTTTATCCATTCCTCTATTACAATTTTTAGTTTTGCAAATTTTATTAATGAATTTTCAGGAACTCCTTTTATTTCAATATAATTTTTAAATTTTTCAATCTCATCTTTTACTTTTTCATCATTATCTTTTATCTTTGAAATCCTTGCAAAAATCTCAGAAAGGTCAATAATATCAACACTTATCCCATTTTTCTCAAGTATTTTTTCACTATATCTTACTGTTTTAAAAGCATCTGGTCTTGTTCCAATTGCTCCAAGTTTTAAGTTTTTAATTCCTTTTAAAATCCTGCATATCTTTTCAAATTTTTCTATATCTCTTTTAAATTCCTGGCTTTCAATATTTTCAACATGATTTTCAGTTAATGTAAATTTTATTCCATACTGATATAAAACATTGCAGACAGAAATTTTACCGCAGAAACTATCCCTTCTATTTTTAACATCCATTTTGTCTATATCATCAGGAAAAGCATGAATTAAAACAGGAACAGAAAGACCAGAAATTTTTATTGTATCAGCAACACCTTTTTCATCTCCAAAATTTGGCAGGGAAACAATTATACCATCAATTTTATCTTTATTTTTAAAAAATAAATCTGCACATTTTTTTGCATCCTGATATGTTTCAACACTTCCAAATTTTGTATCATTCTCACTTAATGTTATTACTTCAAATCTTTCTTTTAAAATATTCAACAAATTTTCCCTTGCCTCTTTGCATAAATGGTCAGGAAAAAATCTTCTATTCCCTATTATAAGTCCGATACCTATTTTTTCCATATTATCTCCTTTTTTAAATCAGCGGAACTTGTAAAGAAGGTCATCTCCAGAAGGAGTAGTATCGCCTTTCTTTGTTTCTATTTTTCCATTTGGTCCTGCTGAGTAAATTATCATAACTTTTTCTGTGTCATTATATGCAACAAGATATGTATGTCCCCATGGGTCAAGTGGTGTGCCATAAGGAACTACATTTTCTAAAGGATTTGGCCAATCAGTTTCTTCAGTTGCAGTTACAGTAGGTACACTTCCATTATTTGCTTGATAAGTTGAATTTGGTTGATATGTTATATAAGGTCCATCCCAATTAGAAACTTCATATCTACTTAATTGAGATTCATATCTTGTGCTATCTTGATTTGTTCTATCGTAATATGCAAAAACTGTTTCTGAATGAGTATCAGCATTTTGCGTTGATAAATCATTATATATTCCATCATTTGTTTCATCTATTATTGGGCATGCTAATGACCTTAATTCAACATAATATCCGGTATCCATCTTAACCATACACATTATACTTGCAAGATTTGCCATTTCTGATTTTGCTTTATCTATAAGTGCCTTACTTCTTGATTTCCTAATTGCAGGAAGAAGTAGTCCAGCAAGAAAAGCAATTATAACCATAACAACAAGAAGTTCCACAACAGTAAAGCCAAAAGATTTTGAAAATTTTCTCTTCATACCTTCCCTCCTTTTAAATTTTTATTCAATTTCTGAACTTGAGATATCTTTATCTGAACCTTCTCCTCCCTCTTTTCCATCCCTTCCATAAGAAATGATTTCATAATCTTCTCCATTTCTACCAGGACTTAAATAAATATAATCATTTCCCCATGGGTCTTTTGGAATTGATGGTTTATCAAGATATCCACCCTCTCTCCATTTTAAAGGTATTCTGCCAGTAGTTGGTTTTTCTATCAATGCTTTTAGCCCTTGTTCTGTTGATGGATAAAAACCATTATCAAGGTAAAAAAGTTTAAGTCCACTTTCAAAACTTTTAATCTGAATCTTTGCAGCAGTAATCTTTGCCTCATCTACTCTTTTTAAAAATGATGGCATTACTATCATTGCAAGTATTCCAAGTATTATGATTACCACCATCAATTCAATAAATGTGAAGCCATTTTTCATATTCATTTTATTGATTGTGATATCTGAAAAATTGGTAAAAGAACAGAAATAACAATAAACCCTATTACTCCACCCATAAAAAGAATCATAAATGGTTCAAGAAAACTTACAAACCTTGTTGATTTATATGAAATTTCTTCTTCATAGATACTACCAATTTTATCAAACATTTCTGATAAGTTTCCACTCTTTTCACCTGCTCCAACAAGTTGAGTAAACAGATATGGGAAATAATTGCTTCTGCTAAAACCTGATGAAAGCAAACCACCTTTTGAAACATATTCAATTAATTGGTCTACTTCTTTTTTTATATTATAACTTACAAGGACATTCTTTGCTATGTTAAGGGATTCAATTATGTCAACACCACCATCTATCAATGTTGATAATGTTTTTGAAAAATTTATAATCTCTTTTTTCAAAAAAAAATCGTTAAAAAAGGGCATTTTCCATATAATTTTTTCAAAAAATAATTTTCCTTTTTTAGTTCTTAAAAAATTCTTAATAGCAAAGTAAATGAAAATAAGAAGGAATATAAAATAAATCCAGAAAGTTTTTAAAAAAATTGCCAGTTTAATTAAAATCTTTGTTATAAAAGGTAAATTTATTGAAATCTCAGAAAAAATTCTGGTAATTGTAGGAATGATAAAGGTAAGAATGAAAGTAAGAACAAAAAAAGCAACAATAATCATAAAAACAGGGTATGTCATAATTGTTTTTATTTTGTTTTTAAAAGAATTTCTCTTTTCAAGAAATTCAGATATTCTTGAAAGAATAAGGTCAAGACTTCCTGTTTCCTCGCCAACTCTTACCATTGAAATAATCATATCAGAAAACAAATTTGAATGCTTTTTTAATGCCTGAGAAAAACTTGCACCCTCTCTTATGCTTTTCTGAATATCTGTAAAAATATCTTTTAATTTTCCTTCTTTCATTTGAGATATTAAACCAGAAAGTCCATCATCAAGAGGGATTTTTGAATTTAAAAAAGTTGAAAGTTCTCTCATAGCAACAATAATATCCTCTTCCCTAACTCTGTTAAAAATCTTAAAACCTATCTTTTTAACTTCAACAATATTCAAAATATAATAACCTTGCCTTTGTAAATCAAATTTCAAAGTATTTAAATCTTTACTCTCTTTTTTTCCTTTTATAATATTGCCCTTTTTATCAATCAAACTATATGAATATAAGGGCATTTAAATCTCCTGGGTCACTCTTAAAACCTCAGATATTGTTGTAAGTCCTTTTTTAACTTTTTCTATTCCATCCATTCTCAATGTTTTCATTCCCTTTTTCAACCCAACTTTTTTAATTTCTGTTACAGACGCTCTTTTTAATATAAGTTCTCTTATTTCTTCATCAATAACAAGTAATTCAAAAATGCCTGTTCTTCCATAATATCCTTCATTTAAACATAATCTGCATCCTTTACCTTTCTTAAAACTACCTTCTCTTATATCTTTTTCCTCAAGTCCGATTTCTGATAGAAGTTGTAAAGGAGGTTTTTCTTCAACTGAACAATTTGGACAATTTAACCTTACCAATCTTTGAGCCATAACCCCAATCAATGAAGCAGCAATTAAATATGGTTCTATTCCCATATCAATTAATCTTACAATAGCACTTGAAGCATCATTTGTATGAAGGGTGCTGAAAACAAGGTGTCCTGTTAAGGATGCCTGAATTGCCATTTCTGCTGTTTCAATATCCCTTATTTCTCCAACCATTATTACATTTGGGTCATGTCTTAAAATAGACCTCAAACCATTTGCAAAATTTAAACCAACTTTTGGATTTACCTGTATTTGATTTATTCCTTCCAAGTTGTACTCAATAGGGTCTTCAAGTGTAATTATGTTTATACCAGGATTGTTAATTTTTGACAAAGCAGCATAAAGAGTTGTTGTTTTTCCGCTTCCTGTAGGACCTGTCAGCAATATTATTCCATGGTCTGAATGGATTAAACGATTGAATTTTTCATAATTTTCTTTAGAAAATCCAAGTTCTTCAAGGCTTAAAAGAAATGTAGCCCTGTCAAGTAATCTTAAAACAATTGATTCTCCAAAGAAAGTTGGAATTATTGAAACCCTTATATCTATTTTTTTACTATCAACTTTAATTGAAGTTCTACCATCCTGTGGAATTCTTTTCTCTGCAATATCAAGATTTGACATTATTTTAATTCTTGTTACAATTGGTGGATGAAATTTTTTTGGAAGAATAAAAATGTCATGTAAAATTCCGTCTATCCTGTATCTTACTTTTAAAGAATTTTCAGTTATCTGAAGATGTATATCACTTGCTCTCATTGAAATGGCTCTGTAAATTATTTGGTTAACTATTCTTATAACAGGTGCTTTATTTGCAAGGTCAAGTAAATTGGATGTATCAGTATCAATATCTTCTTCTATTTGAATTATTTCCTCTGAATTTAAATCCTCTATAACTTTTTTTGAAGAAGTTGGATGGTAATAAAATTTTTCAATAGATTCATTTATTTTTTCAGGAGTGGAAAAAGCAAATTTAATATCTTTTTTTAAAATAGTTTTAATCTCTCCTATATCAAGTTTTAATGGGTCATCAGTTATAATAAGAATTTCTCCATTATCACCAACTACAGGAATAAAACAATTACTTTTCAAATAATTATAAGGAAAGTAATTTAAAATTTCAGGGTCAATTCTTTCTTCAAAATTTTCAATCCTATCCATTTTTTTCCTTAATCAATTTTTCTTTTTCCTTTTTTATTTTTTCTGCATCTTCAAAATTAGATATTATATGAGGGGTTATGAATATCATTAGATTTGTTTTAATTGAGTTTGTTGTTTCTTTTTTAAATAAACGACCTATAATTGGAATATCACCAAAAAAAGGGATTTTCTGTATTGACTTTTCAGAATCATTTCTTAAAAGACCTCCAAGAACAACTGTTTTACCATTTGGTATAATTAGTGTTGTTTCTGCTTTCCTTTTTGCTGTTGTTGGTGCTTCAGGTATTCCTCCTTCAACAAGTTTTGTGACTTCCTGCGAAATTTTCAATTTAACATATTTATCCTGACTTATCTGTGGTGTTATCTTTAAAATAATTCCAACATCTTTATAATCATAACTTTTAACAACATCACTTCCTTGACCGGAACTATATGTATAAAACCTTGTCTCTTTTAAATAAGGGATATTTTCTCCAACATATATAGTTGCTTCCTGATTATCCGCTGTAACAATTTGAGGAGTTGATAGAATATTAAATTGTGTATCCTTTCCATATAAATTTATTAAAGCACCAACACTCAATGGATATGTAAGTTCTCCTTTGTAAAAACCAATAGAAAGACCTTCTGGCGGAACTCCTGAAGAAATATAAGATGCTAAATCACCAAAATTTGTTCCTAAACCAAAAGTATATTTATCATTATCAAATTTTTTAGAAGTAGCCCATTCAATTCCAAGTTTTTTAGTTTTATCAAATGAAACTTCTGCTATTAATGCTTCAATTAAAACCTGATTTGTTAAAACATCTATTTCTTTTATAATTTTTTCAATTGTATCAAAATCTGAAGGGTCTGCATATACTATTAAAGAATTTGTTGCCTTTACACTTACAACTTGTGGTTGAATAGGTGCTGTTCTTGTAGGTGTGGTTTTTATCTTTCTCTGTAAAATTTGTCCTAAAACTTTTGAAACCTCTTCTGCATCTGCATTTTGTAATTTAAATATCCTTATTTCTTCCTGGCCGGGAGGACTTGGCTTATCAATCTTTTCAACAATCCCCATTATTTTTTTTACATTCTCACCAATATCAGAAATTATTAAAGTGTTTGTTCTTATATCAACAGTAATCTGACCCCCTTTTGTTATATATGGAGTTATTATTTGTGATATTGTTTCTGGTGGATAATATTTTAATGGTATAATTTGAACTATATATTCTTCTTCTTTATCCTTTGGAACATCTCCAACATTAATAAACTTTGTCCTTATTTTTCCTTCTGTTATAGGAGAAATCACTGATAAATTTTCTTTCTTAATAACAGTAAAACCATAAAAATTTAATACTGCTTTAAAAACCCTTTCTATCTCACCAACTGGAATTGGTGTTGCAGAATAAATAGTTATTGTTCCCTTTACATTAGGGTCTATTACATAATTTTCCTTTGTTATTTCACCAACAAACTTAATAAATGTTTTAATGTCAACATTATTAAAATTTAAATAAAATTCTCTTTCACAAAAAATAAAAGTAGAAAATAAAAGGAAAAGAAATAATTTGTTGAATTTCATTTTATCTTATTCCACCAGGTGCCAAACCACCAGTTCTTCTCCTTCCTCCTTCAGTAATTCCACCTGATAAAGTTTCAATTGTCCTTTCAATCAATGTTCTAACTTCATCATCCTGCTCAACCTTTAATCTTTCAAGTAAAGCATTAAAAATCTGAGAGTTATATTCCATATTTGAAATTATAACAAGTGCATTTTTTCTAACAACTGGATTAGGGTCATTTAAATAATTAATTATTGACTGGTCAACTCCAACAAATAAATTTTCTCTTCTTCCTGACTCAGCCCCACCTGTTATCAAAAATTGTTCTATTCCATCACTTATTGCCTTTTTTACTCCTGGGTCTTTTTCATACTTTAATCTAACAAGTAATGTCCTTAAAGCAATAAGTTGAACTGCATATTGATATGCTCTTTCTCTTCCGCCTCTTTCTTTTATATCAGAAAGATTTCTTGTTGCATATATTTTTGCTGCATATTTTCTAACAATAGGGTCTTGGTCATTCATAAATCTTAAAAGTGTAACATCTGTATTAAACAATATATCAAGACCAACTCCTGCAAGGTCTCTTACTTCCGGGTCTGGGTCCTGTAAAAGTTCATAAAGGTCTGGGATATAAGTTGCTCCTCCTCCACCAGTTGCCTCTTCTCTTCCTCCTTCTCTTCCAAAATAAAATATACTCTGAACCCCTTCTTCACTTCCCCTTCCTTCTTCTGTTCCTGCCATTGAAGAAACAAGAGTCATCAATGCCTGTTTTCTTATTTCAGGGTCAGGATGTCTTAATTTACTTCCAACAACAGAAGCAATCATACTTGATATTTGACCCATCATATATTCTCTTTCTTCTCCTCTTTCTCTCCTACTTCTATCCCTTCCAAACTGGCTTGTATCTCTTGTCCTTGAAGTTGTTCCTGTTTTTACACTTGAACCAGATGTCTGTGAAAAAAGAGAAACTGAAAAAGAAAACACAAGCAAACTTAATATTATCTTTTTCATTTTTTCACCTCCATTTTTATATTACCAATTTTTATATTAAATTGTCAACACTAAAACTTATCCATAAGACCTGGTTTAATCGGCTCTTCAATTTTCTTTTTTTCAGGTTTTGTTAAATCTTCTGCTTCTTCATATGAAGTTACAATATGTGGTGTTAAAAATAATATCAATTGAGTATTTGTTTTTATATACCTTGGTTTTTTAAATAAATACCCAAGCAATGGAATTCTTCTTAAGAATGGAACACCTGACTCTGATTTTTCCTCCCTTGCCTGTATCATTCCACCAACAACAAGCGTCTGCCCATCATATAAAAGAATATTCTGTGTTGTTTCTCTTGAAGAAATTATAGGTATCTCTGTTTGATAAGTTAGTCCTGCTGCTATTGCACTTAAAATCTTTGATTCAACAAATCTTGCATCATAAATATTTGTTGTTAAAAATACTGTTCTATTCCTCTGAATAACAGGTGTAATTTCAAACTCTGTTCCAACAATTTCTTCATATATCGTTACCGTCTGTCTTGTTCCTGTTAAAGCACCTGTTTGAGGATTATATGTTGCCTCATATTCTGGAACTATATATGGGAAATTCTGAATTACACTTATAAATGCTGTTGTTCCATTTAAACACATTATTTTAGGTGCTTGAACAAGTTTTACATCTCCTTGAGAAGCAAGAGCATTTATTAGCATATTAACATCATTATTTGTAATTCCAAAAGAAAAACCGCCTTGAGGTAATGAAGAAGAAATCCCTGGAGTAAAAGAAGGATTCGTTCCAAATCTTGGTCCTGTTAATGTTCCATTAATTGCATCTATTAATCTTGAACTTATAAGCCAGTCAATAGCAAACATATTATCCTTAGATGTTGAAACTTCAACTATTTTTGCTTCAATTAAAACCTGTGATACAGGACTATCAAGTGTTGTTATTACTTCCTGAATATTTGATAGTAATTTTGGGTCATCTGTATTAACTATTACTGAATTTGTCCTTGGTTCAGCAATTATATCAACATCTTTAAATGTCTCTTTCAATGCCTTAACAATACTGCTTGCATCTCCAAACAATATTTTAAAAACTCTTTTATTCTGCTGTCTTAAAAATTCTTCCCTTTTTTCAAATTCTTCCTTTGTCAGTATTTTAATAACTCCATCTTCATAAACATATTTCAAACCATTTGCCTCACATATCAATTCAAGAACTTTTTTAAGAGGGATATCTTTGACATTTATAGTAACCCTTCCTTTTATATCCTTACTTAAAATTATATTTGCACCTGTTAAATCATAAATAAGTTTTAATGTCTGTTGTAAGTCAGCATCTGTTAAATTTAAAGTAACTGGTTTTTCTCCTATTTCTCCAAGAGGTGGTTTTTCTTTTATTATTTTTTCCTGAATTAATTGGTCTGCCTGAAACCTTGCCTTATTTGCAAGTCTTATTGCCTCTGTAAATTGTTTATTATCATATGCCTTTTTTGCCATTTGGTATGTTGAATTTGGTGTTGTCATATCAAATTCTGAAATATTATATTTTAATGAAATCTCATTTAAATAATCTTTTGTCTCAAGGAGTGCCCTTTGTGCATGTTCAGCAAGTTTTTCAAACTCATCTTCTTTTGAAACTGTAATCTCTCTAATATCCCCTTCACCAATTTTATATGTTTCTTTTACACCTAATTTCCCAAGTTTTGTATTTGCTGCTTTTATATACCTATCAACCTGGCTTTTTCTAAATGAAGGGTCAAGACCTTTAATCTGATTAAATAAACTCAATGCATCTGAATATTTTTTTTGATAATATAAACTCAATGCTTGTCTATATAAATTGTCAAGATTATAATTATTCTGGCAGAATATTGAAAAATTTAAAACTAACATAATCAAAATTATTTTTTTCATTCTTGCCTCTCTTTTATTATCCATTAACTTTCAATATTTTTATACCACAATTTTTATTATACTCTCCAAAAAGATTTTGTCAAGAAACAAATTACAAAGATTATTTCCTTAAAATAAGAAAAATCCCACTTGCAATAAGTAAAAAACCAATGAAAATTTCAAACTTCCTTGTATGTATTTTAACTTTATTCAAAAAAGAAATTATTCTGTTTATAAAGATTGAAATTAAAATAAAAGGAATTCCCATCCCTATGGAATAAAAAAATAAAAGTAAAATACCCCTTTTTAGTGTCTCTTCCATAGATGAAAGAATTAGTATAGAAGAAAGAACAGGTCCTACACATGGTGTCCAGGAAGTTGCAAGTCCAAAACCAACAATAAATGAATTCAAAATGCTAATATTAAATTTTTTAAATTTTAATCTTTTTTCTTGATATAGTTTTTTTATTTTAATAATTCCAAGGATATGGATACCAAAAAGTATAATTAAAGCACCTCCTACATATCTCATAATATTTTTCCTTGTTCCAATTAAGTTTCCTAAAAAAGTTGAAGAGGCACCAAGTAAAATAAATACAAATGTAAAACCGAAAACAAAACTTAAAGAAGAAGAAAGAATTTTTTTATAAGATAATCTTTCGGTATTTTTTAATTCTTCAAATGAATATCCGGTTATATAAGAAATATAAACAGGGATTAAAGGTAGGATACATGGACTGAAGAAAGAACCAATTCCTGCTAAAAAACTGAAAATAGTTGAATAGTTCTTAATCATTTTTTATAAATCCTTTTAGAAATTTTGAAATATATGATTCATCGTTTGTATAATCAGAAACAATTGTTGCAAATTTTTTTACTTTTTCTATACAATTTTTTGGAACAACTGAAATTTTAGCATAAATAAGCATATCAATATCATTTTCTCCATCTCCAAATGCAATTATTTCATCTCTTCTTATTCCATAATATTTAGCAATTTCTCTAAGTGCTTTCCCTTTACTCACTCCTTTATTCATAAATTCAAGATATTCAGGATTTGTTTTTACAATATTTAAAAATTTCCCAAAAATTTTTTTGAAATAACTATATTGATAATCTCTTGTCCTTTCTTTAACAGGATTTTTAACATCTGTAATTAATATAAGTTTTGTTGGTTTTTTATCTTCCATAATTTTCAAATTATCAATAAAATTATATTTCGCTCCTGTCTGGGATGAATAAATTTCTGCATATTTTTTCAAATAAGGGGATTTTTGTGCATAAAGAACATCATTATAATAGAAATTTAAAAAGAATTTATTTTTTATGCAATAATCAATTAAAAACTTTGAATATTTCAGAGGAACAGGTTTATGATATATTATTTTCCTCTTTTCCTTTTCTCTTAATCTTACCATAGCACCATTATAAACAATTAAAGGGGTGTCAATTTTAAGAATTTTAGAATAAATTGAAACACAATCTGTCATTCTTCCTGAAGCAAGAACAACAATCCCACCTTTTTCATAAAATTTTCTCAATATATCTTTGTCTTGTTTGCTAATCTGTCCTTTACTATTAAGCAAAGTTCCATCAAGGTCAATCGCAAGCAATTTAATTTTTTTCTCCATACCATTTTATTATATTATTTAAAAGAAAATTTTTAAAAATAAAACCCTTGACAGAAAATTTTTTTATTTGGTATAATATATGAATATATGAACATATGAGAAAATGAAAATGGATAGATATACAGAAATTTTAAAAGCAGTTGGAGAAAAAACAAGGTTGAGAATATTAAAATTACTTTTAAAAGCACCTGTTCCATTATGTGTATGTGAAATTATGGATTGTTTAAAAGAAAACCAGACAAATATATCAAAACATTTGAAAATTCTGAAATATGCAGGGCTTGTGGTTGAAAAGAGAGAAGGGAAATTTATAATGTATTCAATTATAAAGTCAAAAGATAAGTTTTTAAATTTATTTTTCAATCTCATTAACTCTATACCTGAAGGATTTTTTAAAGAAGATATTAAATGTTTAAAAAAAAGGTTAAGTTTGAGAAAAAATGGAAAATGTGTAATAGGGATAAGGGGGAAATAAAATGTTAAAGGGAATTATTTTTGGTGGGTTTTTGGCGCTTAAAGATTATATTGCAACTCATGTTTTAACATGTCTTATCCCTGCTTTTCTACTTGCAGGTGGAATGGTAAGTTTTATAAATAAAGAAACAATAATAAATTATCTTGGTGAAAAAGTTAGTAAAATTAAATCATTCTCTATTGCAGGTATTTCAAGTTTCTTCATTGCTGCCTGTTCCTGTACAGTAATTCCTGTGGCAAGTGGTCTTTATTATACAGGGGCTGGAATTGGTCCTGCTTTTATTGTCTTATGGGTTGCTCCTTCTTCAAATATATTATCTTTAATTTATACTGGAAATATTATTGGACTAAAGATTGTTTTTGCAAGAGTTGCAAGTGCTTTATTGATGGCTTTTATAGTTGGAATTGTTATGAGTTTTGTTTTTAAAAAAGAAAAAATAGAAGGAATTAAGAGAGAAAAGGAGATTGGGGAAAAGATAATTGAAAAAAAATACTTAATTCTCCTAATTTTAATATTATTTTCTTTACTTGCTCCAAACTATATTGTTCAAAAAGGACCTTACTGGGAAAAAGTGATTGTCTGGCTTATTTTTACAATTTTTATGTTTTTATTTGCTTATAAGAAAATTGAAAGAGAAAAAATTAAGGATTGGTTAAGAGAAACATTATTTTTTATTAGAATGATTTTCCCACTTCTACTCATTGGTGTTTTTATTGTGGGAATTATAGGAAAAATTTTACCATCTAACTGGATTGAAAGATTTCTTGGTGGAAATGGTATAAGAAGCAGTTTCTTTGCAACTTTAATTGGAGCAACAACCTATTTTGCAACTTTAACTGAAGCACCATTTGTTGATACTTTAATGAAACTTGGAATGGGAAAAGGACCTGCTCTTGCATTACTTTTAACAGGACCCGGATTGAGTTTGCCTAACTGGATAGCAATCTCAAAAGTTTTTGGACTTAAAAAAGCAATAGTTTATGTAATCACAATTGTTTTCTGTGGAACAATAGTAGGATGGTTTTTTGGTAACTTTATTTTAAAATAAAAAAGGAGGAAGATATGGAAATTTTAATAGTTGGTGCAGGATGTCCAAAATGCCAGGCAGTTGAAAAAGTTGTCAAAGAAGTTGTAGAAGAATTAAAAATTGATGCTAATGTTTCTCATTTATATGATATTAAAGAATTTGCAAGATATGGAGTGACAATAACTCCTGCAATAGTAATTGATGGTAAAGTTGTTTTTGCTGGAAAAATACCTTCAAAAGAAGAAGTGAAAAAATTAATTAAAAAATGAGAGGAGGTGCAAAATGAAACCAAGATTTATTATGTGTATATGTACAGGACAGTGTCCTGGGTTTAAGAGTTTAGATTTGTGGTCTTTGATTAATTATGTTAGGGGTGAACTTGATGTAGAGTATGCTATTGTTCATCCTCAGCTATGCGTTGATGATGGAGACAGATTTTTTAAGGATTATATTAAACCAGATGTTAAATATATCATAGGTGCCTGTGACCCAAAGATGCAGAGAAAAATGTTCAAAGATGCATTTTTAGAAGCAGGTGGAGATTATGATAAACAGGTTATTTCTCTTGATTTAAGGAATATGTCAACAGAAGATGCAATGAAAAAGGTTAAAGAAGCAGTTGAAAGTTTGAAATAAAATCTAAAGAGGGAGGATTTATGGAAAAAGATAGAAGTACTTACACTGGTTTACCCAGAAAAGAAATTGACTGGTTTCCAAGGATTGATTATTCAAAGTGTAAGCCAGAGGATTGTAATTATCACTGTGTAAAATTCTGTCCTTTTGGCGTTTTTGAAAAAAATAATGATAGAAAAGTTGAAGTTAAAAATCCATATGAGTGTAATGTTGGAGATGAATCATGTAAATTTCAATGTCCATTAGGTGCAATAAGTTTTCCTACAAGAGAAGAATTAAAACAAATGTTAAGAAGTGTAAGAGAAAAATATCAAAAATAGGAGGAGAAAATGTTTAAAAATATTCCAAGAGAAAAGATACCGTGGTTTCCAACGATTGACTATGAAAAATGTATTGGCTGTAAAGAGTGTTATAATTTCTGCAAAAATGGTGTTTATGAGTGGGATGAAGGAAAAAATAGGCCCGTTGTTAAAAATCCATATAATTGTGTAATTGGATGTTCTGCCTGTGCTAATTTATGTAATGGAGAAGCAATAAGTTTTCCAAAAATGAAGGATATTAGGGAATTGATAGAAAAAGAACAAAAAGTAAGTGAAAAGTGAAAGTAATTTTAAGTTTAACTTTTATTTTCTTGTTAATTTCTTTCTTTGCCGACAGAAAGAAAACATTTGATGGGATTATAAAGGGCTTAAAGATGTTTCTTGGGCTTTTGCCAACATTACTGAATGTTCTTATTCTGGTTAGTGTATTTTTGTGCCTTGTGCCTAATGAAACACTTGCGAATTTGTTAGGTAAAAATTCTGGTGTATTTGGAATAATGGTTGCTGCAATTTTAGGTTCGGTAGCGTTAATCCCAGGATTTATTGCCTATCCATTAGCATCTGTACTTATTAAAAGTGGTGTATCATACAGGGTGGTGGCAGTATTTATTACAACTTTATTAATGGTCGGAGTTTTGACTTTACCCCTTGAGATAAAGTTTTTTGGAGTGAAAGTGGCTTTAATTAGAAATGTATTAAGTTTTATTGGTGCAATAATTATTGGACTTATTATAGGTATATTTCTATGAAAGAAAAATTTAAAAAGTTTATTCAGGAAGTAGTTCTTGGCAAATATATTTTGGTAATACTTTTTATTTTGTTATTAATTACTTCAAAAATTTTTAACTGGCAAATAGGTTTATCAATAAAGAAAAATTTTTTGTTGTTTTTTGTTGAGATGATAACTTTTCTTCCGTTTATGTTTATTTTGATCGGACTTTTTGATGTCTGGTTTCCAAAAGAAAAAATTGAAAAACATATCGGCAAAGAATCAGGTATTAAAGGAACTTTATGGGTAATACTTTTAGCAATGCTTCAGACAGGTCCATTATATGGTGCATTTCCTGTAGCATATTTATTATGGAAAAAGGGATGTAGTATAAAAAATATTTTTATCTATCTTGGAGCATTTTCTACAGTTAAAATACCGATGCTTACATTTGAAATCGGCTTTTTAGGATTAAAATTTTCTTTATTAAGAACACTTATAACTCTGCCAGTTTTTATCCTTATTGCATACATTATGGAAATTTATTTAAAAGATAAAAATTTTAAAATACAACAACCGACATCAAATATAAAATGGAAAATGTAAGTTATCTTGGTAGTTTCATTCTTGGAATTATTACGAGTATTTCTCCTTGTTCACTGACTATTTTGATTGCAATTTTATCTTTCATAATAACAGAGGAAAAAAATTTAAAAGAAGGGATTAATATCGGGATTTTTTTTACACTTGGTATATCCTTGGTATTCTTTATTTTTGGAATTTTTATTTCAAAGATTGGGCAATTATTAAGATTTTCACATCTATTTTATTTAATTGCTGGAATCCTTCTTGTATTTTTTGGAATTTCAAATCTTGGTATCTTTAAGAAAAACAAGAGTAGGAGATCAATTGGACTAATTCAAAAAATGGGTTTTTCAATCCTTCAATTAAATAAATATTCAAAAATTTTAACTTCATTTTTATTTGGAATCCTTTTCTCTCTTGGATGGGCTCCCTGTGCAATGTCTTTAATCATGCCTGTTGCAATTCTTGTTATGAGTCAAGAGATAAGTGTTTTAAAAGGTGGTTTTCTACTTTTTCTTTTTGGTCTTGGACATGGTATTCCTGTAATTCCTTCGGCTGCTTTATCAGGAAAGATGAGGGCAAATATGACTAAAAAATTTACAAAAAAGGGAGAATATATAACAAAAGGTTTTGGTGTTTTAATAATAATTTTAGGGTTGCTTTTCATTCTTTATGGACCAAAAATAAATACAGTACTTGAAGGGAAAAAATGAAAAAAATTATTCTACTCTTATTTTTCACTTCTTTATGTTTTTCAAAATCAAATAAAGCACCAAATTTTAATTTAACTGACCCATATAATGAAAAGTTTTCACTTTCTCAATTTAAAAATAAGACAGTTATTCTTAATTTTTTCAAAATTTATTGTGGCGGAAAGGTTGCTCCTGATACAGAAAAGCAGATAAACGAACTTAAAAATTTATGTAAGGAATTTTGTAAAGGAAAAAAGTGTTCTGAAGGAAAGATTACAATAATAAGTATAGTTCTTGCAAGTTGTCCAACAACTGATTTGAAAGAATGGGTTGAAGAAAAAGGAATTAAATGGTATATTGGAAATGATTTTGATGACTATAATCTTGATATAATTAAAGCATATTCGGAATATTTAAAAGATTTGAAAGACCCATGCTTGATTTATATAAATAAAAATGGAGAAGTATTTTATAAATCAAATTATACAAATAGCAAGGATATAAAAGAAATATTGAAAAAATACGGAGTTTTAAAAAATGAAAAGGAAAGAAGTAATTGATTTTGAAGAAAAGGATATAATTGAAATTGAAAGAATTGTTCTTGACCATGATAAAGATGGGGCATTGAACTTTATAAGAAAAATTTATGAAATAATCAGGAAAAGAGAAAAATCACATTGTAAAACAAGTTATGCATGGGATAAAAAATGAATATAACAATTGAAAGAATTTTACCATGTATTGCTGACCCAGAAAAAATTAGATTTACTGCTTCAATTGATGAAGACATATCTGAATTTTTACCATATTTAAATGCAATTTTACCAAAGGCAATATATAATCATACAGGAAAAACCTTAACAATTACAAAAGGAGAAAGAATTATCACTATCTATCCTAACAAAATCTCTGCCGGTAAAATAAATGATGAAAATGATGCAAAGGAAATAATAAAATGGCTGAAAGAAAATATTGAATATTGTATGAAAAATAAAGATAAGATTGAACCGGATTACAAAAGAAAGGATAAACTTGAAGTTTTACATATATATAAACTATTACCTCAAAAAAACTGTAGAAAGTGTGGTGAAAATACCTGTCTTGCTTTTTCTTTTAAAGTTATAAATGAAGAGAAAAATATAATTAATTGTAAAGAACTCTTCCTGCCAGAATATGATGAAAAAAGAAGATTGCTGTTTGATATGTTAAAAGCATCAGGATATAAAGTTCCTGACTTTTAAAATTGACTTTAATTATAAGAAAATATAAAATAACACTTGATGAATGTATTAATTTTTGTGATTTTAGGGTATTTCACAGGAAGTATATCTTTTGCCTATCTTTTTACTTATTTTTTAACAGGGAAGGATATAAGAAAAATTGGGACAGGAAATCCAGGTGCTGCAAATGTTTCAAGGAGTGTGGGAAAGAAATGGGGATTTATTGTTTGGATTGCAGATACAATTAAAGGAATCTTCCCAATGGTTGTTGCAAAAAATTATGGAATTACAAATCCTTTGCTTCTTACTTTAATAGGTTCTTCTGCTATTATTGGGCACTGTTATTCAATTTTTTTAAACTTTAAGGGAGGGAAAGGAGCTGCGACAAGCGGTGGAGTTATTTTATACCTTATGCCTAAAATCTTTCCACTCGTTATTATTTTATGGTTTTTTGCTCAAAAAACAAATCCCCGTTCCCCTAAAATTTTAATCTCTTCTATATTAATTTTTTTCATATTTCTCTGGATATTATATAAATCAAATTTTTTCCATCTTTTCTTCTCCACTTTAATTCTGATAATAATAGGTGCAATTGTAAACAAAGATGTAATTGAAGAAATTAAAAAATATAAGAGGGAAATAAAAAATGATAATGTGGAAAAGAAAAGCATATAGAATCTTTATGGGCTCAATCACTCCTTTAATTTATCTATTAACTCATTCTATCTTTTTCCCATTAGCAATTACTTCTTTTTTTCTAACCCTTCTACTTTCACTTGAATATGAAAGATGGAAAAACCCAAGTGTATGGGATTATATCTTAAAGAAGTATGGGAAAATTTTTAAAACACCTCCAGGAAAACTTACAGGAGATACATATTTCATGATTGCAACTTTCATAATTTTAATTTTTTTTGAAAAAAATATAGCAATACCTTCTTTATTTTTTTTAGTTTTTGAAGATGCAGGTAGTGGAATAATAGGAAGTAAATTTGGAAAAATTAAAATTTTCCCAGGTAAATCTTTTGAAGGTTTATTAGGTGGTATCATTTTCAATATTATTATTCTTTTTTTAATCTTTAAATTTATTGAATTACCTTTTTATATTTTACTTTCAGGTGCTTTAATCTCTGCTATAGTGGAGGTATTGCCGATAAAAATAGATGATAATTTAACAGTCGGACTTATAACTTCAACCATTATGTATCTACTAAACAATTTGGTTTGAAAATGAAAAAGGGAATTGCTCTCTCTGGTGGAGGTGCCAAAAGTTTCTGTCAGATAGGTGTTCTCAAAGTTCTTGAAAAAAATGGGATTACATTTGATATCATAACCGGAACAAGTATGGGTGCTTTAATAGGAACAATTTATAGTTTTACAGAAAACGCTGAAAAATTAGAAGAGATTTTTTTTAAAATTTTTGAAAATAAAGAATTTAAAAGAATAGAAAATTTTTTTATAAGAAAAAAGAAGAATTTTATTTCAAAATTTTTTGACTGGACCAAGGATTTTCTCTTAATTCTGCTTGATAGTTTTAAAACAGGTATTTATGATTCTGAAAGAATAAAAGATAAAATTTATGATATCTTTCAAAAGGATTTTTACTTTGAAGAAGGTAAGAAAATACTTGGAATTATTACTACAGAATATTTTACTGGGAAAACAGTCATATTTAATAAAGGTAAAATTTTCCCTGCTTTAATTGCTTCCTGCGCAATCCCAGGATTAATAACACCTGTTAAGATAAATGGAAAATATTATGTTGATGGAGGAGTTACAAGTAATTTACCAATTATTGCAAATTTCATACTCGGTGGTGAAAAAATAATTGGAATTGAAAATAATTTATCTCTTGAAAAAAATATACCTTCAAATACATTTGAATTATTTGCCAGAATAGAAAAAATAAAAAATAATTATCTAAATATTTTTGAAGGATTATTTGCTGACTTTATTTTAAAAATTGATTTGCCAGATATAGAATGGTTTAATTTTTCAAAATTAAAGGAATGTATAAAGTTAGGTGAAATATATGCAGAAAAAAAATTAAAAATGATTGAAAAAATTTTAAAAAGTGAGAATAAAATTGATTACAGAAAAGATATGATAGAAAATGTAAAAAATTATTTCTTAACGGAATGCTCTGTGTAACCAGGAAAACCATTGTTCTGGATATTTTTCCACATAATACTCTACTCTTTTAATAAAAAAGTAAGTGTTTTGTTTTACATCTTCAGAAACATTTTGTGTCCGTTTAATATTATATGGCCCCTCTATGACAACTTTATGTTTATCTTTCTTTGTTCTGAATGTAAAAATTCCTATAACAGGTGTATTATACTTTCTTGCAAAAACAGCAGCACCAATAGGAACATAAAATTCTTTCCCAAAAAGGTCACACTTTACACCATTTCTTGAATACTGGTCAATATAAATACATAGAACTCCCTTTTTTTCCAGCCATCTTTTTGATTCTTTTAATGCTTTTTCAAAATTCCATTTTGATATGCCAGGGACTTTCATCTTTTTTAACCAGTTTTCTGCATATCTTGCTAAATATCTATTGTTTGTATCCCTGACAATCATATTTACAGGATAACCCTTTAAACTTAAAATTGTCTGAGCAATTGGAAAATTCCCAAGATGGGCACATATTGCAACAACCCCCTTTTTTTCTTCAATAACCTTATTAAAAATATCCTCCCCTTCTATTTCAACCATTTTCATAATTTTTTCTTTCTTAAATTTTGTTAAATGGTCAAGTTCAAGAAAATTTAAAATAATATATTTGAAAAGGACTAAACATATATTTCTTTTTTCACTATAAGAATATTTATTGCCAAAAGCAATTTCGAGATTCCTGATAACTCTTTTTCTTGTTTTTCTCATTGTGAAAAAAACAAACATGGCAAGAAAATTGCTTATTTCAGGAATTAGAAAAAAAGGCATAAGTTTCAGAATAAAAACAAGAATTCTGAATGGGATATAGATAACAAAAAGATGATAAAATAGTTTAAATTTTTTTTTCATTTTTAAGTTAAATTGTTGGTAAGTATTTACTGACCCCCATTAGTTATTTTCGCTTTCCTTATATTATACCACATTCTTAAGTTTGTTTCTTAAAGGGGTTTAAACCCCTTTAAAATCCCCAAAAGGTATCAACTC
>JBMFMQ010000005.1:0-30069 GCA_049970595.1 Candidatus Ratteibacteria bacterium | reverse complement strand
CGTGCAACAAGTTTTTCTTTTTCTCTTTTTTCTCTCCCAAGTAATTTACATATTTCATCCAATTCATTTTCACCAACCATAACACACTTTTCTGGATTTATCTTCCCTTCAATTAAACTTTCAGCAAAAGAACTACAACCAGCAAATCCACATCCACCACAATTTGCTTTTGGTAAAAGTTCATAAATTTTAGAATATAAATGGCTCTCTTCAACTTTAAATTTTGAATAAATAAAAGTAAGAAAAATCCCGAAAAATAAACCAAGAGACCCAACAACTAATATAGAATTTACCATTTTATCTCCTTTTTCCTTTAATTATACCCTATTAAAAAACAAATTTAAAATTCCTCTTTGGCATATTGTTTTTCTTACGGAGGACGGACCTCCAAAAGTGTAGTATTTACAGAGTTTAAATTTTTTCAATGGTTTTTTATTATACAAAAGTTTTGTTTATGAGTTAAAATAAAATTGTATGGAAAGGAAAAATGAAATAAAAATTGAAATAAAACCAAATCTTTTTGTTGTTCCAAAATTGTTGTTTTCAGAATTTATAAATTTTTCAACATATTCTTTAATAGAATTTATAAAAAAAGAGGCAGAGGAGAATCCTTTTATTGAGTTTGAATTTGAAGAAGACAAACTTGGTATAACTGCAGAAAAATCAGATATTTTGGATGATTTAATTTATCAATTACATATGCTTGAACTTCCAGAAAAAATCATGAAAATAGGTGAATTTATTATTATGAATTTAGAAGAAGATGGTTATTTTAAAATGGATTTAAAAGAAGTGGCTGAAATTCTAAATGTGGACTATAAGGAAGTTTTAGAAGCATTGGAAAAAGTTCAATCTCTTGAGCCAGTTGGAATAGGAAGTAGAAGTTTAAAGGAATGTTTATTAATCCAGGCAAAAAGGATTTTAAAAGATGATTTACTTATCAGAATAATTGAAAAACACTGGGATTTACTTTTAAAAAGGAAATTTAAAGAGATAGGGGAAAAAGTTGGAATAAAAGAAGAAAAAATAAAAACCATTATTGATAAATTAAAAAAATTAAATCCTTATCCCTTGAATTTTAAAAACCAGTTTTTAAAAAAAATTGTGCCTGAAGGAAAAATAATAAAAGAAGGGAAGGATTTTAAAGTATATCTTGAGGATAAAATATTACCCTTTCTTAAAATTGATATGATGTATAAAAAGTATTTGAATTCTCCGTTAATTTCTCTAAAGGAAAAAAAATTTCTTGAAAAAAAGATTGAAAGAGCAAGATTGATAATGAATTTAGTAGAAAAAAGGAGGAAATTTTTACAGGATGTTTTTCAGGAAATAATTGACCATCAGAAGGATTTTTTTATAAAGGGGAATTTATATCCGCTTAAAGAAGAAGATATAGCGAAAAAAATGGGTGTAAGTGTATCAACAATAAGCAGGGCTATCAATGGAAAATATCTTATTTCTCCGAAGGGACTTTTGAAAATTAAAGATTTATTTGTTCCTCAATTTAAATACTCAATAAGTAAACAATTTGTACTGGAGAAAATAAAGGAAATAATTAAAAATGAGAAAAAACCTATATCTGATAAACAAATAGCCATAAAACTCGGTTATTTCGGCATAAAAATTTCCAGAAGAACAGTAAACAAATATAGAAATCAGATAAAAATTTTAAATTCCTATTTAAGGTAGCGGTAATTTAATTATAAATTCAGTTCCTTTCCCTATTTCACTTTTGATTTCAAAATCACCTTTATGTTTTCTTATTATTTTTGTTGTGAGATGAAGCCCCAGTCCTTTTTCTTTCGTTGTAAAAAATGGGTCCTTAACTTTTTTTATCACCTCTTCAGGTATTCCCTGTCCATTGTCTTTAATTGAAATTAAAATATAGTTTTCTTTTTTTTCGGTTGAAACTTCTATAACTCCTTTTCCTTCTTTTTTAATTGTCTGAATACTATTCAGGAAAACATTTAAAATTGCCTGGTGCAAATGGTTTCTGGAACCCTTTAAAATTAAAGGTTGTTGTTCAATATTGAGAATAAAGTTTACATTCTGGCACAGATTTGAACTGCTCAAAAATTCAATAAGGTTTTTAATTAATAAATTAATTTCCAACTCCTCTTCTTTGAATTCATTCCTGGTAAGATTTAATATTTCCTGGGCAATGTTTTTACATCTTTTAATTTCTTTTTCAAGAATTGATATATAATTTGAATTTATCTGATTGGAATTGATTTCCTGATTTAAAAGTTGTGTGTATCCGTATATTACTGTCAGGAGATTATTTACTTCATGGAGTATTTCTGTGGATATCTGGCCTATGGTTGCAAGATGTTCAACTTCTTCTAATCTTTTTGTAAGTTTTTCTCTTAAAGAATTCAGTTCTTCTTTTATTTTTTCTGTCTCTCTTTTTATCTTTCCCTTTTTAATCGCATTGGCAACCAGTTCTTCCAGTTCATAAATTCCAAATGGTTTACTTACAAAATCAAATACTCCATAATGCATTGCTTTTTGTGCGGATTCCATATCTCCATATCCTGTAAGAATAATTACAGGGACATTCTCATCATATTTTCTGATTTCTGCCAGTGTCTCTATCCCACTTTTCCCTGGCATCTTTAAATCAAGGATTATCAAGTCAACTTTCTGGCTTTTTACTATTTCAATTCCTTTATCTCCACTTTCTGCAGTAATTACATTATATTTATTCTTAAGAATAATTCTTATTGATTCTCTCGGACCAAATTCATCATCTATAACAAGGATAGTATCTCTTTCATTCTCATAATTCTTTCTTATATCCGATTGCGAGAAAGAACCCTCTGGATTTATAGGTTCCTTCATATTTCCCCTCCTTTTTTATTTTTTCTGGAAATGAGTTCAAAAGTGTAATATCTATTTTCCCAATTTTAGTTTTTATTTCTGTCCCAAGAGCAATAATTGTTGTATTAGCATCCGGTAAACCTGGTTCCCATGTTTCTTCAGGGATTGGACTGGTTAATCTTGCTATACCACCTCTTAATTTTAAATTTTCATTTTTCCTGTATTCTGTTCCCAGGTAAAAGTTATAAACATTTTTCCAGTTTTTTTCCATTTCATATGGAGGAGAAAAACCTGGATTTATATAAATTTTATCAATTGATGAAAAACCATAATATTCTCCATCAAATTCAATTTTAAAATTCTCCTTTGGATAAAAGGCAATCCCAAAAGAAAGAATATCTGGAAAATTTATCTCCATTTCTGCATCATTACTTCCAACACCATAAATTTCTGATTTTCCATCATAATTTATCTTAAATTTTGTTTTATATGTCAGACCCGTTGCAAATTTATTTTTTTTATAAAGTAGTCCAATTGAACCTCCATAACCTTCCCCATCAAGATTCATTTTTCCTGAAGTTTCAATTCCAGGAGGATTAATAAATATAAGATTTTTTAAAATGAGGCGACTATAATATAAATTGAGCCCAAAACCAATTGAAAATTCTGGCGATAATTTGAAAGAAAAAGCAGATATAAGATTTCCAGTTTGCATACCAGAATAGTAAGGGACTTCATATTGCCAGTATCTTACAATATCCTTACTCCATTCCGTTGATTGTCCATAGGGAAAGTTTAGACCAATGCCAAATTTAAATTTTTCTTTTTTAATATCAGGGAGAAAATAGAAATATGGAAGTGCAGTAAAATTGAATTTTTTTCCCTCTTTACCACTGGAATAAATATAATCAGTTTTTACATAGGGGAAATTGAAACCAAACATAAATTCGCCACCTTCTATCTGGATTAATCCTGCTGGATTAAAATTAATTGCAGAAGCATCATTACTTTGAGCCACAAAAGCACCTGCCTGAGACAATGCAGAAGAACTTTCAGGTGGATTTTTGAATGCCTGACAAAATAAAAGTGTTGAGTATGCCAGAAATGATATAAAAATTTTCTTTTTCATGATGACCTCCTTTTTAATTTCTTATATGCAAAAAGTGTGCCAAGTTAATTTTTAAAATACTTGAAAAGATTTTATAAAGGTGTACAATTTTGTATATATGAAAGTTATATTAATTTCAACGGCAGGAGTTCCAAGGGGTTTGGCAGATTTCCTTCCTGATAATGGACTTGCTTTACTTTCTTCATGTCTTTTAAAAGAAAATGTGGATGTTAAAATTTTTGATTTCAATTTACCATCTGTTTTTGATGAAATTTATTCTAAGGATATAAAGAAATTTCTTGAAAGATTTTCCAATAAAATATTTATTGAAGAGAAAAAACCATCAATTACTGATATTTTAAAATTGAAATTTGTTTTATCCATTATTGAAAAAAGGAAAAAAGAATATATTGAAAAACTGAAAAATTTTATATTTGAAATAGTTGAAAAAGAAAAAACAGAATTTGTTGGATTTAAATTGTGGGCAGGAGATGGATTTGAATGGTCTATAGAAATAGGAAAATATTTAAAAAAGAAAAAGCCAGAAATTAAAATTTTTGGTGGTGGACCACAGGTGGACATTTTTGAACACCTTATTTTTGAAAGAGGTTCTTTTTTTGATGCTTTATGTTATGGAGAAGGAGAAGAAGCAATTACCGGATTGTACAAATTTGTTCAGGGAAAAAATAAATTGAAGGATATCCCAAATATAATTTTTAAAGAAAATGGAAAGATAATAAAAACTGAAAGGAAATATGTTGAAAATCTTGATGAATTACCCTTACCTGTTTATACACCCGATGTTTATTGGAAAATAGAAGAAAAAATAAAGATGTTTGTTATAGATGAAAGCAGAGGATGTAATAATGCATGTTTTTTCTGTATACATCCAAAAAAAAGTGGGAAAAGAAAGGAAAAATCAGTTGAAAAATTAATTGAAGAAATCAGGTTTTATATTAATAATTATAGAGTTTATCTTTACAGATTTGCCGGTTCAAGTACACCAGGAGATTTGATTTTGGAATTTGCAAATAGAATTATAAAAGAGGGGATAAAAATTGATTATGTAACTTCAGGATATGTGGAGGATTTTGATATTGATTTTAAAATATTAAAAAAATCTGGATGTCAATCAATATTTTTTGGTGTTGAATCAGCAAATGAGGAAATATTAAAAAAGGGAATGAACAAAAATGTAAAAAAAGAATATATGGAAAAAGTTTTGAAAAAATGTAAAGAAGCAGGGATTTTTACTGTTGCAAGTTTAATATATCCAGCACCTTTTGAAACAGAAGAAACAAGAAGTGAAACAATTGAGTTTTTAAAGGAAGTAAATCCTGATTCCTGTTTAATTCAATTTCCGGGTATTTATCCCGGAACAATGTGGTTTAAATATCCAGAAAGATTTAATTTTGAATTAGCAGATAAAGAAACATATCCTTTAAAGGTTATGAATTATAAAATAAAGGCACTTTTTCCACCAAGATTCTGGCAACCATTACCATATAAAGTTAATGGAATGGATTTTAAAAAATTTGCTTATGAAACAGAGAGATTTCAAAAAGATGTTTTAAATTTTGGAATAAATACTTCAATTTCAAATGAGGATTTTCTTTTTTATAAGTATAGTGGATTTAAAACAACAGAGGATTTTTTGAAATTTAACAGGGTTTATTTTTATTCTGGGAATAGTGAAAAATTAAAAGAGGAAATAGAAAATATAAATAAGAATAGTGGAAGATGAAAAGAAGGGTTGTTATTACAGGGATTGGAGTTATTGCTCCAAACGGAATAGGTAAAGAGAACTTCTGGAATGCATTGAAAGAAGGGAAAAGCGGAATAAAAAAAATAACTTCTTTTGACCCATCAGAATTACCTGTTCAGATTGCAGGTGAGGTTGTTGATTTTAGACCAGAAGAATATATTGAGGATAAAAAGAGAATAAGAAGGATGGCAAGGTTTTCCCAGTTTGGTGTTGCATGTGCGAAAATGGCGGTTAAAGATAGTGGTCTAAATTTAAAAGAGATAAATCCTGAAAAACTAATAGTATCTCTTGGAGTAAGTACAAGTGCAATGGATTTAATAGAAACTCAACATAAAAAATTTCTAAATAGAGGATATAAGGGGATACCTCCTTTTAGTATTTTTTCTGCAACTCCAAATATAGTATCCCAGGAAATTTTAAACGAATTTGACCTTGAAATACCCTCATTAATAATTGCAACTAATTGTTCAAGTGGTATTGATGCAGTTGGGTATTGTTTCAAGGAAATTCAAAAAGGAAATTTTGATTTAGCAATAAGTGGAGGAAGTGATGCTTCAATAACTCCTTTGATAATGGCTGGTTTATGTGCATCAAATATTATGAGTAAAAGGAATGATTTTCCAGAAAAAGCAAGCAGACCATTTGATAAATTAAGAGATGGTGGTGTTTTGTCAGAAGGTTCAGGAATTTTAATACTTGAAGAATTAAATCATGCATTAAAAAGAGGTGCAAAAATATATGGTGAGATTATCGGTTATGGAAGATGGAGTGAAAAGGAAATGACACAGCCAGGTGTTGGATTTGAAAATGCAATGAAAATGTGTTTAAAAGATGCTTTTTTGAAACCAGAAATGATTGATTATATTTCAGCACATGGACCATCTGACCCTTTTATTGATTATTATGAAACAGTTGGAATAAAAAGGGTTTTTGGTGAAAATGCTTATAAAATACCTATAAGTTCAATAAAATCAATGATAGGAAATCCTTTTAGTTCTGGAGGGGTTATGCAAATCATAGGTGTTTTGTTAAGTTTAACAGAAAACATTATACCTCCAACAATAAATTATGAATATCCTGACCCTGATTGTAATCTTGATTATACACCGAATAAATACAGAATTTTAAATGTAAATTACTGTTTAATAAATTCGCATGGTTTTGGAGGAAGCAATTCTTCTCTTATAATAAAAAAATATGAGGATAAATAACCTTGCAATTTCTTTTTTTACTGTTGGATTTTTAAATATTGTTCTTGGAATAATTGTATTTTTAAAGGGGAAAAGGAAACTTACAAATAGAGTATATTCAGTTTTTTCTTTTGTTCTTGCTTTCTGGTCTTTTATTTCATTTCTTATTGCATCTTCCCAGGATATAAATAGAGCGATTTTTCTTATAAGAATTGTATTTTCATATGCTTCCTTTATTCCTTCTACTTTTTACCTTTTTACTTTATGTATCGGAGAAGAAAATTTCCCAAAAAAAGAATTGAAGAAAGCACTTCTTTTCTATCTTTTAAGCATAATAAATGTTTTCATTGCATTTTCACCAAACTTTATTTTAGATGGATATATGGGAACAAAAGGGAATATTCAGACAGGTCCAATTGTAAAATATGGAAAACCAGAAATATCAATATTTACAGCAAATATTATTCTTATGCTCTTTGCAGGTTTATATCATCTTTATAAAAAGAAGAAGGAAAAAGCAGGAATAACTGCTATTGAAATCCATTATGTATTTCTTGGGGTTTTATTTGGAACAATATATGAAATATTTATATCTCTTTTACCCCTTATATTGTCTGAAGTATCATTGACCGATAGGTTTGGTCCTTTTGCCTCGGTGATAATGTCTTCAGTTATAATTTATGGAATTGCAAAATATAAAATAATGGATGTTGTTTTTGTTTATGAGGCAATTTCTCTTTATTTCATCCTATCTTTTTCTCTTTTTATCATTTATTATCTTTCTTTTAACATTATCACATCTATCATTAACTTTTTTGGTTTTGCATCAGGTTCATTACCTATATTTTTAAGCGGATTCTTAGTTGCAATATTTTTCAATCCAATAAGAGAAAGATTGAGGAAGTTTTTAAGATTAAGAGTTTTAAAATATGATGTTGAACTTATAACCCAGAGAATTTTTGAAATACTTTTTTCATTTTCAGAACCAAAAGAGATTTTAAATGACCTTGCAAAAAATATTTCTCAATTTTTAAATGTTCCAAAAAAAATTCTTTTTTTATTTAAAGAAAAAAAAGATTTTCCATTTGAAGATGAAGACCTACCGAAAAGTGTTGATGTTGTCTTTGATAAAAATTCTTTATTTTTTGAGGTTCTGAAAAAGCCAAGGATACTTATAAGGGAGGAAGAAAAAAGGGTTGAAATGATTTATGAAGAAAAAAAGGAGATTGTTAAAGAATTTGAAAAGTTTGGTTATGAAGTTGCGGTAGGTATTGGAGAAAAAGATGAAGTAAGAGGAGTTATATTTTTAAAAGGGAAACTTGATAAAAGAATTTTTTCGTATAGGGACCAGTTAATCCTCACAAATCTCGGATATCAAATAGGACTTGCAATAGAAAATATTAAATTATACCATCGCATTTCTGAAATGAACACATATATAAGAAGTTTACTGGATAATTCACCATTTGGAGTTGTAAGTATTGATAGAGAAGGCAAAATATTAATTTTCAACAGGCAGATGGAAAAATTTTTCAATAAAAAGGAGAAAGAGATATCAGGGAAAAAATTTGAGGAATTTTTACCTTCTGAAATAATACCCTATGTAAAAGAAAAACTTTCTGGTTTAGATAAGGAATTAACCGGGAAAGAGATTGAAATTAAAATTGGGGGAAAAAATATTATATTTTATACAGTTGTTGTGCCTATATTTGAAAATGGGAAACTTCTTGGTGTTCAAGTAATATTCTCAGATATTACAAAAATCAGACAACTTGAAGAGGAGATAAAAAGAACAGAAAAACTTGCTTCTCTTGGAGTTATGGCTGCTGGTGTTGCTCATGAAATAAAAAATCCACTCGTTGCTATAAAAACATTTGTTGACCTATTTCCGGAGAGATATAATGATGAAGAATTCAGAGAAGTTTATTCAAAAATTCTTCAGGGAGAGGTTAATAGAATAAATCACCTTGTTGAACAAATCCTTCTTTTTGCCAATCCCAAACCTTCAAAGATTGAGGAAATTAATATTGTAGAAATTCTCAAAACATCGGTTGTCCTTGGAAAACTTCAATTTCCAGATAAAGATGTAAAAATTATAGAAAATCTACCTGAAAAAGATGTTATAATAAAAGGAGATGCTGAAAAGTTGAGACAGGTTTTTTTAAACATCTTAAGGAATAGTTTTGAAGCAATAGATAACAGTGATGGTCTGATTGAATTGAATTTAAAAGAAGATAATGAAAGAGTGGAGATATTAATCAGAGATAATGGAATAGGAATAAAAAAAGAAATTATGAATAAAATTTTTGACCCATTTTTTACAACAAAAGAAAAGGGTACAGGTCTTGGATTATCAATAGTTTTGAGAATAATTGAGGAGCATAAAGGGAAAATTAGAATTGAAAGTGAGGAAGGAGAAGGAACAAGAATATATATTTATTTACCTAAGGGAAGCAATACATGAAATATTTAATGGTAATTAGTGAAGATGAAGGATTGGTTCAATCATTGAAAATGATTTTAAAGGATTATTTTGTTGAGATGGTTTTACCCGCAGAAGTGATAAAAAAAATAAATGAAAGAAAACCATTTTTGATTTTTGTTGATACTTATCTAAATGAAATAAATCCAGGTGATTTAATTGACGAAATTCTCAAAGAAAATGAAAAAACTTTGATAGTTCCAATTATCTCTTCTTATGATAAAAATACAATGGAAATCCTTGAAAAGAATGTTTTTGATATACTTGAGAAGCCATTTTTATATGAAAAAATACCCTTTATTTTGAAAAAGGCAGGGAATCTTGCTGATATTCTTTTTAAAAATGGTATGGATAAAGAAAAGAAATATGAAATTAAGGATTTAAAAAGAGAATATGAGGAATATAAAAATTCTTTCTTTCAAATGGTATTTCAGTGTATTGCTGAGAATTTTCTTGATATAAAAAAAACATGTTATGAAATTCTCAAAATTATGAGGATACATTTTCATTTTAATTATATTGCAGTTTTTTTAAGAGAAAATGAAGATTTTAAGATTTATTCTTCAATTGGGATAAATGAAGAAATGTGTAATAAATTAAAATTGAGTTCTAATGATGCTATTGTTAAATGGTTTATGAAGGAAAATAAGATTTTGAATTTAAAAGAGGATTTTATTAATTTTGAACTGAGAAATTTTGCCTCTCTTTTAAAATGCACTTTTATTTTTCCTTTAAGGACTTTTAACGGGAAATTTATTGGATTTATAACCATAGGAGAAAAGAGTACAAATGAAAAAATTACTGATGATGAAATTTACATTATTTCACTTTTAACAGATTATCTTGCAATTGTATTTGATAATTTTTTACTCTATAGCGAGATAAATTATCAGAAAAAATATCAGGATTTTTTATTTGAAAACTTGCCGGCAGGAATTATAGGCGTTGATAAAGATTGCAGAATAAATATTTTGAACACTTATGGAGAAGAAATTTTAAAAGTCAATTATGAAAAAGTTAAAGGAGAAAAGATTGAAAAAATTGGTCCTCAACTTGCAGATTTAATAAGAAGGGCGTTTTTATATGGAGAGGTTTTTTCGCGAAAAGAAATAAATTTTATACCGACAGGAACAATTCTTGGAATAAGCACAAATGTAATAAAAAATGAAATAGGAGAAACTATTGGTGTAGTCGCAATTTTTCAGGACCTGACAAAGATTAAAGAAATTGAAAGAAAAGAAAAGGAAATAGAGATGAATAGATATTGGAGCAATGTAATTTCAAGATTGTCCCATGAGTTAAAAAATCCACTTGTTTCTATAAATACTTTTGCTCAGATGCTCCCTACAATGTACAATGATGAAGAATTTAGAGATAAATTTTCTAAAATAGTTGTGGAGGAAATAAAGAGAATAAATGAAATAATTGATTGGATTGGCAGAATTGATGATAGAAGAGAATTTAGAAAGGATATTTTTTTGTTTGATGAATTTATTGAAGATATTTTAAAAGGGAAAAAAGTTGAAAGGTTATATCAAAAGAAAATAAATAAGTTAATTGAGGGAGATTTTATAAAATTAAAAGAGGCATTTGGGTATATAATGGAATTTATAAAAGAAGATGTAGGAGATGAGATTTTTTCAATTGATTTTGAAGAAATAGATGGTCTTATAAAAATCATTATTTCTGAAAAAGGGAAAAATATAAAGATTGAAAAAAAGGAAGATATTTTTATACCATTCTGTCCAAGTTTAAAATCTATTCTTTCAACAAAAATTTTACTGGCAAAAAAAATTATAGAATCTCATGATAAAGGAAAACTTGATTTTGAATTGACACCTTTTGAAAAGAAATTTTTAATATATTTATCTTCTAAAAATGGATAAAATTCTTGTTATTGATGATGAGGAAGGAGTAAGGGAAGCATTAAAATTCTCGTTAAAAAATAAATATAAGGTGATACTGGCTCAAAATGGTAAAGAGGGTTTATCTCTTATTGAAAAAGAAAGACCTGAACTGATAATTCTTGATATACTCCTTCCTGACACTAATGGAATTGATGTTTTAAAAGAAATAAAGGCAAAATTTAAAGATATCCCAGTTATAATGTTGACTGCAATTTCTCAGGTCAGTACTGCTGTTGAGGCAATGAAAATAGGAGCATCAGATTATATTACAAAACCATTTGATATTGCAGAACTTATGCGAGTTATTAAGAATACTTTGATGATGAAAGGTTTAATAACTCATATTGAAATACTAAAAGAGGAAATAAAGAAAGAATACCCCTTAGATGAAATAATTTATGAAAGTCAGGCGATGAAAGAAATTATTGAACTGGCTCAAAAAACTGCTCTCTCAGATTCTCCAGTTTTGATAATGGGTCCTACAGGAGTCGGGAAGGAATTGATTGCAAGATACATACATGAAAAGAGCATGAGAAGGAATCAGCCATTTATTCCTGTTCATTGTGCTGCAATACCTGAAACACTTTTTGAAAGTGAGATATTTGGATATGAAAAAGGGGCCTTTACAAATGCATTCAAAAGTAAAAAGGGCAAAATTGAAATTGCTGGTTCTGGAACCATTTTTTTTGATGAAGTTGGAGAGATTCCTTTGAGTATTCAGGTAAAACTTTTAAGATTTCTTGAAGAAAAGAAATATTCACCACTTGGAAGTAATGAAATATTTGAAAGCAATGCAAGGATTATTGCAGCGACCTCAAAAAATCTTGAAGAAGAGGTTAAAAAGGGCAATTTCAGAGAGGACCTATACTATAGATTAAGTGTTATTCCTATAAAAATTCCATTTTTAAGGGAAAGAAAAGAGGATATCATTCCGCTTGTGGATTATTATATAAAATTTTACAAGAGGAAATTTTATAGTAAAATAAATGACTTTACAGAAGAAGCAAAAAAAAGGTTTTTAGATTATCACTGGCCAGGAAATATAAGAGAATTAAAAAATATAATTGAAAGGATATTTGTTTTGCATAGTGAGAAAAAAATAATAGATGTTGATGATTTACCCAATGAATTAAAACACAAAAGAAATTTTTTTAACTTAAAAGAGGAAGTTGAAAATTTTGAAAGAGGATTGATAAAAGAGGCGCTTATAGAAACAAACTGGAATCAAACAAAAGCAGCAAAAATATTAAAAATAACGAGAAGAAAACTTAGTTATAAAATGAAAAAATATGGGTTTATAAAAAATGGAAGAAAGGGTTTTAATAATTGAGGATAATCTGGAGATAATTAATTTTATTACTGAATTATTGAGGATAAAAAATTTTACAGTTGAATTTGCACAAACAGGTTATGAAGGACTGAAAAAGGTTAAAGAAAAAGGATATATTTTTGTTCTTCTTGATTTAAAACTGCCTGATTTAGAAGGTTTTAAAGTTTTAGAAGAGATAAAAAAAATTAATGAAAAACTGCCTGTAATTGTTATTACTGGCTATGGAACAATTGAAAATGTTGTAAAATCAATAAAGGCAGGGGCAGAAGATTTTATTGAAAAACCATTTGATATTGAAAGATTTTATGAAGTTATTGAAAAAGTTACAAAAGTCAGGGAATTAGAAAAAGAGATATCTAAATTAAAATTAATTGAATCAATTCTTGAATTAAATAGAGTTCTTATTTCACTTTCAGAATTTGATGTCCTTCTTCAGAAAATACTGGATATTTTAAATCCCCTCTTTTTTCCTGAAGCAATCGGGATATATATTTTTGATAAAAAAACCAATGATTATGTTTTGAAAAAAAATATATCTAAAAGTCCCAGATATGAATTTAAAGAAACTTATAAAAATAAAGAAGTTGCAAATTTTAACAGAAATGGGTTCTGGTTAAATTTTGGAGAAAGTTTTGCAGAATTGAAGATGTTAATCAAAGGAAAAGATGAAAATCTTGGGTTGTTGAATTTAATTTTTGATAAAAAAAGGAAAATAAGGGAAGAAGAAATTAAATTTTTAAGTGCTCTTTCTTTACAGGTAGGAATTGGCATAGAGAATTCTTTATTATTTGAAAAAGTAAAGATGTCTTACATTAACGCGATTAAATCCCTTATTATTTCTCTTGAAGCAAAAGATAAATATACAAAAGGCCATTCAGAAGAGGTTGTTTATTATTCTGTTTTAATAGGGCAAAAACTTGGTTTTTCCGATGGAGAAATTGAGATATTAAGAAACTCTTCATATCTTCATGATATCGGGAAACTGGGGATTAAAGATGAGATACTTCTCAAAAAGAGTAAATTAGATGAAAAAGAATTTGAAATTATAAAACAGCATCCTTTAATTACAATTAAAATAATTGAACCGTTAAATTTAAAAAAGGAAGAAGTGAATGCTTGCCTTTATCATCATGAAAGAATAGATGGAAAAGGTTATCCTTATGGATTAACTGGAGAATATATACCAGTTTATGCTAAAATAATAGCAGTGGCAGATGCATACAGTGCAATGACTTCTGAAAGACCTTATAGAAAAAAGATGAGTAAAGAAGAGGCAATTGAAGAATTAAGAAGAAATGCTGGTAGGCAGTTTGATAAAGATATTGTTGAGGTATTTGTTGATATAATAAGTCAAAAGGAGGTGAAAAACAATGAGAGAACTGGAGATTGGTAGGGTTACACATTATTATACAAAAATAGGGGTTGCAGCAATAAAGATTTTAAATGGTGAGTTGAAAGTTGGAGACAAAATACATATTAAGGGACATAAAACAGATTTAACGCAACAAGTTGAATCAATGCAGAAGGAACATAAAGTAATAGAAGTTGCAAAAGAAGGTGATGAGATAGGGATTAAGGTGAATGAACATGTAAGAGAAGGAGATTTGGTTTATAAGATTGAAGAAGATTAAAAGAGAGGAGAAAAATGGTTAGATTTTTAAGTTTCTTTTCCAGTGATCTTGGTATTGACCTTGGGACTGCAAATACCTGTGTTTATGTAAGAGGGAAAGGAGTAGTTTTAATGGAGCCATCCATAGTTGCAATTAATACAAATACAAAACAGATAGTTGCTGTTGGAGAAGATGCAAAAAAGATGCTTGGTAAAACCCCTTCAAATATTGTTGCGATGAGACCGATGAAAGACGGAGTAATAGCTGATTTTGAAGCGTGTGAGGCAATGTTGAGATATTTTATAATGAAGGTTAAAACACATAAACATAAATTTGTAATACCACCGAGAATTGTTATATCAGTTCCTTCAGGAATTACAAGTGTTGAAAGAAGAGCAGTTAGAGAGACAGCATTAAAGGCAGGTGCAAGGATGGTAAAACTGGTAGAAGAACCAATGGCTGCAGCAATTGGAGTGGGACTGCCTGTTGAAGAACCCTGTGGTAGTTTTATTCTTGATATAGGTGGAGGGACAACTGAAATGGCTGTGATTTCTCTTGGTGGGATAGTCCTTACAAAAAGTTTAAGAGTTGCAGGAAATGAGATGGACCAGGCAATTATAGAATATCTGAAGAAAAAATATAATCTTTTGATTGGAGAAAGAACTGCAGAAGAAATAAAAATTAAAATTGGTTCTGCATATCCTCTTGAACAAGAACTTGAGATGGATGTTCATGGAAGAAGTTTGGTTGAGGGATTGCCAAAGGTTGTAAAGGTAAATTCTGAAGAAATAAGAGAAGCATTGAAAGATACATTAAATGTAATTGTTAATGGTGTAAGGGATATTCTTGAAGAAACTCCACCTGAACTTTCAAGTGATTTGATTGAAAGAGGTCTTGTTATTGCAGGAGGAGGTGCACTTTTAAGAGGGATTGATAAACTTATAGCAAGCGAAACAAAACTTCCTGTTAAAATTGCTGATGAACCTCTGACAGCTGTTGTAAAAGGGACAGGTATTATGCTTGAAGACGAAAAATACTTTAAACAGATTCCCCAGGAATAAAAAATGCTCTGGAAGTATAGGAGGGAATTAATATTTTTAATTTTACTATTTTTTTCTTTTAGGATAGAAAAAGTATCTCTTAATAAAAAATCATACCTCAAGCAGAAAACAAATTATCAGAAATTTGTAAATTACGATGAGATATTACAGGAGAATAAAAGGTTAAGGGAAATATTGAATCTTAAAGAAAAAAAAATTTTTTCAAACTTTTTTGTTGCTGAAGTAATTGGTTTAAAACCATATATTTTCCCTGCAGAGATAATTATTGATAAAGGTAAAGAAGATGGAATAAAAAAAAATATGGTTGTTTTTACAAAGGATTTATATTTAGTGGGAAGAGTTGATGAAGTAAATGGAACCTACTCAAAAGTAATCTCAATTTTTAACAGTAAAACAAGAATAAGTATAGTGGTTGGTTCTACAAGAGAAATAGGAATTATTGAAGGTGGTTATGGTCCTTTTCTTTTAATGAAATATATTCCGTATGATAGTAAAATTAAAGTAGGAGATGAACTTTATACATCTGGTTTTAGTGAATATTATTTTTCAGGAATTAAAGTTGGGAAAGTTGTTAAAATAATAAGGGAAAGAGATTCTCTTTTTTTGAAAATTTTTGTAAAACCATATATTTTGTCTTCTGGTTTTGAGGAGGTGATTATCTGTGAGTAAAAAATTTTTTTTAATAATTGAACAGATTTTTGTAATTTCTATTTTTCAGTATATTTTTTATAACATTTTTAATTTGAAGATTGTTCCCTCATTTTATCTTATTTATCTTTTAAAACTTTCATTTTCTGGGGAGAGAGAACTTGCAATTTTATTAAGTTTTTTACTTGGGATTATAAATGACTTATTCACAAACCAACTTATTGGAACAACTTCAATAAAATTTCTACCAATCATTTATTTTTCTTCATTTTTTGTGGTAAAATCTATTTTAAATGAAGGATTTTTAATTTTTATTTTCAGTTTTCTTTATTTTATTTTGCTTAATTTTAAAAAAAATGGTTTATTTTTGTGGAATGGTTTTGTTTTATTGAAATACGGGATTCAGTTTTCATTTTATAATTTTCTGGTGGGTATTTTTATTGGAGTTTTTATAAGGGAAATAAATAAAAGATGGCAAGAGAAAATTTTCTGAAAAAATTTATAACCTTTTTCTTTTACATTATTATTTTACGAAGTTTTTACCTCCAGATAATAAGATACCCTTACTATTATCAACTTTCTATAAGAAATTGTATAAGAACAATAGAAACAGGTATCCCAAGAGGGATTATATATGATAGAAATGGTAGAATTCTTGCAAAAGATGCTCCAACTGCTAATTTAGTTTTTGTTCCTTATGATATTAAAGATGTTGAAAGAGAAATAGAAATCCTATCAAATATAACTGATCTGGATAGAGATTATATTAGGAAAAAGTTAACAAAGAAATATCCAAATCCTTTTGACAGAATAATTCTAAAAAGAAATCTGACAACATATGAAATTTCTTTAATAGAGGAAAACCTATATAATTTACCTGGGATTTTTGTTCAGGAAGGGATAAAAAGGGTTTATCCATTTGGGAAAAAAACCGCTCATTTACTTGGATATCTCAGCGAAATTTCACAATCACAACTTGAAAGATTAAAAGAAAAGGGTTACCAAATGGGAGATATAATAGGCCAGGATGGAATAGAAAAGCAGTATGATGAATATTTGAGAGGGAGTCCCGGTGGGATTCAGGTAGAAGTTGATGCCCTTGGACATCAGAGGAGAGTACTTGGGAAAAAGGAGGGTCAACCTGGTAATGATATTATTCTTACAATTGATGCAACAATTCAGGAAATTGCTTATGAGGAACTTGGAGAAAGACATGGATGCGTAGCAGTTATGGATCCAAGAAATGGTGAAATACTTGCTCTTTTAAGTAATCCCTCTTTTGACCCTGATAATTTAATTTTCTATCTTGATGAAAGAAAACATCCTGAAAAACCATTTTTAAACAGAGTAATAAAAGGACAGTATCCTCCTGGCTCCATTTTTAAAATAATAACTGAAATTTCAGCACTTGAAACAGGAACTATTAAAGAATATGATAGGGTAGAATGCACAGGAGTTATGGAAGTAGGGGATAGAGTATTTCATTGCTGGAAAGAAGAGGGACATGGATGGGTTGATATAAATCTTGCATTGCCATTTTCCTGTAATATATTTTTTGGAACAGTTGGAATGAGATTAGGTGTTTCTACCTTGATTGAATATGCTAAAAAATTTGAACTTGGAAAACCAACAGGGATTGATTTACCCGGTGAGGCACCTGGGTATATACCCAGTCCTTTTGAAGTAGACCCATTAAATCTTTCAATAGGACAGGGACCAATCACAACAACACCAATTCAACTTTTATCTTTGATTTCTACTGTTGCAAATGGTGGTAATATTTGGCAACCTTTTATACTCAAAAAAATAATTTCTTCAAAAGGTGAAACAGTAAAAGAAGGTACTCCATATTTAAAAAAGATATTATCAATTGATCCTGAAGCACTTGATATTTTAAGAAAGGGGTTAAAGAATGTAGTCGAATTTGGAACAGGAAAAAGGGCAAAAGTTGAGGGACTTGAAATTGCAGGGAAAACAGGAACAGCACAGAGAGCAGCAACAGAACTTGGACTACCAACTCATGGTGCTTTTGTCTGTTATGCTCCTATTGATAACCCTAAAATTGCTATTGTTGTTTTTCTTGATTATGGTTCTTCACCAGAGGCAGCAGAGATAGCAGGGAAAATATTAAAAAGAATATTTATTCCCGAAAAGATTGAGGGTGAAAATGAGGCAGAAACTGGAATACTTGAAGAATAGTTTTAAAGAAAAAAATATTTTATTTTTGAGTTATGTTTTAATATTTCTTGGACTATCTTTTCTTTTCAGTGCTTCTAAAGGAGTTATAACAAAAGGGGGTTTTTTTGTTAAACAGATTTTGTGGGTCATTCTTGGAACAATTTTTGTCTGGATTTTTAAAAATAAGAATTATAAAAATCTTTTAAAACTTTCATACTTATTTTACTTTATTATTCTTATTTTGCTTTCTATCGTTTTAATTAAGGGAGAAGGAAGAGCATCAAGATGGATAGGACTTGGTTGGTTTTATTTCCAGCCATCAGAGTTTGCAAAAATTACACTTATTTTGGTTCTTTCTTCTTTCCTTTCAAATAAAAATATAAAAAGATTTCCAGTTTTACTTGCCAGTTTAATTATTGTTGGGATACCATTTTTGCTTGTTTTTGCACAACCAAATCTTGGAACTGCAATTATTTTCATATTAATTTTTTTAGGGATAAGTTATATAGCAGGTATAACAAGGAAACAATTAGTTGGTCTTTTTTTACTTGTTTTATTTTCTTCACCTTTTATATGGATGGTTATGAAAGATTATCAGAAGGAAAGAATTTTAACATTTTTAAATCCAATGAGAGACCCTCTTGGAAAGGGATATAATATGCTTCAATCAAAAATAACAATTGGTTCTGGTGGTTTAATAGGAAAGGGTTTTATGAAAGGAACTCAAACTAAACTTGCCTTTCTTCCTGAATACCATACAGATTTTATTTTCTGTCTAATCGCTGAAGAATTTGGATTTATAGGAGTGATAATTTTCATTCTCATTTATTATTATTTTCTCAGCAAAATTTACGAGATAATATATTTGACTAAAGATACATTTGGTAAACTTATTGCAACTGGAATTTTTGTAATGTTTTCAGGACAATTTCTTATAAATCTTGGAATGGCACTTGGTATATTCCCTATAGTTGGGATTCCTCTCCCTTTTATAAGTTATGGTGGCTCATCTTTGATTGTTTCTATTCTATCTGTTTTAATACTTTTAAGTATTGAAAATCATTCATCTGTTTTTTAACCATGGAGAAAATTGAAAGATTACTTCCATATGTCAAAAATCCAGCAAGATATCTTGGGAAAGAAATAAATGTAGTGATAAAAAAAAACAATTATGTTAAATTTGCTCTTGGATACCCTGATATTTATGAGGTAGGGATGTCTTCTCTTGGCTTAAGAATTTTATATGGGGTTTTGAATGAAAGAGATGATTGTGTCTGTGAAAGATTTTTTTCTCCATGGATTGACTTTGAAACATTGATGAAAAGAGAAAATATACCTCTCTTCAGTTTGGAAACAAAAACTCCACTTTTTTCTTTTGACATTATTGGAATAACACTTTCTTCTGAACTTAACTATACAAATTTTTTAAATATACTTGCTCTTTCAAATATTCCAATATATTCTGAAGAAAGAAAAGATAACCATCCAATTGTAATTGTTGGTGGGAATTGTGCCTTTAATCCATTTCCTATTTTGCCTTTTGGTGATGCTTTTGTTATTGGAGAAGGTGAAGAAGTTGTGAATGAAATAGTTGAGATTGTAAAGGAAAATAGAGGGAAAAGATATAAAATACTTGAAAATTTAAATAAGATTGAATCTGTTTTTGTCCCTATATTTAAAAAAGAAATAGTTAAGAAAGCATATGTTAAAAACTTCAATAATTCATTTTTCCCGACAAAATATTTAGTCCCATTAACAGATATAATACATGATAGAATTTCAATAGAGATAATGAGGGGTTGCCCTTCTGGATGTAAGTTCTGTCAGGCAGGAAGTTGCTGGAAACCTGTAAGGATAAGGGAAGCAGAAAAGATACTTGAAATTGCAAGGCAAACATATAAAAATACAGGTTATGAAGAAATTTCTCTTTTATCTTTTTCTGCAGGAGACCATCCTGACATTGAAAATATTGTGATGAAACTTGTTGAAGAATTTAAGGATAAAAGAGTTTCAATATCTTTTCCATCTTTAAGAATAGATACATTTTCTTTTCAACTTGCATTAAAAATAAAGGAAATAAAAAAATCTAATTTAACCTTTGCTCCTGAAACAAGTGAAAAATTAAGAAAAAAAATAGGCAAAAATATAAGTGATGAAAAATTGGTAAATCTTGTTTTACAAGCAAAAAATAATAATTACAGACATATAAAATTATACTTTATGATTGGATTGCCTGATGAAGATGAAAGTGATATTGAGGAGATTTTAAAACTTATAAATGAAATTTCAAAAATTCTTTCTGTTCATGTCTCATTTAATACATTTATTCCTAAACCTCATACATTTTATGAAAAAGAAAGATTTATAACAAAAAAAGAGTATGAGATAAAAAGAAATTATATAACTGAGAAACTTAAAAGGAATAGATATGTAAAATTTAGTTTTCAACCATATGAATGTAGTTTAGTAGAATATTTTCTTGGAAAAGGGGATGAGAGAGTTTCAAGGATTATATACAATACATGGAAAAAGGGAGCAAAATTTGAAAACTGGAAAGAATTTTTTGATTTTAAAATTTGGGAAGAAAGTTTTAAGGAAGAAGGATTAGAAATAAATGATTATCTAAATAAAATAAGATTTCAAAAAGGGTTGGAGTTTATAAAATTTTAGTTTTTCAAAATTCAAAAAAATTATATTTTGTAGAACCAAGACCAATTTTTTCTCCATATAATAATTGATGTAAATGGTTTAAATTTGGTCTTATTTTTGAAAATAGATCCTCTCCCTTAATTTTTTTTATCAAATCCAAGGAACATTTATCTATAGCAACAGGGTCATCTGAAATAAGAACACCAATATCTTCAATAAATTTTTCCCCTGGATTTGATAAACAATCACAATCAGGAGTAATATTTATTAGAAAGTTAATTGCAAGAAATTTCCCATTATAAAATTTTATAATTCCATAAGCATATTCAGTTAGCCTTTCCTGAAATTCTTGAGGCAAAACACTTGACCATGGAATACTTATTGCACCAACCGGACATACATGAATACACCATGCACATCCCTTACATTTATTTTCATCAATATATGCCTTTTTATCCTTTATGTAAATTGCACCAAAAAGACATTCTTTTACACATTTTGCGCATCCTTTACAAATAGAAATATTGATTAAAGGAGTTACTTTTGAATGCATTGCAAATTTACCTTTTCTTGAAGCACATCCCATTCCCATATTTTTTATTGTTCCGCCAATTCCAGAAAGACCATGCCCTTTAAAATGAGTTATTGCAACCATTCCACTAAAATCTTTATATTCCTTTGCAAAATATAATTTTTTAAAATGTTTTCCATTTATTTCAATTTCAAATTCATAATCACCATCAGAACCACCAGCAATTAAAATCGGAACACCAACTTCATTAAATTTATTTTTATATGCAATTTGAAGATGTGAAAATGTGTCATCTCTTTCACCTCTATATAAAACATTTGTATCTGTTAAAAATACTGAAGAACCAAAACTTTGAATTTTATCTGCAATTATTTTTACATAATTATGAGGAACCTGATTTTTATGTCCAGAATTTCCAAAATGAATTTTTAATCCTACTATATCTTCTTCAGTAAAAATATTAAAAAACTTTATTTCACTCAAGAATTCATTAAATTTCCCTATCTTTTCAATTGGTAAGAAATAAACATCAGCCATTTTTTTCTGTTTTTAATCTGGTCTTCAATTTTATTATATCACTTTGCTTGATTTTATCAAAATAAAAATAGTAAAATAAGAAAGAAAAAGGAGGGTTGAAATGAAATGGAAATTTTTATTAATTTTTTTAGTTTTGTACCTGACTGGATGTGCAGTTGTTAATGTTTATGTCACATTTCCTGAAGAAAAGGTAAAAAAGGCAGCAGAAGAATTACTTGCTCCAACTACTCCTTCAAAAACCAAACCAGAAAGTTTTCTTGATAATCTATTCACAAAAAATCTTTATGCAGAAGAGGTTGTTGTGACAAAAGATTTAAAAACTGACTCTCCAAAGATAAATGAGGCAAAAGAAAAGATGAATACATGGAGGGAAAAACTTGATGAGTTTAAGAAAGCAGGATATATTGGAGAAACAAATGATTTTAAAATAGTGATTAAAGAAATACCAAAGGATTCTGAAATAGCAAAAGAAGTAAGAAAAATTGTTGAAGATGAAAATAGACAGAGAGAAATAATGATTAAAGAACTCTTAAGGATAAATAATGCTGCTCCTGAAGAAGAAAAAAAGTTTAGAAAAATATTTGCAGAGGTTGCTCAAAAATACTCACCAGTAAATACTTGGATTCAACTTTCTGATGGTAAATGGATAAGAAAATGAAAAAATATTTATTAAACGGTTGTGAAGCAGCAGCAGAAGGTGCAATTCATGCTGGATGTAAATTTTATGCTGGATATCCTATAACCCCTCAGAATAGATTTCCTGAATATATGAGTAAGAGATTGCCTGAAGAAGGAGGGGTTTTTATTCAGGCAGAAAGTGAGATTTCAGCAATTAATATGGTTTTTGGTGCAAGTGTTTGTGGATTTCGTGCTTTAACTTCTTCTTCATCTCCGGGAATTTCTTTAAAACAGGAAGGAATATCTTATCTTGCTGGATGCGAACTACCTGCTGTAATTATAAATATGAATAGGGGTGGTCCTGGTCTTGGTGATGTAACTCCTTCTCAAAGTGATTATTTTCAAGCAACAAGAGGAGGGGGGCATGGTGATTATAGAACAATTGTCTATGCTCCATGGACAGTTCAGGAACTTTATGACTTAACATATATCTCCTTTGACATTGCAGATAAATATAGAAATCCTGTTTTAATCCTTGCAGATGGAATGCTTGCTCAAATTATGGAACCGGTTGAATTCAGAAAAAGAAAAAATAAATTACCTTTAAAAAAATGGGCTTTAACAGGATGTAAAGGAAGAAAACCAAATTCAATAAAATCACTATTTTTAACCCCTGGTGTCCTTGAAAAACATAACTGGAAACTTTATAAAAAATATAAGAAAATTGAAGAAAAAGAAGTAAGATATGAAAGATATTTTTGTGATGACGCAGATAATTTAATAGTAAGTTTTGGAACCTGTGCAAGGATATCTTATGAAAGTGTTAAAATTTTAAGAGAAAATGGAGAAAAAATTGGGCTTTTTAGACCTATAACATTATGGCCATTCCCTTATAAAGAACTTGAAAAAACAATGGAAAAAATAAAAAATTTATTTGTGGTAGAGATGAATCTTGGACAGATGATAGATGATGTTAAGATTTCAAACAGAAAAAATTTACCAATTTATTTTTATGGAAGACCCGGTGGAGGAGTTCCAACACCTGAAGAGATATCAAGATTTATAAGAATTCATATAAAAGAAAAAGGAGATGAAAAATGGAAGTTGTTTTTAAAAAGCCAGAAAGTTTGACAGATGAAATAACAACTTATTGTCCTGGTTGTGGTCATGGAATAATACAGAGATTGATTGCTGAAATTATAGATGAATTAAAAGTTAGAGAAAAAACAATAGGGATTGCACCTGTTGGATGTGCGGTTTTATCCTATAATTTCTTTAATTTTGATGTAACAGAATCAGCACATGGAAGAGGACCAGCAGTTGCAACAGCGATAAAAAGATTATTACCAGATAGAATTGTTTTTACATATCAGGGAGATGGAGACCTTGCAGCAATAGGGACAGCAGAAATAATTCATGCAGCCACAAGAGGAGAAAATATAACAGTTATTTTTGTAAATAATGCTGTTTATGGAATGACAAAAGGACAGATGGCTCCAACAACTTTACCTAAAATGAAAACAACAACAACAATTTATGGCAGAGATGTAAATTACCATGGTTATCCTTTAAAAGTTTGTGAATTACTTTCCCAAATTGATGGTGTATCTTACCTTGAAAGAACATCTGTTGATTCAGTTGGAGGAATTATAAAAACAAAAGAAGCAATAAAAAAAGCATTTAAATATCAGATTGAAAATATAGGTTTTTCTCTTGTAGAGATTCTTTCTCCATGTCCTGTTAACTGGAAAATGACACCAATTGCCTCAATGAAATGGATAAAAGATGTTATGAGTAAATATTTTGTTTTAGGTGTTTATAAAGATAAAAGGGGGTAAATAATGTTTTTTCTACCTTTTTCAATAATTTTGCTTTTAATATTTTTTATTCTTCTTTTTCCTATTTTTCTTTTTTTAATTCAGATTGAGATAATAAAAATCGCTTTGAGTAAACTTGGCCTTTCTCCGCAAGTTGCTTTTTTAATTTTACTTGTTTCACTCATTGGAAGTGGAATTAATATACCAATTTATACAAGAGAAGCAACATATTTTCCTTCCAATAGCCAATTATTTTTTTTATTTAATCCTTTTGGACTTCCAGATTTACAGACAGAACAAATTATTGCTATTAATGTTGGTGGAGCAATAATCCCTCTTTTATTATGCATTTATTTATTACCAAAAACACCAGTTTTGCCAACTTTATTTGCAACTATTATTTCAACATTGGTTTGTTTTAAACTATCAAGGGTTATCCCTGGAATTGGTGTTACAATTCCTGCTTTAATTCCACCAATTGTAAGTGTTTTACTTGCATTTTTATTTTCTCCTTTTAACAAAATACCTGTTGCATATATTTCTGGAGTTTTAGGTGTCTTAATTGGAGCAGATTTACTTAATTTACCAAATTTACCTCCTTATCCAGGGGTTATGAGTATTGGAGGAGCAGGTGTTTATGATGGTATTTTCCTTGTTGGTATAATTTCTGTTTTACTTGCTTAAAATGGAAAAGAAAAAACCATTGAAATACTGGAAGAATGAAGAAAAACCAAGAGAAAAACTTTTGAAACTTGGTGAACATAATTTAACAGATACAGAACTACTTGCAATTTTATTAAGAAGTGGAACAAAAGGACAAACAGCAATTGACCTTGCAAGAAAAATAATTGATAAGTTTGGTTCATTCAGGAATATGAGTCATACAAGTTTAAATAATTTTAAAGAAATAAAAGGACTTGGAATAGCAAAGATATGCCAGATAAAGGCAGCAATTGAAATAGGTAGAAGGATGGCAGAAAAGGAACTGATTGAAAAAGAAAAACCTTTAAGTTCTCCAGATGAGGTTGTAAAATACATAATGCCAAGAATGAGGGATTTAAAAAAGGAAGTTTTTAAAGTTATACATCTTGATTCTAAAAATAGACCTATTGAAATAAGGGAAATTGAAGAAGGAACAGTAAATCAGGCAAACCCAATAATAAGGGAAATCTTTTATAAAGTTATTGAAAACTTTATTCCATCAATAATATGTGTTCATAATCATCCCTCAGGAGACCCAAGTCCAAGTAAAGAAGATATTGAATTTACAAAAAGATTGAAAGAAGCAGGTGAAATTCTTGGTATAAATGTTTTAGACCATATAATAATTGGAGATAATCTTTATTACAGTTTTGCCTCTGAAAAAATAAATCATATTTAAAATAAATTTTAAGAAAATAACACCTCTTTTGCTTTTTCAATTCCCTTTCCAATATCAACTTTATAACCAAGTTTTTCAAGTCCAGTTCCAAGAGCAATTATTGAGGTTATAACATCAAATTCATCCTGCCAACCAAGATGTGAAATCCTTACAATTTTCCCTTTTAATTTATCCTGTCCTCCTGCAATTGAAATGCCATAATTTTTCCTTATAAATTTTATCAACTGGTCTCCATCAATCCCATCAGGCAAAATAATTCCTGTGACTGCATCAGAAGGAGAAAAAGAAAGAAGGGAAAGACCCATTGCTAAAATTGCTTTTCTTGTGCTTTCTGCTCTTTTTCTGTGTTCTTCCCATATTTTTTCAATCCCATATCCTTTAATTATTTCTATTGATTTTTTCAAACCAACTATTAAAGAAACAGGAATTGTGAAAGGGAAATCAAATTTTTCAAGTGTTTTTTTATACTTTTTAAGGTCAAAATAATACTTTGGAAGGTCTGAATTTTTTGTTTTTTCCCATGCCTTTTGGCTTAAGGATATAAAGGAAAGTCCAGGTGGAAGCATAAATGCTTTCTGTGAACCGGTTATCAAACAATCAATATTCCACCTGTCCATATAACAAGGAACTGCCCCAAGTGAACTTATTGCATCAACAACAAGGAGTATATCATTATATTTTGAAATAATTTCACCATATCCTTTAACATCAAAATGGGTTGCAGTTGATGTCTCACATAAATTTGCAAAAACACCTTTTGCATCCTTATTTTCCTCTATTATTTTTTCAAGTTCTTCTTTTTCAAGTGTTTTCCCCCATTCAACCTTTATATCAACAACATTAAGTCCATAACTTTTACCAATTTCAACAAACCTTTCACCAAATTTCCCACCATTTATTACAATTATTTTTTCTCCTTTTGAGAATAGATTTACAATACTTGCTTCCATTGCTCCTGTTCCAGAAGATGCTAATATTAAAACATCATTTTTTGTCTGAAATAAATATTTAAGTCCATCAAAAACATCTTTTGCAATACTTAAAAATTCCTCTGTTCTATGATGCATAATTGGTTTTGCCATTTCAAGTAAAACATCTTCTGGAATACTTGTTGGTCCTGGAGTAAATAATTTATGCTTTTTCATTCTTTCTCCTTTTTTAAATTAATGCATATTTTAAAACTTCTTTTACATCTTCAACTTCTATTATCTGTAATGACTCCTTTACTTTTTTAGGAATTTCAATAAGGTCTTTATCATTTTCTTTCGGTATTATTACTTTTTTTATTCCTGCTCTATGTGCAGCAAGGATTTTTGCTTTAAGTCCACCAATTTTTAAGACCTTTCCCTGAAGTGTTATTTCTCCTGTCATTGCAATATTTGCATCAACAGGTCTTCCTGTAAGACATGAAACAAGAGCAGTGATGATTGTAACTCCTGCTGATGGTCCATCCTTTGGTATTGCTCCTTCTGGAACATGAATGTGAATATCAAGTTCTTTATAAAATTGAGGATTTATTTCAAATTCTTCTGAATGCGCACGGACATAACTTAAAGCAGCACGGGCTGATTCTTTCATAACATCCCCAAGTTGACCTGTTAAAATTAAATCTCCTTTACCTTTCATTGTTAAGACCTCTGTAAAGATAATCTCACCTCCATATTCAGTCCAAGCCATTCCTGTTGCAACTCCAACTTTATTTTCTTTTTCTATTTCAAGATATGTAAATTTTTCAGGACCAAGATATTTTTCAAGATTTTTAGAAGTTATTAAATAAGGCCCTTCTTTTTTAGTTTCCAAAATCTTTTTTGTTACCTTTCTACATATATTTGCAATTTCTCTTTCAAGATTTCTTACTCCTGCTTCCCTTGTATAACTTTTTATAATTTTAAATATTGCTTCATCTGAAAATTTTATATTATTTTCTGTTAATCCATGTTCTTTCATCTGTCTTGGTATTAAAAAATGCTTTGCAATTTCTTTTTTCTCCCATATTGTATATCCGGGCAAAGATATAACTTCCATTCTGTCTAAAAGAGGGCTTGGTATTGTAAATTCAGTATTTGCAGTTGTTATAAATAAAACTTTTGATAGGTCAAATTCAACTTCAAGATAATGGTCAGAGAAATTTTTATTCTGTTCAGGGTCTAAAACTTCAAGTAATGCACTTGCAGGGTCTCCTCTGAAATCCTTACCAAGTTTATCAATTTCATCAAGAAGAAATACAGGATTATTTACACCTGCTTTTTTCATTGACTGTATTATTCTTCCAGGCAAAGACCCAATATATGTCCTTCTGTGTCCTCTTATTTCTGCTTCATCTCTTATACCACCAAGAGATACTCTTACAAATTTTCTACCAAGTGCCCTTGCTATTGATTTACCAAGAGATGTCTTTCCAACTCCAGGAGGACCAACAAAGCATAAAATTGGACCTCTTAATGAATCTGTTCTGCTTCTAACTGCAAGATATTCAAGTATTCTTTCTTTTACCTTTTCAAGTCCATAATGGTCTTCATCAAGTATTTTTTTAGCATGTTTTATATCAAGGTTATCCTCTGTTGAAACTGCCCATGGTAAACTGCAAAGCCATTCTATATATGTTCTTGATACAGTTGCTTCAGGAGAAAGTGGCATCATTTTTGAAAGACGATTCAATTCTTCAATTGCTTTCTCTTCCACATTTTTAGGCATATTTGCTTTTTTAATTTTTTCTCTTAATTCTGCAATTTCTGGTGTCTCTTCCTCTTTTCCAAGTTCCCTCTGTATCTGTTTAAGTTGTTCTGTAAGTATATACTGTCTTTGAGTATCTTCGATTTTCTTAACAACCTTATCCTGAATTTTTTTCTGGATTTCAAGGACCTCCACTTCTCTATTTAAAATTTCAATTGTTGTTTTTAATCTTTCTTTTAATGGGATTGTTTCAAGAATTTTTGCTTTATCTTTAATTTTTAAAGGTAAATATCCACCAATAGCATCACATATTTTGGCAGAATCATCCATAGTTGAAATTGTTCCATAAAGTTCTTTTGGAACAGATAGATTAAGTGAGAGATATTTCTGGAATTGGTCAAGTAATAATCTTGTTAATGCTTCTGTTTCTGTATCAACTTTAAATTCTTCCTTAATAATATCAAACTCGGATGAAAAATAATTTTTATAGACAGAAAAATCTATAATTTTTACTCTTTCAAGAACTTCTACAAGTATCTTCATTACACCTGTTGTTTCTTTTATACTTTGAATTATTTTTGTCAGCACCCCTATTGAATATATATCATCAAATTTTGGCTCTTCTACATTTGGGTCTTTTTGAAAAACAACAATAAGATATCCTTCATTTGATATCGCTTCCTCAACAGCATTCAATGATTTTGCTCTCCCAACATATAAAGGAATAACCATATGAGGGAAAATAATAAGGTCCCTCAAAGGTAAGGTAGGAACATTCTTTCTTCTTATTTTAATTTCATTTTTCTTTAATATTGCCATTTTTTTTAAAAAGTTTTGTTGCTTCTATTATTTTATCAGCAAGCCCATAATTTATTGCTTCTTCAGCACTCATAAAATAATCTCTTTCAGTATCTTTTTCTATTTTTTTAATTGGTTGACCTGTGTGAAATGCAAGAATTTCATTTATTATCTGCCTTAATCTTATCATTTCTTTTGTATGTATACTTACATCTATAACACTTCCTTCAACTCCTCCCCATGGTTGATGGATTAAAACTCTGCTATGTGGTAATAAAAATCTCTTTCCTTTTGTGCCACCTGCAAGTAAGACTGCTCCCATACTTGCTGCCTGTCCAATACAATAAGTGCATATATCACAGGAAACATACTGCATTGTATCATATATTGCAAGTCCTGCTGTTATTGAACCACCTGGTGTATTTAAGTAAAGATGAATATCTTTTTTTGGGTCTTCGTTCTGTAAAAATAAAAGTTCAGCAATAACTATATTTGAAATATGGTCTGTAATTGGAGAACCAATAAAAACTATCCTGTCTTTTAATAAGCGAGAATAAATATCATATGCTCTTTCTCCTCTTTCAGTTATTTCAATTACATAAGGAATCAACTGGTCTTTCATATTTTTTTCTCCTGTCCAGGAAAAACAATTTTTTCAATGTAATTTATGTTTTCTTTAACAATTTTGTATGCTTTATCAATTTTTATTTCATCTTTTATATTTTCTATTTCTCCAGATTTTTCCATTTGGCTTTTTACCTCATCAAATGGTCTTCCAATTGTTCTACTAAGAATTTCTATTTTCTCATTTATTTCATTTTCTTCAACCTTTATATTTTCCATTTCTGCTATTTTATCAAGTATAAGATACTTTTTAACTTCTTCTTCTGCATATGGCTTAAAAATTTTAAAAACTTCTTTTACATAATTTTCAATTTCTTCTTTTGTTTTTCCATCTAAATTTA
>JBMFMQ010000004.1:0-30223 GCA_049970595.1 Candidatus Ratteibacteria bacterium | reverse complement strand
GGTGCCTTTTTCTGAAACTCAATATTTTTTAATCTATTTTCAATATTTTCCAAAGTAGTCAGTAATTTCTCCAATTCTTTTAATTTCTTTTCTTTTTCCTCTGAAATATTTATTATACCTTTAAATGATATTCCAATTCTACCAGAAATAAGATGTTTTACAAAAAAATCCTTTTCATGTATCTTGTCATCTAAAAATTTTTCTATTTTACTCACTCCAGCAAGTTTTTTTATTATGGTTTCTTCAAGGAGCCCAATTTTTCCTTCATAAAAACATTCCAACTTTTCCTCATGTTTTATTTTAAACCTCGTTTTCATATCCCTTATTGCTATAATAATCTCTTTCATATTCTCAAATTTTTTAATTGCTTCCTCATCATAATAACCATTTGCAACAGGCCATTTACCTACAACTATGCTTTCACTTTCCAGTTCAGTATATTTTTTTAAATTCTGCCATATTTTTTCTGTAATAAAGGGTATAAATGGATGAAGAAGTTTTAAAATTATGGTAAGCACCTCAAGAAGGACACAAATAACAGTAGTTTTAAAATAATTCTGGTCCTGATAAACTTTTGAAATCTCAATATACCAATCACAGAAATCATGCCAGAAAAAATTATATAAATTATTTAAACTCTCATTGAAATAGAATCTTTCAAGTAAATTACTTGTTTTTTTTATCGTTTCATCAAGTTTTGAAAGTATCCATCTCTCAGGGAAATATATATTATCTTTGTTTTCTAAAAACTTAACATTTTTCACTCCAAGTTCTTCACATTTTTTTAATATATATCTTGATGCATTCCATATTTTATTAGTAAAATTCCTTCCTTTAACATAAAAATCTGGAGAAAGAAAAACATCCTGTCCAAAAGCAGTTAAAGAAACAAGACCAAATCTTAAACTATCTGCACCATATTTTTCAATTACTTCAACAGGATCAATAACATTTCCAAGTGATTTACTCATTTTCTTTCCTGTGCTGTCCCTTACTGTTCCATGAATATAAACATTTTCAAAAGGAATATCTCCCATAAATTCAAGACCAGCCATAACCATTCTCGCAACCCAAAAAAATAAAATCTCCTGGGCTGTTACTAAAGTATCTGTTGGATAAAAAACTTCAAGGTCTTTTGTTTTTTCAGGCCATCCAAAAACTGAAAAGGGCCAAAGCCATGAAGAAAACCATGTATCAAGAACATCCTCATCCTGTTTTATATCTTTGCTTCCACAATTAGGGCATTTCTTTAAATCTTTGCTTTCAACTATTGGTGGACAGGTAGGATTTTTACAATACCAAACTGGAATCCTATGTCCCCACCATATCTGTCTGCTGATACACCAATCTTTTATATTATAAAGCCAATGTAAATAAACTTTTTTCCATCTTTCCGGATAAAACTTCAATCTTCCAGTTTCCGCAACTTTAATTGCAGGTTCTGCAAGAGGAGCCATTTTAACAAACCATTGGTCTGAAAGGTATGGTTCAATTACTGCATCACATCTATAACAATGACCAATTCTATTTGTATAGTCATCAATTTTAGATAATAATCCAATTTTTATTAACTCATCAACTATTAACTTTCTGCATTCAAATCTCTCATATCCATTAAATCTACCAGCATTTTCATTCATTATCCCTTCTTCATTCATTACTAAAATAAAATCAAGATTATGTCTTTGAGCAATCTCAAAATCATTTGGGTCATGAGCGGGAGTAACTTTTACTGCTCCAGTTCCAAATTCAATTTCTACTTTTTCATCGCCTATAATAGGAATAACTCTTTCTACAAAAGGTAATTTTACTTTTTCACCTATAAGATTTTTATAACGAGTATCCTTTGGATTTACAGCAACAGCAGTATCTCCAAGCATTGTCTCGGGTCTTGTAGTTGCAACTTCAATATAATTTCCTTTTAAAAGGGGATATTTTATATAATAAAGAAAACTTTTTTCTTCTTTATATTCAACTTCCTCATCCGATAAAGCTGTTCCACATCTTGGACACCAGTTTATTATTTTTTTCCCTTTATAAATTAACCCCTTTTTATATAACCTTACAAATGCTTCCCTAACTGCCAATGATAAAGTTTCATCCATTGTAAATCTTGTTCTTGACCAATCACATGAGGCACCCAATTTTTTCAACTGATATATAATTCTTGTCCCATACTTTTCCTTCCAATTCCAGACCTCTTCAATAAACTTTTCCCGTCCGAGTTGTTTCCTATTCAAACCTTTTTTTGCCAATTCTTTTTCAACTACATTCTGTGTTGCTATTCCTGCATGGTCTGTTCCCGGTACCCAGAGAGAGTTATATCCTTCCATCCTCTTCCACCTAATCAGAATGTCCTGAATTGTATTATTTAAAGCATGTCCCATATGTAAAAAACCTGTAATATTTGGAGGTGGAATTACTATTACATATTTTTTCTTAGATGTCTCTGGTTTAACATAAAAAAAACGATTTTCTTCCCAGAATTTATAAAGAACTTCCTCAACCTCCTTGGGATTATATCTGCTTTCTAACTCCATCATTTTTCCCCTATATATATCACTTCATTAGTTTCGTTCAAAACTAAAACATCTCCATTTTCAAAAAAAATATTTCTTATCTTCTGTAATATCTCTTCAACTTCATTTTTCTCACTGTTCACACAACACAACCCAATAACAGCCCTCTGCCACTTATCCTGATAATCAATTTCAGCAATTGAAACATTAAATTTTGATTTTATTTTACCCTGCAAAGAACTGATTATCTTTCTTTTATCTTTTAAACTATTACTGCCTGGAATAATAATCTCAATTTTTAAAGTGCCTATAAACATCTTAAACGAATAAATTTATCACATTTTTATTTAATCTTCAACTCTTTATAAACCAACTCATAAACTTTCTTTAATGGAATGCCTTTTTCTTCAGAAATTTTTTTGCAATCTTCATATTCTGGGGAAATATTGATTTTTTCACCATTCATAGAAGAAACTTTCAATCTTATCTTCCCTAAGGATGTATTAAACTCTTTAATTTCTCTATCAAGGACAATTCTTTTTTCTTTTCTATATCTTAATCCTATTGTGGTACTTTCTCTGAATAAAACTTCACATATTTCTTTTAATTTACCCTCTGGTAAAATAATTTCAAGTTTAAAAACAGGTCTGCTCTTTTTCCCAATACCCTGAAAGAGAGAAACATCAAACGCACCTGTTTTATAAAGTTTTTCAAATAAATTACCAAAAAAAACAGGGTTCATATCATCAATATTTGTTTCAATTATATAAATATCCTCTATCTCAGTTTTTATCTTTCCTATTAAAAACTTAACCATATTAGGTGATGGTTCATCCCTACTTCCTGCTCCATATCCAACATTTTCTATATAAAAGTCCTTATATAAAGGTGAAAAATCGGCAATACCTTTTAAAATTGAAGCACCTGTTGGGGTTGTTATTTCAAAAGGGCATTTTTTTATTATTACTGGAATCTCTTTAAGAATATTTATTGTTGCAGGTGAAATATTTGATATACCGATTGAACTTGAATAGACTTTTCCAACTTCAAGCAATTGAAGACCTATAACAACTGCTGTTATTTCTACTATAGCATCTACCTGGCCAACCTGATGAAAATGGATTATTTCTTTTTTTACTCTATGGACCTCAGATTCTGCTTTTGCTATAATTTCAAACACTCTTATTATTTTTTCTTTTATTTCTTGAGAAAATCTACTTTTTTCTATTATATCAAGTATTTTTTTATATGGTGTTTTATCATTCCATTTCCCATATGGCTTTACTATGAATTTTGTTCCTTCTATTGAATGGCCAAAATCGGTTCTTCGTTTTACTTTTTTAACCTCAATTTTAAAATTTTTAAGAGGAAGTTTTTCAAGTTCTTCCTTTAGTATTCTAACACTGAGACCGGCATCTATTAAAGCAGCAACAAGCATATCTCCTGAACATCCATTTAGAACATCAAAATATCCAATCTTCATTCTCTCTTTTTAACTATTTGTGAAATGGCATTCTTCACAATTTCTATCTTTGTTCCTTCTTTAAATTTTAAAACAACTATCTCATCCTTTATTTTTTCAATTTCACCAACCAATCCGCCAACAGTAATGACCTTATCGCCCTCTTTCAATTCATCAAGCATTTTTTTATGTAGTTTTTGTTTTTTCTGTTGAGGCAATATTAAAAGGAAATAAAAAACAAAAAATATTAGAATAAGTGGAAACAAAGCACCAAATGGTGAAACCTGAGGTGGTGGAGTTGCTTGTGCAATAAATAAGTTCATTTTTCCTCCTTATTTTTAGGAACTCTTTTTTTCTCCCTTTTTAAACTTTTAAGATATTTTTCTGTCAATTCTCTTAACCTTTTTGAAACAAGATAATTAACTGTTCCTTCTGGATAGGTTCCATCTTCCTTCTTTTGTCCAGCAGGAATATCTGTTAAAATTTCAATCCCTTCATCAATACTTCTTACAGCCCAAATATGAAAAATCCCCTTCTCTACCGCTTCTACAACTTCGTCATTTAAAACAAGATTTTTAAGATTTCTTTCTGGAATTATAACTCCCTGTTTGCCTGTTAATCCTTTTGCTTTACAAGTATAATAAAATCCTTCAATTTTTTCATTTATTCCTCCAACTGGTTGAATTTCTCCCTTTTGATTTACTGAGCCAGTAACAGCAATTCCTTGTTTTATAGGAACATTTGCCAAAGCAGAAAGTAATACATATATTTCAGTTGATGATGCACTATCTCCTTCAATTTCTTCATATAGTTGTTCAAAACATATACTTGCTGAAAAAGATATTATTTCGTCCTGACCAAATTTTTCATAAATGTAATTATTCAAAATCAAAAATCCTTTATTGTGAATTCTTCCAGCAAGTTTAACTTCTCTATCAATATTTATAACTCCGCTTCTGCCAACATATACATTACAAGTTATCTTTGATGGTTTTCCAAAACTGTAATCTCCAAGAGAAATAACAGATAGTCCATTAATTTCTCCAACTTTCTCACCATCTGTATCTACCATAATTGTTCCTTCTTTTATTAATTCTTCAATTCTTTTTTCTATTAAATTCGACCTATAAACTTTTTCTTCAAGTGCTTTTTTTACATGTTTTTCTTGAACAACTGGAGAATTATCAATTTCTGCCCAGAAATTTGCTTCCCTAATAAGGTCAGCAATTTCAATAAATCTTGTGGTAAGTTTATTTCTATCTTCAACAACTCTTGAACCATATTCTATTACCTTACCAACTGCAAATCTATCAAAATGCTTTAAATTTTCTTCTCTACATATTTTACTAATAAAGGAAGCATAATTTTTATATCCTTCTTCATTTTTATCCATAATTAAACTGAAATCTGCCCTCACTTTAAAAAGTTTTCTGAAATCCTCATCGTATGCATACAAAATATAATAAAAAATGGGATGTCCAATAAGTATAACTTTAACATCAAGTGGAATTGGAGAAGGCCTTAAAGTTGGAGTATTTATTAATCTAAACTGTTCATTTATATCCTCTATAATTATTTCATCATTTTTTAAAGCCCTTTTCAATGTTTCCCATGCAAAATAATTTTTAAATAAATCAAGAACCTGTAAAATTAAAAATCCACCATTTGCCTTATGTAAAGCTCCTGGTTTTATCATAGTAAAATCTGTTACCATTGCCCCAAAATGAGGTCTATATTCAATTCTTCCACATAAATTATAAGCAGTAGGATTTGTTTCTTTAACCACTGGAGCACCCATTGTTTGAGAATTGTCAATCAAAACATTTACTGTATATCTTGTCAAAGATGGTTCTCTATCAGGTAATTTTAAACCGGGTAATATCTCAATTTCTCTTTTCTCTTTAAAATCATCAATATTTTCTATCATATCTTTTTCAACTTCATCCAAATAATTACAGACATCTTCAAAATCCTTGTATTTTTCCTTTAATTCCTTAATTTTAGGAGATATAGTAAACTTCGCTGTTTCTTTTTCAAGTTTATTTAATTTTTCTTTGGCTTGTTTTTCATATTCCCTAATTTTTCTCAAAACTTCATCAAGTTGTTCATATAAAATCTCCTGTTTCTTTTTTATCTCATTTTTGGCTTCTTCACTTAAATTTTCCATCTCTTCTTCTTTTATTGGCTGTCCTTCAAGCAAAGGAATAAAAACTATACCAGAAGGTTTATGTTTAATCTGAAAACTGGCTTCTTTTGCAGAATTTTCAATTTCTTCTAAAAGTTCATTTCTTTTATTCTGAAACTCTTTAATTATTTGATTCCTATGTTCCTCATATACCTCACTTTCAAATGTTTTTGGTAGTTCTATTTTTAATTCATTCACAAGATTTTCCATATCTTTTTTAAATTCATTTGCTTTTCCAGCAGGAAATCTTAAAACATTTGGTGTATCTGGATTTGAAAAATTATAGACATAACACCAGTCATCAGGAGTTTTCCCTTTTTCTGCTATTTTTTTCACTGCCTGTTCAACAGAACTTGTCCTTCCACTTCCTGTAATACCTGAAACAAAAATGTTATAACCCTTGCTTTTTATCTGTAAACCAAATTCAAGTGCCTTTTTAGCCCTATCCTGTCCTATTATCCCTTCAAGTGGTGGAATTTCTTCTGTGGTTTTAAAATTTAAGTATTTCAAGTCATATTTTAATTTAAGAAATTCTGCCGCAACTTTATATTTTCCCATTTTGTTCTCCTTAATTTTTGATTAATAAAAATTATAACATTTTTACTTCTTTTTAAAAAGATATACTTCAACAAGATAATAAAATTTTCTTTTACCTTTCAATCTTTCAAGAAGTTTTTCATTATATACATATTTTTTTTCAAAAATTTTTCTGTAATTCTTCTTAAAAAACTCTTTTGCTTTTTCTGAAAGTATGGGACTATTTATAAAATCAAGAATAAGAAAAACCCTTCTCTTTTTATTCAACAAATTTGCTATATTTTCTAAATCCTTTTCATTTTTTATTCCAAATATTTCATTTTTCCCTTTATAATACCACTGAATTGGAGCAAATATATCTTCATCAACTTTTTCTGTTGTCAATATTAAATCATCTTCCTTCTCAAATTCTTTTACTTCTCTGTAAATTTCCCTATAAGGAATTAATTTACTTGTATCCTGATGTTGAGATATATTGTCTGTGTAATAAAAAAATAAAGAAGGGAAAAAAGAAAAAAATGCAAAATAAAGTAAAACATTTTTTTTATTTAAACTTTCTAAAACCAAACTGAAAATTAATAACCAGAAAATAGAAAAAGGTATTAAATTCTGTGGAACTGTTGAAGGAAAACAAACAAAAATTAAGGGTAAAAAAAGCGAAATTAATAAAAAAAACATTTTTTCTTTATTTAAAGAGAAAATATTTTTAAATCCATTTCCAAATATTAATAAGTATAAAATGAATACTGGAATTACAATTTTAAAATTAAAAGGATTTAGGGTTTCACCAAGAAAGAAATAGAACAGAGTATATGGAAATCGTAAAATTAAAGGGAGAGGTCTTTTTACCCCAAGAGTGAAAAGAATTTGATTTGGAATTTTTATAAGCCAGGGGATATATATGAAAAAAGTAGCAAGATAGGAAAGAGAAAAATTATAATCAAATTTTTTCAGGACTAAAAGAATAAAAAATTGAATAAGAATTACAATGAAACCAAAATTATGTATGTAAAGTAGAAGTGAATTTGTTAAAATAAAAAAAATTATCCATTTGGTTTTTTTATCTTTTTCAAGCAAGGTCAAAAATAGAATGAAAGAAATTAATGTTAAAAAGGTAAAGAAAGTATATGACTTAAGAATTTGGGACCATAAAATTAGTGCAGGATTTATCGCAACAAGAGTGGAAAATAAAAGACCTGTTTTTTCATCCTTAAATTTTTTACCGAAAATATAACTTAAAGGAATACATAATATACCAAAAAATAATGGTAAAGTTCTTAAAAAAACTTCATCTTCTTTAAATCTGATAAAATAATGAACGAATATGTAAAAAAGCGGAGGATGAGCATCATTATAGGTAATATAATCAATAATCCACTTAACTGAATGCTTTCCAATTGAAACAGCAAGTAATTCATCACACCATAAAGAATGTTTACCAATATTTAAAACTCTTAAGAAAAGCCCAAAGAGAATAATAAAAAAAAGAGAGATTTTTGCTTTTTTATTCATTTCTCAAAATTACAATCATACTTTTTTCAAATAAAAATTTCCAGATATTTACTAACGATATTTTTTTTTCAATAAATTCTTTTATTAAAAAAATTTTTTCAATTTTAAATCCAGATATTTCCGAAATCTTATAAATAGAATTTTTATCAAAATGATAAATCTGGGCTGGTAAATGTAAAATTGACTTTGCTTTTTCTGTAAAAGAAAAAAATTTTGCAATAAAAAATATAAAATTTGAATGTAAAGGAGTTTTTATTATTAAAATTCCTTTCTTTTTCAATATTCTTTTACATTTTTGTAAATAAATATTTGGTTTTTTTAGATGGGCAATGACGTCAAACAAAGTAACCAAATCAAAAAAATTTTCTGGTAAATCAATTTCAGACATAGGTTTATCATACATTCTAAATCCTTTCTTTACACAAAAATCCACTGCAAAATCAGAAATATCCTGTCCATAAACTTCATAATTCTTTTCCTTCATAATTTCAAGAAAAATACCAATTCCACAACCAATATCAATTAATTTACTTCCTGGAAATACATACTCATTAATTTTAATTTTGCCAAGTAATAATTTAAAATATTTTTTTCTCTCTTTATAAGAACTTAAGTACCATTTTTTAAAATATTCTTCATCATAGATTTTTTCTATATTTTCTGGAAATAGATATAAGAATTTAACATGGCAATTTTCACATTTATAAATTTTATAGTTACCAACTTTTAACATTAAATTAACTTTATCACTTTCACACAAATTACATTTTTTCACTTTACTCTCCTGTAAACTTTAAATCCATTTATTTCCTTTTCAAATACAAATTTTTCTTCTAAAACCTTTAAGATATTTGGATACTTTTCAAGTTTAAAAAAACTCATATTTATTAAACTATTATCAGTTGCATCTATAAATAATCTCACATTATTTATTTCTATATCTTCTATAAAGAATTTTTCTGCTAATTGATACTGAAATATTTTTGTAAAATTTGCAAACGTCTGACCAATAACTGGATCAAGAATTATAAATCTTGTTCCAGGTTCTCTATTTGTTAAAAGATAAATTTTTGGATTGAAAGGCCAGACAATAATTTTTTCATCTTTTTCTGTATTTTCAATTATAAATTTGACTATCCCCTCATATTTTTTTACTTCATAATCTTTTGTCCATTCTTTATTTTTCAAAAAATTTATCCATTTTTTATAATAATCAAATCCATGCCAGTAGAAAATAGATTGAAGAATTGAAAAAATTAAGATTGTATTAAATATTATTTTTTCTCCATAAAATTTTTTCGATAGGAAAATTGTAAAACCAATTATAGAAATAATTATCATAACTGTAAAAAATAAAATATAATGATGAGGAAATGGCAATCCATGTATAGCACCCCAAAGAAATGTAATGAATAAAATCAACAAAAAATCGTTTCTTCCTTTTTTTTCTCTAAGGAAAAAAATAGAAAATATTAATAAAAATGGATTCAAAAATAGGGCTCGAAAAACCATTGGAAAAACGGAATATATTTTTTTCCATAGTGGAATATGAGAGGCAAGAAAAAGTGGATATTTTATATTCCAGATTATCCAATCAGAAAATAATCCTCTTTTATAAAGATAAAATAAAAATAAAATAAAAGGTGTTATTCCTGAAATAAAATAAAAAAAGGATTTTTTAAAATTTTTAGTATAATAGTAAACCAAAAAAGAAAATCCAATAATTAAAATAAGACCGAATTGTTTAAAAAACAAGGAAAGACCAATAAAAAAAGAAGATAAAATCATATAAAAAAAGGATGTAAAGTAAATCAGAAAAAACCATGCAAGTAATAGGAGTAAAACTACGACAAATTCAGGTCCCTTATGGATATCAACAGGATAAAAAAGAGTATTAAGTGCCGGATATAGAATCAAACTCCAGTGAGCTGTTTCTCTATTTGAAATTTTTTCGACTATTTTAAAAATTAAAAATGTATTTAAAAGTAAAATCAGAATATAAAAAAAATGAACTGAAAATAAATAGTTTGTTTTAAAAATTTTCATAAAAAACAAATAAATATAACCAAGGCCAAAACCTTTGTTTTCAAATATTTCCTTGTAAATCATTCTATTTTTCAATAATTTATATCCACAAAGAGCATATTCAGGTTCATCAACATTTGAAAAATAAGGGAAGATATAAGGGACTCTGAAAAATACTGTAAGAAAAAAAGAAACAAAAATGAAAACCAATTTTTTTTTCATTATTAATCAAAAAATCTATATTTTATTAAAGCCCATATTGCTTCAATTCCATCTTTCCATCTTATCTTTTTCCCTTCCTTTATTGAACGCGGATTATAACTTATCGGAACCTCATAAATCTCACAACCAAGTTTTCTTAATTTTGCCGTAAGTTCCTGACAGAACTCAAATTTTTTACATTTTAAATTTATTTTATTCATTACCTCTTTTTTTACCATTTTATAACAAGTTGGGACATCTGTTAATTTTGTAAAATATAAAATATTGGTCAAAAAAGTTATAAACTTCCCTCCATAGTAAAACGCAAAAGATGATTTTTTCCCTTTCCCAAGAATTCTTGAACCATATACAACATCTGCATTTTTCTCCTTCATCACTTCCAACATTTTAATCCAGTCCATGGGTTCATATTCCAAGTCAGCATCCTGAATTACAATCACATCACCTGTTACATATTTTAAACCAGTTCTTATTGCACTTCCTTTTCCTTCATTTTTTTCTTTAAAAATTATTTTTATATTTTTTTCATTTATTCCTTTTAAAATCTCTTTTGTGCCATCATTGCTTCCATCATCAACTATTATAATTTCTTTTTCTAATAGAACTTTCTTTACTTTTTCTAATATTTTCAAAATTGTATTTTTTTCATTATAAACAGGTATTATTACAGAAAGTTTCATCTATTTTCTCCAAAATGACTTTTAACCATTAAAATTATATAAAAAAATCCATAAACTGAAAAAATAATATAAAAGGGTTCAAGAAATACTCTGTATCTGATTGATGCTAGGAAAATCATATGAAAAATTGTAAAAAGAATTATTAAACTATGGAAAAAATTACTTTTTCTATTTTTCAAGGATACTAAAAACCCAATGATAAAAAATGGCATCATAATTCCAAATGAAAAAACACTTATTATGCGATATAAAATTTTTGTCTCAAATTCAGGAGCATTAGGAACAATATTCCAGAATCTTTTAAATTTATTTTTAAGCAACCATATAAACCTTTCAGGATTTTTTTTTATTACATTTAATGTCATTTTATAAAGTAATCTATCCCTTTCTATTTCTTCAATTTCAAGTATTTTTTTCGGAAAATAAGAACATGGTCCACCATCTGAATATGGATTATTTCCTTCCCAAAAAACCCATCCACCCATTGTTGTTCCAGGAATAAATTTATGAAATATTATGTAATTTCTGATAATCCATGGAGAAAGTGTCAAACAAAATCCAAATGAAATAAACAAAATTTTCTTCAATTTAATATTTAATTTTTCCCTTAAAAAGAAGATATGAAGAATACCGATTGGCAAATAAAGTTGAAAAGTCGGCCTTGTTAATCCTGCCAGTCCAATAAAAATTCCAGTTTTAAAAGACATTTTTCCATTTTTCTCAACACAATTTATTAAATATAAAATGCTCAAAAGAGTAAGGAATATAAAAACTGTTTCTGTTAACAAAAATCCATTGTAAAAGATAAAATAAGGATAAAAAACACAGATAAAAGAAGAAACTAAAGCAACTTTTTCATTAAAAGTTTCTTTCCCAATAAGGTAAATAATATAGATTGAAAAAGTTGAAAGTAAAACCTGAAAAATTCTTATACCCAAAAGGTCAAAATTTAAATAATAAAAAATGCTAATGATAAAAGGATATAAAGGGGGTCTAAAACTCTTAAGATTTTCACCTACGATAAGTCCTTTGCCTGAAATAAAATTTTGAGCCATTTTAAAATACTCAAATTCATCATCAAAATAAAACCTATTTTTTAAAGAAAAAATAAAACCTATCCTTATTAAAAACCCTGCTATTAATAGAAAAATTAAAATTTTCCTATAAGATATTCTTTCCATATTTTGAACTTAAAAATTAAAAAACTATTGTGCCCGTAAATTCCAATTCTTTTAAGTGTATAAATTGAATTTTTTATTTTTTTTCTCTTTTTTGGTGTAACAAATGCTGCTTTATATCCTGCTTTTTTCACAATCTCAATTATCTTTTCATCAAATTCTCCATATGGATAACAGAAAAATTTAACTTCCATTCCAATTTTATCTTCAATCTTTTTTTTAGAAATTACTATCTCTTCTTTTGCTTTTTTTTCAGATATTTCAGTTAAATGAGGATGTGTAAGAGTATGAGAACCAAATTCAACTCCATTTTCACCCATCCATTTTACTTCTTCCCAGTTTAAAAATCTGTCTTTTTCCTTATCTTTATATCTTAAAAAAATCTTATCTGAACCGACATAATCAACAACCAAAAAAATTAAAGGTTTTAAATTAAACTTTTTTAAAATTTCATAAGCAAACCATAAGTTATCAGCAAAACCATCATCAAAAGTAATCATAAATTTCCTTTTGTTTTTCTCTCTCAATCCATTGAATGAAACTGGTTGAAAATTTTTTGAAATTAAATATTTTAAATGCCTTTCAAAATTATCTGGATTTACTGTAAGTGCGTCGTTTTTATACCAGGGATTAATTCTATGATATGCAAGTATCATATTTTTAAAATTTTATTCTCCTGAATTTATATTTTAAAATCAAAAATATCATCTTTAATCCGAGAAAAAATGCCTTCCTCATACTTCCAGTTACAGAAGATTTTCCCACCCTTGGTTTGTAATTTACAGGGATTTCAATAAATTTTGTTCCAGTTTTAATAACAATGAGAGTCATTTCAGGGCCAAAATGTTCTTTCCCGACTGTAAAATAATTTTTTATTTTTTCATATAGTGGTCTTTTTATCAATCGCATTGTACAACCAACATCTGTTAAAGTCGTTGTATTGTATAAAAATTCAATCAATTTAGCAACAGCCCAATTACCCCATTTCAAAAAAAAGTTCATATTTGCACCCTTCCATATCAATTCTCTTGTAGTCCTTGTGCCCAAAACATAATCAAAATCATCACTATAAGCAAGAAGTTTAATAACATCTTTCCCTTCAAATGTCCCATCTGGTTCAGAAATAATGAGATAATAACCTTCTGCCACAGAAAGTCCTTTCCAAATTGCGTATCCATAACCCTGTCTTTTTTCATAAACAAGTTTTGCCTTTGTTTTTTTTACTTCTTCATCTGTTCCTTCAACTGCATTATTATTTACAACGACTATTTCATCAACATAACCTGAAGCAAAAAAGTCCTCTATTGCATTTTTTATTGAATCCTTCTCATTATAAGTAGGAAATATTACTGATACTTCTTTACCTTTCCACATTTTTTTTTAAGAATAAAATACTAAAAATTATTAAAAAAGGGAAAAGTGGTTCTCTATATCTAATTACTGTTTTGAAAAATAATATTACAGGAATAGACCATCCAATTATTAAAAAATAAATGAGCAAAAATTTTTTCCAATGTTTAAGATATTTCAATATTCCTAAAAATCCCAAAAATATTAAAGGAGTATTAATTAAAAAACCACCTATTACATGATATTTCTTATAATTTTCACCAGGACCTGAAAAAGTATGTGGATATAACCTCCAATATCTAATGAATCTATCTAATACAAGTTTTATGTATATCCCCGGGTTAGAAATTATAAAATTTACTGTTTCTCTGTATAATGCTTTATTTATTTCAATTTCATTCATCCCTTTATATTTTTCAAAAAATTCAAAAGGTGGATTCCAATATCCAGAAGGTTCATTAAGTGAATTTTGATTATTTGCAATATAAGAAACAATACCTCCTTCTGTTGAAGTAATTAAAAATCTATGAAAAATTTTGTAATTTCTGATAATCCACGGGAGTATAACTAAAAAACCAATTATAAAAATTACAGTTGAATATTTCATCATGAGCGGTTTTTTCTCTTTTATAAAAAAATAAATTAAAAGCAAAGGGAAAAAAACTAAAAATAAACTTCTTGTTAAAACTCCTAATCCCAAAAAAATGCCAGAAATTCCAAAATGTATCCAGTTTTTAGTTTTTTCGCCAATATACAAAAACAACACAAACCCCAACATCAAAAAAATTTCAAGTGTAACAGGGCAAAGATAACCAGTCCAGAAAATAGAAGCAGGATAAATTGAATAAATGATAGATGATAAAATTCCTGTTTTTTCATCAACAAGAATTTTACCAAGAAAAAATATCAAAATAACTGTTAAAGAACTTAAAAGTGCAAGTCCAACTTTAGCAGCAAAATAACTGTGTCCAAAAATTTTATATATTAATGCTAAAAATAATGGAAAACCAGGACTTCTCCATGCATAAAATTTAGGACCACCTTTAAAATATGGATTAGCAACCCAGTATCCTTTTCCTGTAGCAAGTTTCCATCCAAGTTCATCCCACCAATCACCCCAAACATCAACAGAATTATCAAGAGTTAAAATAAAACAAATCCTTAAAATCAAAGCAAACAGAAATATCAAAAATAGAAATTTTTTCTCTTTCATTTTCATGTTAATATAAATTATAATGTTAAATATAAAAAAAATAAACTTTGAATTGTTGAATAAATTTTTATTTCCAGTTTTTTCCCTTTATTTCATTTTTATTGTTTCATCAACGCTTCCAAATTTTTACCCAATGTTTATTGATTCGGGAACATATGCTTATGTTGCATCTCAGATAAACAAAGGTAAATCATTATACAGAGATGTTTTTGAAATAAAACTACCAGGTATTTATTATATTTATGCATTCATCTTTAAAATTTTCCCAGATACAAGATGGTCTCTTTACATTGTGGATATTTTAGTTACCATTTCAATTTTTCTTCTAATTTTCAGAATTTTAAAAAATTTTAATCTTGAAAAGTTTTTCTGGGCCTTTTCAATATTTTTTTTAACATCATACAGGGTTTTTCCTTCTTATTGTGATGGGAATTTAAATGAGCACTGGTATTTATTTTTTTATTTGGTGTTTTTTTATTGTATTACTTCTGAAGAAAGTAAATTTAAGAAACTACTCGCTGGTTTTTCAATGGCAATAAATTTTTTCTTTAAACAAAACTTGCTTTTATTGACTTTAATTTTAATAATCATTTTCTGGAAAAAAATTAAAAATGTATATTTCTTTTTTGGTTTTATACCAATTTTTATTTTTTTCTCATTTATTATTTTGAAAAATATTCCTGAATCAATAAGAGCAATATTGATTTTTCCATTACAAAGGTCTGGGGGAGAAAAAATTCCGCTTTTTGTAAAACTTAAAAACAGCTTTATATATGGACCTTTATTTCAATTCTTTACACTTTCAATTTTTGCAATAGTTAAGAAAGGCGAATGGGGTTATTTAGAAAAGCACCTTTTATATGAAATAATAATCCTTCTTATAATAGTTTTTACATTGCCACTTTTTTATTTCCATTACCTTATCATTTTGCTTGTGATATTTGTAAGATGTTTTATTATAATTGCAAAAAAATATCCAGAATATATCATTTTATTTCTTCTTTTTATTCTTACAATTTCTCCAGCAAAATTTATAAAAATTAGATTTAAACATTCAATCAAAGCATTAAAATTAACTTTTATTGAGAAAGATTTAAGAATCGCCGCTCCTCCAATGACATTTACAATAATTCATCATATTAAAGAAAATGAAAAATTTATAATGATACCAAGTTATCCTGAAATCTATTTTTTAACAAAAACTGAATCTCCATACAGGTTTTTTATCATTGATGACATTGTTGCCAGGTTTTTTAAAAATGAGTTTATAGAAATGATAAGAAAAAATCCACCTTCCTATGTTTATCTTGAAAAAAATATTTCCTATTTTGAAAACATATTTAATTTAAATAAAAATGAGTATATAATTGAAAAAGTAGATGAAAATTTTTACAAATTTAAATTGATAAAATAATGAAAAATAGAAATATTGAACTGGTTTTAACATTTCTATCATCTATCTATTTTTTTATTGTTTCATTCCCCCATAATCCTACCTACAACAAAATGTTTATTGACAGTGGAATTTATGCCTATATAGGTCAACAAATAAATAATGGAAAAATTTTATATAAAGATGTTTGGGATTATAAGTTTCCAGGGATTTATTATATTTATGCTTTTGTCTTCAAAATTTTCTCAGATTCAAGATGGACACTTTATTTTATAGATATTTTCACAAATATTTTTATGTTAATTCTTTTATTTTTTATTCTAAAAAAATTTAAAATAGAAAACTTTTTCTGGCTTATTTCTTCTCTTTTTATAACCACATATAGAATTTATCCTTGTTTCAGTGGAGGGAATTTAACAGAACATTTTTTTATTTTTTTCTTTCTGATTTCATTTTATTTATTATTGGAAAAACCAAGTAAAATTGGTGATTTTATTTTAGGAAATTGTTTCGTATGGTTATTAATGCTTAAACAACCATATGCCTTAATAGTTTTTGTTCTTTTTTTATTTTTCAGAGAAAGAATTTTTAAATGGGAGAAAAAATTTTTTATTAGTGGATTTTTGTTTTCTTTTTTGTTTTTCGCTTATATCTTTGTTAAAGGTGCTCCTGAAAGTTTTGACACTATTATATTCCCTTTTTATTTAGTCCTAAAATCAAAAAAATTAGGCGATGATAAATTTTTAAATCTCTTCAAAGATTTTGAGTATAGATTTAGAATATTTTTATTTACAGGTCCTGGAAAACAAACACTTATGCTTTTATTGCCGATTTTGTTTATAAAAGATAAATTGAAATTTTTGTTTTTATATCTTTTTTTTAGTTTATTTTTTATTTATTTTTTTACTTTTGCTTTATATTCTCATTACATCCTCTTACTAAATATCCTGATAATTATTGGAAGTATAATCATCTTAAAATATTATCCACAAAAACTTGTAATTTTATTCCTTCTAATCTGTCTCCTTTTGCCTTTTAATTTGATTAAAAAAAGATTTTCCCATTTTCAAAAAGCATTTTATAAATTTGTAATATTAAAAGATAAAAGAGTTAATATTCATCCTCTTGTTTTTACTGTTTTAAAATATGTCAAAGAAAAAGAAACATTTTTTATGATTCCTGATTATTGCGAAGTTTATTTTATAACCAAAAAACAAAGTCCATGGAGATTTTGTGGTATAGGAACAGGAATTAGTTATATTTATAAAAATGAACTTAAAAAACTTATAAGAGAAAAACCACCTGATTATTTTTATCTTGAGATTCCACTTAAAGATTTTGAAGATATATTTGAACTTAAACCAGATGAATATGAAATTATTTTCCTTGAAAATAACTTTTATAAATTTAAAATTTTAAAATAATTTATAAGTTATATTTGCCAAATTCCTTACCTGCTTCATACATTACTTCAAAATGCAAAACTGGTGTTTCAGGTGCACAATTATTCCCATCATGAAGTATAAATTTTTTCCCTTTCATAACACCTGATTTACACAAATTTTTAACTGCCTCTCTTATTTTTTCTGGTGGTCCATTTTTTAATAACATTGGAGAAATATTACCTATTAAAATTACATCTTCTCCAAGTTCTTCTCTTGCTTTACCAAGGTTAACAGGAAATCCAAGGTCAAATGTTTTTATATTCAATTCTTCTTTTAAGATTTTTAAATGATGCTGAACTCTTCCACAAATATGAATACTATTTGGCCCACCCTTTGAAAATTCTTTTAATAATTTCAAGTGGTATGGCATAAAAAATTCTTTATACATATCAGTTGAAATTAATTCAATGCTATCATCTGCAAATCCCCAACATTTATCTGGATATGAAATACCAAGAAACTCTTTGACCTTTTTAATTCTTCTTATTGTTTCATCAGTTATAAAAGAAAGTAAATCATGAATATATTGAGGGTCTTCGTAAAAATCAGTCATTATTTCATTTGCACCTCTTAAATTACAAGCAACTGTTAAAGGACCATCTGTTCCAGAACCAAAAATACTTGTCTTTCCGACAGGAATATCCTCAAAATCATAATTTTTTCTCTTTTCTTCAAGATAATAATAATGTTCAAGAGCAATTTTATAAACAGGATTTTCAAAAACATCTGGTAATTTCATTTTATATAATTTTCTTTTATCATCTTTTAAAATTGGCAAAATAAATGGCATATCATTTTCAGGATAAACTAAAGGACAACCAAAATACATTGCTTCATCACAGTTTTGATAGTAAATATTTATACCATTCCACTCATTTTCAGGATATCCCATTTGGCTGTCCTGTAAAACATTAAATCTTACCCATTTCTGAAAGTTTAACTCAACTTCCCATCTTACATCTGGATTTTCAAAAAACTCTTTCCAGGTATACTTCCATTTATTTAATTCCTTATTCATTAAAATCATTCTTGAATTCATAGAAAAAGTCACTGGAACTCTTGACGGATTCCCATTTTTAAAATCATTCCAAAGTTTTTTTACTTCTTGGTTATGTCTTTCAAAATCAATCTTTTTTTCAAGAATATATTTACTCATTTATTCCCCCTTTAGAAATCTTAAATATAAATCTTCATAACTTTTAACCATATTTTCAAGTAAAAATTTTTCTTTTGCATAATTATAACCTGCTTGTCCAAATTTTTTACATATATCTTCATTTTCAAGAAGAAAAAAAATTTTCTCTTTAATTCTATTTTTATCTTTTGGGTCAACTAAAAATCCATATTCACCATCTTTAATTATTTCTTTTCCACCTCCAATTTGGCTGCATATAACAGCCTTTTTACATAACATCCCTTCAATTATTAAGTTTGGCATTCCCTCCCATAATGAAATAAGAACTACTATATCAGAAATTTTTATTAAATCAGGTAAATCATCCCTATATCCAGTAAATATAACATCTTCTTTTAAATCAAGTTTTTCAGTTAATTTTAATAATTTACCTTTTTCTTCACCATCGCCCACTATAATAAATTTTATTTTTCTAAATTTTTTTTTAATATCTTTTGCAATATATAAAAATGTCTCAAGATTTTTTTCAAAAGATAATCTTCCACCTGTAAGAATAATCTTTTCATCCTTTATACCAAATTCATCTTTCAACCTTATATTCTCACATAATCTTTCATATTTTTCTATTTCAAGTCCATTATAAATAACCTCAAATTTCTTTTCGTTCCCTAATCTATTGACATAAATTTTTTTTACTTCTTGGCAATTGCATATAATCTTATCAGTAAATTTTAAAAGAATCCTATCAATTAAAATGTGATGTTTTTTTTTCCATAAGTCAGCACTCCTTTCAGATGCAATTATTACAGGAACTTTACAGAAAATACCTGCCAATCTTCCCCATGTATTTGATGTAAACATAAATGTCTGTAAAATATCTGGTTTTTCCTTTTTAATTATTTTTATAAGTTTGAAAAGAGCCAAGATATCAAATTTAAATTTTTTTTTAAGGATATAATGACTTGTAATTTTTTTAAAATCATCTTCCATTCTTCCGCCTCTTAATGAAATAAGAAAAGGAATAAATTTTTCTCTATTAAGATTTTTTATCAGTAAATAAAGTTGCTTTTCTGCTCCACCTACTTCAAGGGTTCCTATTATATAACATATTTTAATTTTCTTTGATTGATGAAATTTTATTTTTTTCTGCCCAGTTATACCATTTTTCTTTATCATATTCAAAATCAACTCCTGTAATTTTTCTTAATGCTTCTCTTGCAATTTTTTTCAGTTCATAATTTTCATTATTTAATAAACTTATTAATGGATAGATAGCCCTTTTATCTCTTATTTCTCCAAGAGCATAAGCAGAATATTCTCTGACAAGTAAATGATATCTGTCATTTAAATTTGAAATAAGAAATATTGTACTTCTTTTATCCTTAAAAACACCAAGTGCTTTTATCGCTTCAATCTTTACTTCTATTTCTTTATCATTCAAAGCATTCAAAACTGGTTCAAATCCTCTAATATCCCTTATATTTTTCAAGGCATTAATGGAAGCAATTCTTACAAGAAAGTTAGAATCATTAAGTAATTTAATTAAATATGAAACACTTCTTTTATCTTTAATTTTCCCAAATGTCTCTGCTAATTCTTTTCTCACAAGATATTCTTTATCTTCAACAAGTGGAATTAAAAAATTAATATCTACATCTTCTTTTATCTCTCCTAATGCAAATAATGAAAATTTCCTTATTTCCCAGTTTTTATCCTTTAAACATTCATAAATAAATGGTAATGCTTCTTTTCTTCTATTTTCTCCAAAAGATTTTATTATTTTAATCTTTATATATTCATCCTCTTTTGAAAAATTAATTAAAAAATCTATTTCATCTTTATCTTTTGAAAGCATATCAATCACCTTTTCTTTTATTTCAATATCAGGGTCTCTTATAATTTTTTCAAGAAAAATCCTGGATTGTTCTTCCTTTATTTCACCAAGAATTTCAATCAGTTTCATCTTTAATAATTTTGAGGCGCCTTGGTCATTAAATTTTTCAAAAATAAAAGGCAAAGATGGGATACCAATTTTTAAAATAGTTTTTTTTGCTTCCTCTGAAGGAGTAGTTTTACCAAGGACTTCACTATAAACAATTCTTTCATCTTCAATAATATTTAAAAGATAAGGTATACTTTCAGTTAAATCTCCTTCCATCTTTCTAATCTTATAAGCACCATATGTTCTTTTAAGTGCGTCTTTTGATTTTAAATTTTCTATTGCAGTTTTATAGTCATTTGAAATGTTTTGAGAAAATAAAAATAAAGGGAAAATAATAAAAATTAAAACTGACCTTTTCATTAGTTCCTCCTTTCTCAAAAAATATTATAAATTTTCCTCCATAATTCAAAAACAAGTAAAAGAAATAATCTTGAAGAATGGTCTACTTTATCTGAAATATGCTCATTTATTAGTTTTTCAACTTCCTTTTGGTTAAAAAATCCTATCTTTCTAAAATCATCTGATAACAAATTTTCTTTTAAATACTTGTTCAACTCTTTTTTGAACCACTTACCCATAGGAACTCCGAAACCCATTTTCTTCCTATATAAAATCTCGTCTGGTAAAAAACCTTTAAGTTTTTCCTTCAATATATACTTACTTATTTTACCATTCAATTTTAAATTATGAGGGAAAGAGGCAATTAGTTCAACAAATTCATTATCAAGAAAAGGACTTCTTCCTTCAATTGAATTTGACATGGTGGCAATATCCATTTTAACAAGTAAAACTTCTGGAAGATATAAATTGAAATCACAGAAAATCATTTTTTCAAGTAAATCAAGATTTTCAACTTTTCTCCACAATTTTTCTGTAATTTCAAATGAATTATAATTTTTTATTTCATTTTTAAAAAAATTACTGTATAACCTTTCTTTCCATTCAGGAGAAAATGATGTTAATCTTCTTGTATAAGCAAAACAAAAGCCATAATCATCTGCTTCCTTAAGCCATTTTAAAACTCTTGTAAATAAATTGTAAGGATAATTTTGATAAACTTTTTCTATCAAATTTTTATTTAACCTGTTTAAAAAATATGTTTTTTTTGAAACTTTATACAAATTTTCAAGTATTTTTGTCTGATAATATCTTGGATATCCTGCAAAATTTTCATCTCCTCCATCTCCATTTAATGCAACTTTTAAATAATTTTTTGTCTTATTTGCAACATACCAAGTCGGAATCATTGATGAGTCACCAAATGGTTCATTATAATACCATACAAGTTTTGGTAAGATTTCTATTATATCTGGTTTTACAATAAATTCATAATGTTCTGTTTTAAATCTTTCTGCAACAATTTTAGCATATTTTAACTCACTAAAACTTTCAACATCAAACCCAATTGAAAATGTCTTCACAGGTTGTGATAAATATTGACTCATAATTCCAACAATTGTAGAAGAATCAATACCACCTGATAAAAAGGCACCAAGAGGAACATCCGAAATCAATCTTATTTTTACACTTTCACAAAGTTTTTCCCATAAAAGTTCTTTATATTCATTTTCATTTTTAAAATAAATCTTTTTTTTAAAGTCAATCTGCCAGTATCTCTCTATTTTTATCTCACCATTTTTCCATATTAAATAACAAGCAGGAGGAAGTTTCTTAATATTTTTGAAAATTGTTCTTGGAGAAGGTATTGCCTGATATGTAAAAAAATCATCAAGTCCTTCAAAATCTATTTCTTTTTTTATTTCAGGAATTTGTAAAAGCCCCTTTAATTCAGAAGAAAAAAATATATCGCCATTTTTGATAGAATAAACAAGTGGTTTTTTACCAAGACGGTCTCTTGCAAGAAACAAAAATTTATTTTTCCTATCCCATATAGCAAAGGCAAACATACCTCTTAAATAGTTCAAACATTTTTCTCTTTTTTCTTCATATAAATGTATTATTACTTCATTATCTGACTTTGTTTTAAAAATATGACCATTTTCTTCAAGTTTTTCTCTTAATTCAATAAAATTATATATTTCACCATTACAAACCAAAACCAAACTCTTATCTTCATTGAATAATGGTTGTTTTCCTGTTTTCAAATCAATTATGCTTAACCTTTTATGTCCAAGACCAACATTTTCTTCAAAAAAATAATCTTCTTCATCCGGTCCTCTATAACTCATACAATCTGTAATTTTTTTTATAATTTCTTCTTCTACTTTCCCTTTTAATTTAACTATTCCACATATTGCACACATTTTATAAAATAATAATTTTATTCAATTGCCTTTTCAAAAATTCAAAGTTTTTTTTGATATAATATTCTCTTTCATTTCTATCTATGATTGAACCAAGTTTTATCTTGTAATCATTTGGAGACAATTTTTCCGCTATTTAAATATTCAAGAACCTCAATTTCAAATTTTTCCTGTGTAATTAAGCTCTCCATATTTTATAAAATTCTTTTTGAACATTAACAGGGTAATTTTCTATCTGCTTTTTTAAAACTTTAAAGTCAAGTTTGTTAAAATCAATGGATGAAATATCAAATTTATATTTACCAAATGAATAAAAAGATATGGCATCTAAGAATCTCTGCAATATCCTCAAGTGTGAAATATAGTTTATTTTTTAACTCTCTCAATTTTTCATATCCCATTTAAGAATAATAAGTTAACAATTTTGTTAACCTTCTATATTTTATCATATTTCTTTCGATTCCCCTCAAAATTATTCTTAACGGTTTTTCAATTATGATTTACTTGAATTTCTTTTCTACTCCAAAATCAATGTAATATTTTCAATTATAAATATTTTCATATATTTTTAATGTTTCCTTTATACATTTTTCCCAACTGAATAATTTTGACCTTTCAATTGCTTTTTCTCTCATTTCTGTTTTTAATTTTTCATTTTTAAGAATTTCAAGTATTTTATCATAAGCTTCATCTAAATCATACGGGTCAATTTTTATCCCACCTTCCCCAACTATTTCAGGCAAAGAAGAGACATTTGAAATTATAACTGGAGTGCCACATGTCATTGCTTCTATGACTGGTAATCCAAATCCTTCATAAAGTGAAAGAAAAACAAACAATTCTGCACCTGAATAAAAAAATGGCATATCTTCTTTTGGCACCTCAGAAAAACATAATATATCTTTAATGTTTTTTTCTTTTGCAAGTTTCAAAATCTCTACTTTTAAATAATCTGTCCCCGCAATAATTATAAGTTTTTCTTCAATCTTTTTTCCCTTTAACATTTTATAAACATCAAGAAGAAATGGAATATTTTTTCTTTTTATTGATGTTGCAACTGTTAAAATATATTTTGTAAATTCAAAATATTTTTTTAATCTCTCTTGAACAACTTCTTTATCAACTGGTTTAAAAATAGTCCTGTCAATTCCCCAGTATATCACTTTTATTTTATCCTCAGAAATTTTATAAAATTCAATTAAATCTCTTTTTGTTGAATAAGATGGGACAATAACTACATCAGATTTTAAAACTCCATTTTTAACATCAATATACCATTTATCTTTAAAAAATTCAGGGTTAAATTCAAATGAAAGGTCATGAACAGTATAAATTGTTTTTACATTTTTAAAATTTGGAAGATAGGTTGCAGATATACTATGGTAAATTGAAATTTTTTCTTTTCTTAATAGAAACTCAATAAAATTAATTTTAAAATTCTTTTCAATAATTTTTACAAGTTTTCCTGGGATTGGGAATATTTTAGTTGAGAAATTTTTAAAACAAGGTATTTCTAATTTTCTAACTTTTTCAAAATAATCTCTCAAAAAATAACCAAAAATAATATATTCATTTTCCATATCAATTGAACCGAGGGTATTAAGAAAATCTGGGAGTAAATAGTAAATCCCGCCTTTCTCAAATGAACTCAAACCAATTCCAGCATCAATAGCAATTTTCATTAGTATCTTTTTATTTTTAAGATATATTTTTAGATATCTCTTTCAGGTCGTTTTCTACCATTAATCTTACCAGTTCTTCAAACTTCACTTTTGGTTGCCAGCCAATTTTCTGTTTTATCTTTGTTATATCTCCTTTCAATTCATAAACTTCAGCAGGTCTAAATAATTCTTTATCTATCTCTATATATTCCTCCCAATTTAACCCTACTATTTTAAAAGCAAGTTCAACAAATTCTTTTACTGAATGTGTTTCTCCAGTTGCTATTACATAGTCATCCGGTTTTTCCTGTTGTAACATAAGATACATCGCTTCAACATATTCAGGGGCATATCCCCAATCCCTTTTTGCATCAAGATTTCCAAGTTTTATTTTATTTATAAGTCCTAATTTTATCATAGCAACGCCTCTTGAAATTTTTCTTGTAACAAATTCAAATCCTCTCCTTTCCGATTCATGATTAAAACATATTCCGCTACAGGCAAAAAGATTGTATGCTTCTCTATAATTTTTTGTAAAATAAAAACCAACAACTTTTGAGATTCCATAAGGAGAACGTGGATTAAAAGGGGTATTTTCATTTTGTGGAGTTTGAAGTGCATGACCAAACATTTCACTTGAGGCAGCAAAATAAAATTTACAGTCAGGTTTCCTGTTTTTTATTGCAGATAAAACATAAATTGTTCCATTAATATTTGTATTTAAAGTAGAAAACTCATCTTCAAATGAATAACTTACAAAACTCTGTGCAGCAAGATGATAACATTCATCAGGTTTAACTTTTTCAACTATATTATAAATACTTGCATAGCTTTCGAGAGAACCACAATGAAGATGCAATTTATCAACTATATGTCTTATCCTCCATAATCTATGTTCAGGGTCTTCAAATGCCACTCTTCTTACAATTCCGTGAACTTCATATCCTTTTTCAAGTAATAGTTCTGCTAGATAAGATCCGTCTTGACCTGTAATTCCGGTAATCAGAGCTTTTTTCATTCTTCCCTCCTATTTTAAACTTTTATACACCTCTATTGTCTTTTTTGCTGTCTTTTCCCAACTAAATAATTTTGCTCTTTCAAGTCCTTTCTGTTTCAATTTTTCTCTAATTTCTCCATTATTTAAAACCATTTCCAGTTTATTAAAAATTTCATCCTCATCATAAGGATTTACATAAATACATGCATCCCCTCCTACTTCAGGTAAAGATGAAATATTTGAAGTTATAACAGGAACTCCACAACTCATTGCTTCTAAAACAGGTAATCCAAATCCTTCATATAAACTTGGATAAATTAAACATTCACAACCATTGTAAAGAAATGGGAGATGATTGATGGGTAAATATCCAGTTAAAATAATATCATTTTTTACACTTTCAGGTAAATCTTTCATTTTTTCAAAAAATTTTTCTGTCATCCACCCTATTTGTCCACAAATCACAAGTTGATAATCCTTATATTTTCTCTTCAATTTTTCAAAGACATTTAATAATCTTACAAGATTTTTTCTAGGTTCAATTGTTCCAACAAAAAGGATATATCTTTTGTTTATGCTATATTTCTTCTTTATCTTCTCTATTTCTTCTTTTTCTTCTATTGGCTTATATATTTCATCAGATGCAAGATAAATAACTTCAATATCTTTTTCAGGATAATTGAAGAGTTTTATTATGTCGTTTTTTGTTGAGACAGAATCAACGATTATTTTATCTGCCCTTTTTATAGTTTTTGTAATTATAAATCTGAATTTTTCAGAATTTAATTTTGGAAACCATTCATTTGAAATTAATGGAGTTAAATCATGGATTGTTGCAATATATTTTGCTTTAAATTTAACAGGTGAAAAAGGGTGTAATGTTTGTATTATATCAAATTTACCATAAAATGTTTCAATTGGAACAAAGGTTTGGAAAAAATAATTATGAAATCTCCCAGGGAAAAATTTTAAAACTACTTTAAAATTATCTCCTCCAAATTCATCTATTAAAAATTTTCCACTTTTTCTGTACCCTCTGAGAGTTGAACCGAAAAGAAAATAAGTATTTTCTTTATCAATTTTTTTTATATGTTTAACTAAATTCCAAGCATACCAGCCAATCCCTGCCTTTTTCCCCCAGATTAAAGGTGTAATTTCAATTCCTATTCTCATATATTTTTTTCTGCTATAAATAAATCTTCTTTAAATGTAATATTAATATAAAATCCTTTAAAAAATACTGGTTTTATAACTTCTCCATTATCTATCATTTTTTGAATCACATCTGTTATTTCTATTTCATTCCTAAGAGGCGATGGTGGAGTAATTTTAATATAATCAAATACAATTTTATCAAAAAAATAAAATCCCATTCCACATAAATTATTGATAAGAATTTTCGGTTTTTCAACAACTTTGACAACTATTTCTTTCTCTATCTCAACTGAATAACTTCTTTTTATATCTTCATCTTTATCAGTTTCCCAAACTCCTATTCCTTGATGCATTTCTTCAGGAAAATAAAACTTACCTTTACATATACAATCTCCAAGAACAACTATAAATTTTTTACCAACATAATCTTTAATAAGTGAAACAGCATATCCAATCCCTTTCAATTCTGTCTGCTCAACAAATTCAGATTTTATATTTAAATTTTTAACATATTCAATTATTTTCTCCTTTTTATATCCTACCACAAAAATAAATTCATCTGTAAATTTTTGCCAGAATTTTATTATGTAGTAAATAATTGGTTTATTTTTTACCATTACCATACTCTTTGGCAGGTGAGATTCTTCAAGACGGCTCCCCTTTCCTGCACATAGAACAACACATTTTACTTTATTTTTAAAAAAATTGCTCATTTTTTAAAAAATTTTTATAAAATTTTATTATCTTTTCTATATTCTTTTCATTGTCCCATATTTCTTTGGCCTTCAAATAAGAATTTTCTCCCATAATTTTTACAAGATTATCATCATTCAAAAATTTTAAAATTTTTTCTGCAAAATCGCCAGAATTTTTAGGTTCGCATAAAAAACCATTTTTTCCATCTTCAATAAATTCAAAAATCCCACCTATTCTGCTTGCAACAATTGCCTTTTTATTAAACATTGCTTCTACAAGAACAACTGGAGACATATTTTCCCATTGTTCGGGAATAACAACAACTTTTGCAATTTTAATATATTCTTTAACTTTCTCTTTAGGGACTTTGCCAATTATCTTGATATAATTTTCCAGTTTCTTTTCTTTTATTTTTTCTAAGATAAATTTAACATATCTCTGCTCAACATTTTCTATTTCTCCAATTATGTATAGTTTCACATTTCTAAAATTTTTAACTATTTGTTCTAATGCATCAATTAATATATGTAATCCTTTTCTATATTGAATCCATCCGATATAAAGAATTATATTTTCTTCTGGAAATATAAATTCTTCTTCAACAAAATTTTCAAAGATTTGGTATATAACTATTGATTTTTTCTTTGAAAGTCCATATTTTTTTCCAATTTTAAGAGAAGAATAAGAAAGGAATATATAACCATCAATCATTTTAAGAAAAAAATCAAAGAAAATTTTTCTGAAGGGTAAAAAAACTCTAAATTTCACAGGTATTTTAAAACAACGAAAACATTTATAACTATTAAAAAAATTACAAATTTCCCCTTTTCTGGTAATAAGTGTTTCATTCGGACAGAAAAACCAGTAGTCATAGATTGTTAACACAGATGGGATTTTTAAAATCTTTGCCCAGATTAAAGGAGCAAATGAAAGTTTTTTAAAATTGTGAAAATGAACTATATCTGGTTTTATTTTTTTTAATACTTTAATGCATTTAAAAAAAATCAAAAAATCAAAGGGAAAAATAATTTTATAAAAATCAATTATGCTTAAAATTCTATTTTTCCAACTTTTCAAATTTTTAAGGTCTATATAATTGTAAACTGTCTTAAGTGGAAATATAAATGAAGAAATATTGAAATTTTTGTCAGGAAAACTTGTGATAAAAAAATTTTTAATTCCAAATTTTCCTAATTTATCTGTTAACCTTAATGTTGCTATTTCTGCTCCTCCATAGATTGAATGATGATCTGGCAAATAATCAATGATATGCAAAACTTTCATTTTAAAAATTTTTTTATTTTTTTAATAATTATACTGTTAAACGAATTAATCGGCCTCATTGAAGATGTGATTTTATATAGCTTTCTCTGCAATTTTTTAGAATAAACATCTGACACAGGTTTTGCCTTTTCCCCGTAAAATAGTAAGTCATATTGTAATCCTTTATCAAAAGGAATATAATAGGAAAAGTGAGCATTTATTCCCATTTTTTTTGCCCAATCCAAACTTTTTAAATCTTTTTCATATGAAGAGCCAGGTAAACCAATAATAAAAAATCCATTTACACTATTAAAGTATTTTTTTGCTATAATAATTGCCTTTTCAATATCTTGACTTGTTTCTCCTTTTTTGATAATTTTTAAAACATCATCATCTATGCTCTCTATCCCAAAACTGATATGAGAACAACCAGATTCTTTAAGTGCCTCTGCCATTTCTTCATCAAATCTATCTGCTCTTAAACCATTTGCACATGACCACGAAAGATTTAAATTCTTTATAAGTTCACAGAATTTTATAACTCTTCTTTTATCAACATTAAAACAGTCATCAAGAATAGAGAAAGACCTAATACCCCATTTTTCTTTAGCAATTTTTAATTCTTCATAACAATTTTCAGGACTTCTTGTTAAATATTTTCTGTTTCTGCTCACACAATAAATGCATTGATATGGACAACCCTGTGAAGTCATGATTGGATAATTCCATCTTCCTTCTTGCCAATTTTTCAGAAATATAGAAAAAGAATCAAAAAGTTCATAATTGGGAAAAGGTAATTGGTCTGAAAAAGGAATATCAACATATATTTTTTCTTTAAATTCTATATATGGATAACAACATTGAATGTCAATAATCCCTAAAACCGATTTTATTTGTGTATCAGGATATCTTCTTTTATAAGTTTGAGCAATTCTAATTGCTTCATTAAATGTCCTCGATTGAATAGAAATTCCAAGAGTTTTAACTTTATATTTAAGATATCTATTTTTAGGGAATTTTTTTGTATTCAAATCAATAACTTTGACATTAAAATATGTTGCAATATAAGCAAGCCCTAAATTCGGAATATCAAAATTAACTCTAGCATAAGGATTAATAAAAATTATTTTATCCATATATTAAAAATTGGACAATCAATACATTGTAAAGGTGTATGGCCCAACCGAATTTTTCTTCTGAATTTTTTATAATTTGACGAATACCAAATTTCTTTAAAAGATTTTTCAAAAACATTACCAAAACTATATTTTTTTTGAAAATCTCTTTTGTTTGCTTCATTACTTGCGCAACAACATATTACGTCTCCATTGACAAAAATAAAAGGCATTGACCAAGCAGTACAATGTTTTATGAATGGTTTTTCTATAG
>JBMFMQ010000003.1:0-32774 GCA_049970595.1 Candidatus Ratteibacteria bacterium | reverse complement strand
CTTTTGGGGATTTTAAAGGGGTTTAAACCCCTTTAAGAAACAAACTTAAGAATGTGGTATAATAAAATAAAAAGAAAATAACCAATGGGGTTCAGTGAATACTTAAGAAATTTAAAAGGATAGGAGGTGATGGATATTGGGAATGAATAATATTAATTTTGAAAAAATATTTAAACAATTTAAAAGGGAGGTTGAGAGAGAAGGGATTATAAAGGAGATCAAAGAAAGAGAATTTTATGAAAAACCAAGTGAAATAAGAAAAAGAAAAAAAATGAGAAAATATAGACCACATCCACAAACTTCTAAATAAAATGCCTGTCAAAATTTATACAATTTCATTAAATTCAAGCATTGATTATACTTTTTATTTAAAAGATATTGTTTTTGATGATGTAAATAGAATTGAGAAAATAAGAATTGACCCTGGAGGGAAAGGAATAAATGTTGCAAGAATGCTTAAAAAACTTGGAGAAAAACCAATTTCAATAACATTTCTCGGTAAAAACAATGGTAAATTTTATAAAAATTTACTGAAAAAAGAAAAAGTTGAATTTATACCGATTGAAATAAGTGGTGAATTAAGGAATATTTATAACTTTATTTCGGAAAAAAAAGTTTTAAGATTTAATGAAAAAGGTCCTGAAATAAAAAAAAATGAGTTAAATAAATTCTGGAATACATTGAAAAATTTAAATTTTAAAAAGGAAGATTTTGTTGTAATGTCAGGAAGTATACCACCTGGTATAAAAAAAAATATTTATGCTGAAATAATTGAAAAATTTAGAAAAGATGGAGTTTATACAATTGTTGATGCTGATGGAGATATTTTAAGAGAGACAATAAAAGAAAGACCATTTTTGATAAAGCCAAACATAGAAGAATTTGAAAGATGTATGAATGAAAAAATTGGAAATTTTGAAAAAATGAAAAATATCTGCATCTGGTTAATAAATTCTGGAATATCAATAATCCTCTTAACACTTGGAAATCATGGAGCGATATTATTTTCAAAAGCAAAAATAATTTATGCAAAACCACCAAAGATAAATTTTAAAAGTAGTATTGGATGTGGAGATGCATTTCTTGCTGGATTTTTATATAAATTTAAAAGAGGGAAAAGTTATGAAGAATGTCTAAAATTTGCAGTTGCAACAGGAACTGCTAAAGCAGAGGAAGAAGGGACAAAAATGCCATCTTTAACGAAAGTAAAAAAAATTTATCAATTTGTGAAAATCTACCAAAATATAGAAAATTTTAATTTCAAATGAAATATATATGTGGAATTGATGAGAATGGATTTGGACCAATTCTTGGACCTCTTGTTATAACCGGCATTTTAACTGAAGAAGATGTAAAAATTCCTGATTACATAAAGGATAGTAAAGTTTTTTACAGATGTAAAAAGGATTTTTATAAATTAGAGGAAATTGCCATTCTTTTAAATTATTTTTTAAAAAATAAATTACCCAATTCTCCTTTTGAAATTTATAAAAATTTTACATTAACTTCATGTTTTTTTGAAAATAACATCTGTGAAAAAAATATACCTTTTACCTTTAAAACTAAAAATTTAAATTCTGTCCTTGAAAAGTATAAAAATTTTATTCCTCAAAAAAATAAATTTATGGAAATAAAAATTATTTCTATATGCCCATATTCTTTCAATAAACTTATAAAAGGGGAAAAATCAAAATTTCTCCTCAATCTTTTAAATTTCTGCGAAATAATTAAAGAAATGGCAAAATATAAAAATGTTGAATTTTACTGCGGGAAAATTGGCGGGCTTATTTACTACAGGAAATATCTTTCTTATTTCTATCCTGAATATGAAATAGAAATAATTAAAGAAAGTTTTGATTTTTCCTGTTATAGAATCTATTTAGGAAATCAAAATTTAAAAATAAATTTTTATAAAAATGTTGAAAAATCATCCCCTATTGCTTCTTTATCTTCAATAATGGGCAAATATATAAGAGAAATTGTTATGGAAAGTATAAGAAAAAGTTTGAATATAAAAACAGATATTTCCGGGTATAGGGATAAAAAAACTAAAGAAATTATCAAAAATATTGATTTTTTAAAATTTAAAAAAGAATGTATAATCAGAATTTCTTAAATAAAATTTTGCCATCCAAAATTTAGTTTGACATTTTCATTTATTTGGAATACAATTAAAAAAATGAAAAAATTTATTGAATTTTATAACACACTTAATCAAAAAAGGAAAATTGTATTTTGGGTTACTATTGGAATTATTTTTCTCTCAATTATCAGAATTTCTACATGGAGTGCGCAAAGAAATAAAACACCTACAGCAAAAAAATATCTCAAGTATTTAAAAAGCAATGATAAAAATGAGAAAATATATGGAATTTATACTATTGGAAATTTAAAAATCAAAGAAGTTTTACCCCAGATAGAAGAAGTATTTCAAAAAGAACCAAATGAAGAAATAAAAAGAGTATGTGCCTATAGCATAGGACAGATTGATTTCAATAAACTTCTTTCATATCTTGATAGTCCAGATAAAACAATTAAGAATATAACTTTTGAAACAATTTTAAAATTTGACAAAAAAAATATTGAATATTTAATAAACAGATTTGACAAAGAAGATAAAGAAACAAAAATAAAAATACTCTCCTATATGAAATTACCAGAATATCAGGATAAATTGCTAAAAATTATTGAGAATGAAAATGAGGATATTTATATAAGAAAGTGCGCGCTTGACAATCTGAAAAGTTTTGGGAAGTATGAAGAAATTGAGACATCTTTATGGGCTTTATATTATAATGAAAAAAATGACGAAATGAAAAATTATATTTACCAAGTTATAAAAGAAATGGAAAAAGGAGTCAAAAAATGAAAATTAAAAGATCTGGCTTTACTTTAATTGAACTCCTTGTTGTAATTGCAATAATTTCAATGCTTGCAGGTCAGATATTACCATCACTTTCAACTGCGAGAGAAAAAGGAAGACAGGCAAACTGTATAAACAATTTACATCAGATTGGACTTGCAATTGAAATGTATTATCAGGATTATGAAGATTATCCAACATGGCTTTCAAATCTATGTAAAAGTGAGACAATTGGTCTTGGAAGTAATTATCTTGGAAAAGGGAAGATATTTATATGTTTGACTGATTTAAATAAAGGAGAAAGAGGACATGGTAATCTTTCTTATCCAGAAATAAATGATATTCCACTATCAAAAGTTCAATTATATTATTCCTATTCTCCATCTCCTTTTGATTCACTTGCCTACACCTACAGAAACCCGGATATTGAAAAATCTTCTTATTCTTATGAATTTGCTCCAACGGAAAGTAGATGGTTTGAAAGTACTCACACACCAGGAGAAATACAGCAGGCAGACACAAATGGAGATGGAATTGTAACCTGGAAGGAAGCAAAAATCTGGCAGTCATTGCATGGATATGGTGGTCAGGTTCCAATTGTTAGATGTTTTTGGCATCACTATAATTTTAAACAGAAGGTTTTAAATCTTGCTTTTAGAGATTATAATGTGTTTATAAGTGATGTTGAATGGGAAAGTTCATCCTATTAATTTTTATTTAAAAACCAGTTAATTGTTCTTTTTATCCCTTCTTCAATTTTATATTTTGGAAACCATCCTGTTTTTCTTCTAATTTTTTCAATTGAAATACAACTTCTTCTTAATTCTCCCTTTTTTTCTTTTGTATAAACTTTTTTACAATCTTTTCCAATATTTTCTTTTATAATCTCAAAAATTCTATTTACAGATGTTTCTATTCCAGTTCCAACATTAAAAATTCCATTTACATCATTTTTCATAAATAAAATATTTGCATCAACCACATCATCAATATAAATAAAATCCCTTGTCTGGTTTCCATCTCCAAAAATTATACATTCTTTTCTCTCAAGAATCCTTGATATAAAAATACTGATTACACCTGCTTCTGATAAATAATTCTGTTTTGGTCCATAAACATTTCCATATCTTAAAGAAACAAAGTTAATACCATAATTTTTGAAGTAAGAATATAGTATTTTTCACATGTTAACTTTGAAATTCCGTAAATACATATAGGGAAAGGTTCAACATCCTCAGGAGTTGGAAATATATTAGTCAATCCATAAATAACCCCACCTGTTGAAGAAAAAATAATTTTTATAGGTGGATTTTTTTTCAATTCCTCAAGTAAATTTAATGTTCCTAATACATTTACATTAATATCAAAATTCGGGTCTTCTTCTCCTCTTCTTACATTTATCTGTGCAGCAAAATGAAATACAAAATCAAATCTTTGATTTTCAAATATTTCTCTTAATTCATCCCTGTTCTGTATGTCAATATTGTAAAAAATTGCTTTTTTATTCAGATTTTCAATAAAACCTGTTGAAAGATTGTCTATAACAAAAACTTCATTACCTTCTTCTATCAATCTATCAACAGTATGACTCCCTATGAAACCACATCCACCAGTAACAAGTACCTTTGCCATCAATCCTTTAATACTATATCTTTAATCCAGTGTTTATTTTCTTTATACCAATTTACTGTATGTTCAATTCCTTCTTCTATGTCAATTTTTGGAGACCAGCCAAGTAAATTTTTTGCTTTTGTAATATCTGCATATGTCTGTTTAATATCTGCTTTATGAAAATCTTTATAAATAATTTTTGCTGTTTTCCCAAGTTTTTTTTCAATAATTTTTATAACTTCATTCAATTGATGTGGATTATTATTACCAAGATTTATTATATGAAAACCAAACAGATTAAGTCCCAAAATAGTTCCATCTGCAATATCATCAATATAAGTAAAATCTCTGCTTTGTGTCCCATCTCCAAAAACAGTTATTTCTTTCCCCTCATCTATCATTTTTATAAATTTGAAAATACTCATATCAGGCCTTCCACATGGTCCATAAACTGTAAAATATCTAAAAATAACAACATCAATTCCATATAAATAATGATATGTATAACAAGTAACTTCTGCTGCTTTTTTACTTGCTGCATATGGTGATATTGGATTGTTAACAGGTAGATCTTCTTTAAATGGGACAGGAAAACCAGCATATAAGGATGAAGTTGAAGAAAGAATAAATTTTTTAATTCCGAAATCCTTTGCACATTCAAGAAGGTTTAAATTTCCAATAACATTTGTGAGATAATAAATTTCAGGATTTTCAATACTTGCTCTTACTCCTGCTCTTGCAGCAAGATTTATTATTATATCAGGTTTTGCTTCCTTTACAATATACTTTATTTCATCCTTTGAAATATCAAATTTTACATCTATAAAATTCTTGTATTTTTTTAACCTTTCAAGTCTCCATATTTTTAAACGAACATCATAATAATCATTCAAGTCATCAATTCCAATAACTTCATCTCCTTTCTCAAGCAATTTCTCACTTACTTTCCATCCAATAAAACCACACGCCCCTGCCACCAAAATTTTTCTTCCCATTTTCAAAAATTAATTATATCACAAATTTTATTTTTCAAAATAAACTTGAAAATTTTGAAAAAGTTATATATAATATTAAAAAAGGAGGAGATATGAAAAAAATAATGATAATTTTGGGATTGTTGGTTTTTGTTTCTTATGGAGATATTAAAAAAGCAAGTTTGGATGAAGTTAAAAATTCAATTAAATTTATTGAGGAAACAATAAAAAATGAAAAAGAAGATTTTGTTCCTTTATTTGCTGAAGCAATTGAAATTGAAAAGAGAGCAACAACACCAATTTATGCTGAAAGAATAAAAGAAAAAATCTGTAAAACTGCAAAGATTAAAGAAAATGATTTTGAAAACATGAGAATGAATTTTTCTTTTTTTGATATATCAATTGCATGGGCAATCAATCAGATTAAAGGAATACCTTTAGAAAAAATTCTGAAGGAAAAAGAGGATAAAAACTGGATAGAAGTTTTATCTAAAATTGATATTGACAAAGAAAAATTAAAAGAAAAAATAAAAGAATTAAATCCAAAATTAAAAACCTTTTAAAAAACCACATATTTTTGAAGGAAGCCCTTTTTCAATAATTTTCTTTAATGTTTTTTCTATATCATATTCAATTCTTTCCAATTTAAAATTTTTTTCATCTGTATCATAAACTGAAACACACGAAAATGGAAAACCATCCCTTGGAAATCCAACACTTCCAACATTTATAATGTAAACAAAATTATCTTCTATTTTAAAATTCATCTTTCCTGAAAAATCTGTCATAATCTTTTCTATTTTCCCATTCAAAAGATTTTTTTTAAAACCTCCTGGAATATGAGTATGTCCAATAAAGCAGATTTTTTTCTCAACTCTTTCAAATTCTTCTTTTGCATCTTCTACTTTTAGGATATACTTGTAGAAATAATCAGAAAGAGAAGCATGCACAAAAATAATATCATCAATTTCTAATTTATCTTCCCATTTCTTTATTTTTTCTACTTTTTCACCAATCTCTTTAATTGTCCATTCAAGAGAAATTCTGGCAAATTCTTTAAATCTTGAAAAATCATTCTTCAAAATCCCTTCCTCATGATTTCCCTTTATTACCATATCTGTAAGACTATTTGCAAAATCTATACATTCTTCTGGCTCGGGTCCATATCCAATAACATCTCCAACTATAGCCAACTTATCAACTTTAGTTTTTTCAAAATATTTTAAAACTGCTTTAAAACTTTCAAAATTTGAATGGATATCACTGATTATACCTATTTTCATATATTCCCCTTAAAGTTTCTATAATTTTATCTAAAGAAGGCCTTTTTGCAGGATTATCAGATAATGCTAAAGATATTACTGGATAAATTTTTTCATAAAAAACATAAAAAGTTAAATATTCTTCAATCATAACCCCGTATGAATAAATATCGCTTTTAAAATCAATTATTCCCTTTTTTCTTTCAGGAGCAATATATCTTTCTGTTCCACCTGTTAAATTTGTTCTCCTTTTCAAAAAACCAATTCTTTCTGCATAACCAAAATCAATAATTTTAACATCTTTTAAGTTATTCCCAACGATTATGTTTTCTGGTTTTATATCATTATGTAAAACTTTCTTAGAATGGATATACTTAATGCCTTCTCCAACTTTTATCATTATATAAAGAATTGTATCGGGTGAAATTTCTGATATTTTATTCCCAAGGAATCTCAAACTTTTACCATCAATATATTCCATTATTATGTAGTATAGTCCTTCTCTCCTCCCAAATTTATAAACCTTCAATACATTTGGATGATGGAGTTTTTTCAATATTCTATATTCCTTTACAAACATTTTTATTTGGTATCTTTCTTTCCTATAGGGATGAAGCACTTTTATCGCAACAAAATTACCAAATTTCCCATTTTTACTGCTTCCTCTATAAATCATTGAAGTTGCACCCTGCCAAATTCTTTCATCAATTAGATATCCTTCTATTTTTTCTCCTATCAATTTTATTTTATAATCCTCATACATAATTCTCCTTTGAAAAAACCAAATAATTTTAATATTATTTAATTTTCTTTGCAAATGTTATATAATAAAGGGTGGAGGCAAAATGAAAAAAAATATCATTGTTGGTATTTCTGGTTCAATTGCTATATATAAAACATGTGAACTTGTGAGAGGATTAATAAAAAACAAATGGAAAGTTAAAATAATTATGACAGAAAATTCTAAAAAATTTGTAAGTCCTTTAACTTTTGAAGTTCTTTCAAAAAATCCTGTCTACTATGATATGTTTGAAAGAAAAAATTACGAAGAAGACCATGTTAAACTTGCTGATTTTGCTTCTTTAATCATTATATGCCCAGCAACAGCAAATATAATAAGTAAAATTGCCTCTGGAATATGTGACGATTTATTAACAACCACAATCTTTTCTTTTTCTGGACCTGTTATTTTTGCTCCTGCAATGAATGAAAATATGTGGAAGAATAAAATAATTCAGGAAAATGTGGAAAAATTAAAGAAATTTGGTTATTTTTTTATTGGTCCAGAAGAGGGAGAACTTGCAAGTGGTAAAAAAGGGAAAGGACGACTTGCAGAAATAAAAAAAATAATTGATTTTATTGAAAAAATTTATTCTGACAAATACTTAAAATAAATTTATTCTGGTAATTTAAACTTTTTAAATCCAAGTTTGAAAGCAGGTGAGTTTTTCCTTAACCTAAAATCAAGTTTTCTAATATTATAAAATAAAGGGTCTGCAATTAAAGAATTTACATCCATACCTTTTTTTCTCCATTCTTCCCATGTAAGTCCAAAAAACTTTATTTCTTTGCCTTTCAAATTCCAGTATATATTTTTTTCAAAAATAAAATTGAAATCAAATCCACCTTCTATCCATTTTTCTGTATCTCCTATAACAATATTCCTTTCAAATTTAAACCTTATATGTGATTCAGGTCTTGTTATTTGAATCTGCTGTTGTCTTCCAAAAGCAAAAATATTATTCCTTATAATATTTTCCTTTCCATAATGCTGATGAAAACCACCATGAGTTGTATTGTAAACAAGGTTATTTTCTGCAATGATATGAGTGCTCCCCTCATCAAAATATATACCCCATCCACCATACCAATAACCATAGATATAACAAAATATATTATTTGAAATTATTGTCCCATCCTGAATTCCGAGTGTATATATTCCACCCATATCGCTTAAAATTGGACCATCTCCATCTTTTTTCTTTCCAATATGGCAAACTCTATTAAATTTAACAATATTATGCCTTGCAAGTGATTCTCCGTAACCCCAGGTCCATCCAATACTTATTCCTGTATAATAAAAATCACATATTTCATTATTCAAAATCTTATTCTTATAACTCTGGCCTATCCATATTCCAACACTACTATGGAAAATCTTACCTCCATCTTTTATTAAACAATTTCTTATTTCATTTCCGAATGTATGAAGTTTTTCTTCTTCTCTTATAATTGGTTCTCCAATTTTTATCCCACCACCTCCTAAATCATAAAAAATACAGTTTATTAATTTATTATTCTGACATCCTTTTGATAACTCAATACCATATGTCCCAATATGTGATATTTCTAATTTTTCAAATTTACAGTTTTTCATACCTTCACAATAAATCGCCCCTGGAACACCAATTGCTGCCTGAGTAAAACCACCTACATCTTCCCCTCTTAAACTCATTTTATAAGAATACCATTCAGTGTGAGAGAAGGTTAAATTATAAAAGTAAATATTTTCAACAAACTTATTTTCTTCTGGATTTCCTTTAATTTTTAAAATAACATCAGTTTTCGGAATTATAAAATCCCATTTCATTTGTGTTTTATTTTCTGGATAAAAGTAAAGTTTTTTTTCTTTTGTATCATAATACCATCTATCCTTATCAAGAAATTCAAAAATATTTTCAATATAATAGAGGTCATCTTTTTGAGGTTTGAATACAGTTTTTCTTTTAAATTCAATAATATATTTTTCAGGGAAAATAGAAGAAATTGGTAATCTTGACTCAACCCATTTCGTCATAAGAATAACTTCTCCATTCCAATAATCTTTAAATTCTATCATATCTTCTTTTTTAACTCTGATTTTATAAACACTTTCATTCCAATCTTTCTTTTCATCTTCATCAACTAAACCCTCAATTTTTAAATATCCTTTTTTTGGATACCTTGCTCTTTTTTTTCTTTCACCATTTACCCAGAAATTTCTAATATCTCTTTCAAGATTAAAAACAAAACAATTTTTACCTTCAATTTCTTTTTCTTCCCAATTTCTCAATTTTTCACCACCACTAATAATAACTTTTTCATTTTTATAATTTCTTATCATTACAAAAAACTTGTCTTGTCCTGAATGCTCATGTGTAATATTTAAGGGTTCATCAATAAAGTAGATACCACCCCTTATCATTATAATTATATTTTTTTTGAGTTTGCCTTTATTTTTCTTTTTTATCCTGACAATTTCATCAAGTGCTCTTCTGATTGTTCTGAAAGGACCATCATTTTCTTTTTTTTCAGGGTTCCTTCCACTGAAAAAATCATTCCCATCATTTGACACATACAAGAAATCTGCGTTTTTTAAATTAACTTTTTCCATTTTTTAGTTTATAAATATATCACAAAAAAATTTGACTTGACAAAAATTTTTTTGATTTTATAATTTTATATAAATCTGGGGTGCCTTTATGGCTTAATAGGGAAGTGCTGTAGTCCATAAATGGATGATCAGCCACTCCCCCGGAGCTGTGAGGGCAGACGAAAGGCAAAATGCCACTGTCCGTAAAGGATGGGAAGGCAGCCGAGTAGGATGAAGCCCGAGTCAGAAGACCTGCCCCAGATTGGCGAATTTACTTTCTGCGAGGGCAGAAAGTAATGGCAAAGAAATCGGGTGCAGCCCGCCAGGTTGGCGGGCTTTTTTATTTGAAAGGAGGGGAAAAATGAAAAAAAATTTAAAAAAGGTCGGCTTCACTTTAATAGAGTTGCTTGTTGTAGTTGCTATCATCAGTATTCTTGCAGCAATGCTTATGCCAGCACTTGCAAAGGCAAGAGAAAAGGCAAGACAAGCAACATGCATGAATAATTTAAAACAACTTACACTTGCTTTTCTTATGTATGTTCAAGACAATGATGATTATTTCCCGCCCACATATTATTTAACATATACTTCTGAAATTGGATGGGATTTTGCAACAGATACTTGGTGGGTAACATATAGACCAGGAATTATTGGAAGTTATTTAACAAAAGGGATATTTGAATGTCCAACTGCTAAAAAAATAATAAAATCATACGATAGACCATTTACAGGATATGCTTACAATGCTTCATATATTGGAGGTGGATATTCAGCATGGGATGGCCAGGCAACACCACCAACAAGATTATCAAGAATTAGAAAAACATCAGAAACTGTCTTATTATGTGATAGTGCCTCATGGTCTTCTTTTACAAATGAATTAATTGGAAATAATTATTTAAGAGCACCAAATGACCCTTATTATTCCTGGAGTGGACCAAATGTTCATTTCAGACATAATGGATTTGCAAATGTTGCTTTCTGTGATGGACATGTTGAGGCAATAAAAGCAAAATTTAATGCAAGTCCATATAATTCTTCACTTGGAGATTTATCAAAAGATGATAGTTTATATGACCTTGAATAAATGAAAAATATAATTTTTATTACTGGACCATGTAGAAGTGGAAAAAGTAAGTTTGCTGTAAAGATAGCAAAAGAAAATTTTAAAAATGTTGTTTTTATCGCAACTGGTAAAGAAATTGATGATGAAATGAAAGAAAGGATAGAAAAACATAAAAAGACAAGACCAAAAGAATGGAAAACAGTTGAAGAAAATATAGATATTGAAAATTTTATAGAAAGTGGAAATGATTATATTATTGATTGTATTACAACATGGATAACAAATTTGATGCTTAAAAATTATGGAGAAAAAGAAATAATAAATAAGGTTAAAAATTTGATAATAAAGATAAGAAAGGAAAAATGTTGTGCTATAATTGTTTCAAATGAAGTTGGATGGGGAATAGTTCCTGAAAATAAGATTGCAAGAGATTTTAGGGATATAATTGGAAAAGTTCATCAGTTAATTTCAGAAAATTCTGATTATGTTTATTTAATTGTTTCAGGAATACCATTAAAATTGAAAGGAGAAAAGAATAATGGAGTTTTTTGAAAATTATATAAAGGAAATTGAATTACCAGATAAAAAAATAATGGACCAAACGAAGAAGAAACTTGATAATTTAACAAAACCAAAAGGTAGTTTAGGAAAACTTGAAGAACTTGCAATTATTTATTGTGGAATAAAAGGGAAAACTGATGTGAAAATTAAAAATAAAGTTATATTTACTCTTGCAGGAGACCATGGAGTTTGTGAAGAAGGCGTAAGTGCATATCCACAAGAGGTTACAGAACAGATGGTTTATAATTTTTTAAAAGGAACTGCTGCAATAAATGTTCTTGCAAGACATGTAGGTGCAGAGGTTATAGTTGTTGATATTGGTGTAAAAAAAGATATTTTCAATGAAAAAGTTATTATTAAAAAGGTTGATTATGGAACAAAAAATTTTACAAAACAGCCAGCAATGACAAGAAAACAAGCAATTCAATCAATAAACTATGGAATAGAAATTGTTGAAGGACGATTGAAAAAAAGTTCAATAGATATTGCTGGTGTTGGTGATATGGGAATTGGAAATACAACTCCAAGCAGTGCAATTGTTTCAGTTATAACAGGAAATGAAGTTGAAAAGGTAACTGGATATGGAACAGGAATAAGTGATGATATTTATAAAAGGAAAATAGATGTTATTAAAAAGGCAATAAGTTTCAATAAACCAGACCCTTCTGACCCAATTGATGTTTTATCAAAAGTTGGTGGATTTGAAATAGGTGGAATAGCAGGTGTAATTATTGGATGTGCAAAAAATAGAATTCCTGTTTTGATTGATGGATTTATTTCAGGTGCAGGTGCTTTAATTGCATATAAAATTTCTCCCATAACAAAAAATTATATGATTGCTTCACATTTATCTTCTGAACCTGGACATAAAATTTTACTTGATTATATAGGACTTGAACCACTATTAAATTTAAATTTACGACTTGGAGAAGGAACAGGAGCAGCACTTGGAATTTTTCTTGTTGAATCTGGTATAAAAATTTTAAATGAAATGGCTACTTTTGAAGAAGCAGGCGTTTCAAAGGAAATAAAATGAATAAAATCCTATCATCAATACAGTTTTTGACAATTTTAAGATTTAAAGAAATAGATGAAAATGACTTACCATATTCATTGATTTTTTTCCCATTATGTGGTCTTATTATAGGTTTTCTTTCATTAATTATAAATAAATATTTACTTAAATTTCTTTCTTTGATTTTTGTTGATACAATCACAGTTTTTTTCATAATTTTTATAACCGGAGCAATACATATTGATGGTGTTTCAGATACTTTTGATGGAATATTTGGTGGGAAAAATAAAAATGAGATACTTAAAATTATGAGAGATAAAAATATAGGATGTTTTGGTGTTCTTTCAATTTTATTTGTTGTTCTTTCAAAAATATTTCTTTTAAACTCAATAAAAAATTTTAAATTTCAAACAATTATATTATTTCCAATTTTAAGTAGATGGGCAATCGTTTATTCAATTTATTTTTTTAATTATGCAAGAGATTATGGAAAGGCAAAAATATTCTTTGATAATATAAATGGAAAAATTTTTATTTACTCAACGATTTTATCATGTGTGCTCATATTTTTATCCGGAGGCATAAATTCATTATCACTTTTTTTACCTGTTATAATTTTGACATACATTTTAAACAAATTTTTTTCTAAAAAAATAGGTGGTTTAACTGGAGATACAATTGGAGCAATAGTTGAGTTCAATGAAATTTTAATTCTTTTAATAATTTCAATTTTCAATGGAAAAATTATTAAAGCATGGTGGTAATATTTATGAGTTGATTGAAAAATATGGTTTTGAAAAAGAGAAGATAATTGATTTCAGTTCAAATGTTAATGTTTTTTTTGATTTTGAAAAGATAAAAAATATGATTATTTCTTCAATTGAAAATATATTTTTTTATCCTGATAGTCAATACAAAAAAACAAGAGAAAAAATTGCTGAAAAATTTTCAGTTTCTTATAAAAATGTGATTCTTGGAAATGGCTCTATTGAACTAATCTATTTAATACCAAAAGCATTAAAGTTAAAAAAATCAATAATCTTTATACCGACATTTTCAGAATATGAAAGGAGTATTAAATTAAATGGTGGAAAAATTTTGTTTTTAAAGACAAAAGAAGAAGATAATTTTGAGATAAGAATTGATGAAATTTTAAAGTATAAAAGTTTTTTTGATTCTATTTTTTTATGTAATCCAAATAATCCAACTGGTTTTTATATTGAAAAAGAGAAAATTATTGAAATTCTGAAAAAGAATAGAGATGAAATTTTTTTAATAGATGAGGCATTTATTGATTTTACAGAAAAAGAAAGTTTGGTATCTGAAATAAAAAAGTATAAAAATCTTCTTATTTTAAGGACTTTTACAAAAATATTCCCTATCCCTGGATTAAGAATTGGTTATCTTATTGGTGATAAAAACTTAACGAAAATTATTTCAAAATATATGTATCCTTGGAATATTAATAGTTTGGCTGAAAATATTGCGCAAAAATTAATAGATTTTGAATTAAAAGAAATTAAAAAGAGGATAAAAGAGGAAAAAGAATATATTTACAGAAATTTAAAAATTCTTCAAGGAGTTAAAGTATTTAATGGAGAGGCAAATTTTTTCCTTATAAAGATTGAAAGAGATATAAATTTTAAATTTTTTATTGAGAAATTGAAGTTAAAAGGGATACTTGTAAGGGATTGCTCAAATATAAAAGGTCTTGGAAGAAATTTTATAAGAATATGTGTTAGAAAAAGAAATGAAAATGAAAAATTTTTAAATGAATTAAAATGTTTACTTTACCAACAATAACTGGATTTTTTCTTGATTTAATTTTTGGAGACCCAAAATACTTTCCGCATCCTGTTAAATTTTTTTCATTTATTTCAAAAATTTTTGAAAAAATTTTTAGAAAATTTATAAAAAATGAAATTATAAGTGGCTTTTTCTTTTCAATTTTCATCTCATTTACCTTATTTTCTTTATCTTTTAAATTTTTTAGTTTTCTTTTTGAACATAACAAATTTCTTTACTTTTTCTTTTCATCATTTTTCATTTATACATCTATTGCATTGAAGGATTTAAAAGACCACACAATTCCTATTTACAATTCACTTAAAAACAAAGATATTAAAAAGGCAAGATTTTATCTATCAAGAGTTGTAAGGAGAGATACAGAAAATCTTGATGAAAACGAAATTATAAGAGCAACAATAGAAACAATTTCAGAAAATACAGTTGATGGTATAATTTCCCCAATTTTTTATAGTTTTATTGGTGGTGCACCTTTATGCCTTCTTTATAAGGTTGTTAATACTCTTGATTCAATGGTTGGATATAAGAATGAAAGATATAAATTCTTTGGATTAACTTCTGCAAGATTTGATGATATTTTAAATTTTCTTCCTTCTCGTTTATCAATTTTCTTTATCTCTTTTTCATTTTTTATTTACAAAAGAAAGGGAATTTGTGCCTTTAAAATTTCAATAAGGGATGGAAAAAAACATCCAAGTCCAAATAGTGGATATCCTGAAAGTTGTTATGCAGGTGGATTTGGGATAAAACTTGGAGGGATAAATTATTACAATAAAGTGATGAATTTTAAACCATATCTTGGAGATGAAATAGAAAAGTTAAATTTAAATCATATAATTGAGAGTTTAAAAATAACATATTTAACTTCTTTTATTTTTTTAATTTTCAACTTTTTTGTCTGGGACTTTTTATGGAAATTTTAAATTTATTTGAAGAAAAGGGAGAAAAAATTAAATCCTATATTTTAAAACATTCTATTTTTGAAAAGAAAACAAAAACACTTATATTTTCTTTTGATAAAAAAAGAAAAATTTTGTCAACACTTGAAGGTTTTAAAGAGGTAAAATTTGTCGGTATAAATTCTGTTCCAAGGAGATTCTGGGAAATGAATTCAGAAGAATGGATTAAATATAAAGACCAAATTAAAAAAAATCTTGGATATAATGAAGATGAAATTTCTTTGCTTTTTACAGGTGTTGATGTTGAAAACTTCGGAATCTGTGAAGAAAATTTTAAAAATTATAAAATTATTTGTTTTGCAACTTGTGGAGTTAAATCAAATTCTTTAACAGTTGCTTCTGATAAAGGAAACTGGTATGAAAAAAATGGTAAATTTTATAAAATTGGGACTATAAATGTTTTATTTTATACAAACTGTTTTTTGACAGAAAGTGGTTTTTTAAACTCATTGATAACAATAACAGAAGCAAAAACAAAAATTTTTCAGGATTTTGATATTCGTTCAATTTATAGTGGTCTTGAAAATCAGGCAACAGGAACTGGCACAGATAATATAATTTTTATTTCAGGAGATAAAGAGAAAATAACATATGCAGGAGGTCATTCAAAATTTGGAGAAATACTTGCAAAAACAGTATATTTTGCTATAAAAGAAAGTATGGAAAAACAAAATAAAATATTTATAGATAGACCAATTATTGAAAGGTTAAGAGAAAGAGGGATAAGAAAGGAAGATATTATAAAAACAGCAATGGAAACATATATTGAAGATAAAAAGATTGGCGATAAAAATAAGGTTAAAAAATTATTTGAGAAAGAACTTGAGAAAATTTTAAATGATGTTAATATTTCTTCTTTAATTATTGCAGGTTTAAAACTACATGAGGAAGGTAAAAAAGGTATAATCCCAAATTTAAAAGATTATGAAAATGACCCTGTTGAATTGATTGCTGATGAAATTATTGGTATTCAGATTGCTGAATATATTGGAGGGAAACTTGCACTTTTTGAATTTGAAAGAATAGATAGAACCAAACCAGGAATAATAAAAAAACTTCCACCATTTATTGATGATATAATTGGAGGTCTTATTGCAGGAATAATGGTTAAAATATGTTCAAAATGAAAAAAATTTTAATTTTCTTTTTTATTTATATTTTTTTTTCAAATTCAGAAAATATACCAAAAAGGATTGTTTCTCTTGGACCAGCAATAACAGAAAATATTTTTATTCTTGGGCTTGGAGATAAAATTGTTGGAAATACTATATATTGCACAAGACCAAACCAAGCAAAATATAAAGAAAAGGTTGGAAATGTTATTGATATTAATGTTGAAAAGATTTATTCATTAAAGCCAGATATTGTATTTGCAACAAATTTAACAAATCCAAAAGATATAAAAAAATTAAAAGAACTTGGAATAAAAGTTGAAATATTCTCATATCCTTTAAATTTTGAGCAATTATGCCTTGATTTTATAAAACTTGGAAAAATTATTGGAAAAGAAAAAGAGGCAAAGGATATAATAAAAAAAGTTAAAAAGCAACTTTATGAAAAAAAAGAAAAGGTAGAAAAAAAGAAAGTTCTTGTTCAGGTTGGTTCAAGACCATTGTGGGTTGCAGGAAAAGATTCTTTTATCAATGATATAATTGAATTTGCTGGGATGAAAAATGTCATAGAAGGAAAAGGGGGGATATATAGCATTGAAGAAATTATAAAATTAAACCCAGATATAATAATAATTACTTCTATGGGAATAGATACAGAGGAAGAAAAGAAAAACTGGGGAAAATATAGGATGATAAATGCTGTTAAAAATGGTAAAATTTTTGTAATTGATAGTGATAAAATATGCAGTCCAACACCATTATCTTTTGTTGAGATTGTTAAAGAAATAATGAAGTTAAACTAAAATTTTGAAAAAGGAGAAAAAATGAGAGTAGAACTTATTGAAATGAGCAAAAATCCTGTTGAAATTATTTATTCTGCTGCAAGACAATGTTATTCTTCTGAATTTGCATTTGATATATTTGAAAAGAGTAAAAAAATAGATATGGAGAAAAAGAAGAGATTTGTAAGAGAAATAGTAAAAAGTGGACATGAAAGTGTTCTTGAACATGTTAAATTTACTTTTGCAATAGAGGGAATTTCAAGGGCACTTTCCCATCAACTTGTCAGACATCGTATTGCTTCATACTCACAGCAGAGTCAGAGATATGTAAGAATAGATAATTTTAAATATATAATTCCACCTTCAATTCAAAAGGATGAAATTTTAAAGAAATATTTTATTGAAGGGATAGAGAAAATAAGGGATGTCTATATAAATATGATTAAAAGATTTAAAGAACTTGGAATTGAAGGAGAAAAAGCAAATCAGGATGCAAGGTATATTCTGCCAAATGCTGCTGAAACAAAAATTGTTGTTTCTATGAATGTAAGGGAATTATTACATTTTTTCAGAGTAAGATGCTGCACACGCGCTCAATGGGAAATAAGAGAACTTGCATATAAAATGCTTGAAATATGCAAAAAAAATTTACCAGAAGTTTTTGAAGATGCAGGAGCAAAATGTGAAACACTTGGATACTGCCCTGAAAGCGAAAAATTTTCATGTGGAAAATATCCTTTAAAAAAGAATGTAATTAAAAATGGAAAAGGGTCTGGTTGAAGTTTACACTGGAGATGGGAAAGGAAAAACAACAGCAGCAATTGGGCTTGCCTTAAGGGCTAAAAGTCATGATTTAAATGTATGCTTTATATTTTTCCACAAAAAAAATTATAATGAGAAAAAAATATTGAAAAAAATTGGTGTTGATCTTTTTTCTTTTGCTGAAAAACATCCTTATTTTGAAAAAGTAGAGAAAGAAGAAATAAGGAGAGAATGTTTGAAAGGAATTGATTTTATAAAGAATATTTTCAAAAAAAAGAATTATGATGTTGTTATATGCGATGAGATTTTAATTTCTTTAAGAGATGGATTTTTAAAAGAAGAAGAGATAATTGAAATAATGGACCAAAAGCCAGAAAATATTGAACTTGTTTTAACAGGAAGAGGAGCAACAAAAAAGATTATAGAAAAGGCAGACCTTGTTAGTGAAATAAAAAAAATAAAGCATCCATATGATAAAGGAATAAAATCAAGGAAGGGGATTGAATATTGAAAAAGAATCTTTTTTTTATTTTATTTTTCATTTTTTCAATCTATTTTGGTATTTTTTTTGGTTCAAAGATTTATACTTTAAAGGATATTTTTAATCTTTCTGAAATTGAAAAGACAATTTTTCTAAAAATCAGGATACCAAGAGTAATATGTGCATTTATTGTTGGTTCTGGGCTTTCAATTTCAGGGGCAATTTTACAATCTGTTCTTAAAAATCCACTTGCTGAAAGTTATACTCTTGGTATTTCTGGTGGTGCTTCACTTGGTATTGCAATTGGAACAATATTGGGTAAAGTATATTCAATTCCATTTTTTGCATTTTTTGGTTCTATCTTTTCACTTTTTTTAATTATTTCATTATCAATAATAAAAAAATTTTCAACTTCTTCAATAATTCTTGCTGGAATTTCTTTAAATTTTATATGCTCATCTCTTGTTTTATTTTTAATTTCAATTTCTCATTATGAAAAATTCCATTCAACTGTCTTATTTTTATTTGGTGATTTATCATCATTTTCAGAAAAAATTTTAATCTATGCCTCTTTTTTAATTTTTGCTTCATTTTTATTTTTGACTTTTTCTGGAAGAATTTATGATATTTTAAGTATTGATGAAGAAAAAGCAATAACGCTTGGGGTTAATGTAAATTTTGAAAAAAATTTTGCTTATTTTATAAGTTGTCTTATTTCATCCTTATGTGTTTGTCTATCAGGAATAATTGGTTTTGTTGGTCTTATAATTCCACATATTGTAAGGGCTATTTATGGCTCAATTCATAAAAAACTTATACCATTTTCTTTTTTAACTGGTGGTTGTTTTTTAGTTTTATGCGATACAATTTCAAGAATTTTAATAAGACCTGTTGAAATTCCTGTTGGAGTTATAACAGGTTTCTTTGGTGGAATTTTCTTTTTATTTTTATTATTTAAGGAAACAAAAATATGGTAATTTATGAAGTAAGAAATTTAAAATTCAGTTATGGGAAAAATAGAGTTCTCAAAAATATAAATTTTGAAATTTACAAAGGTGAATTTGTTGGAATTGTTGGTCCGAATGGAAGTGGAAAGACAACTTTTTTAAAGGTCCTTTCAAAAATTTTAATATCTTTTGATGGTTATGTTTTTTATAAAGGAAAGGACTTAAAAAAAATAAGAAATATTGATTATGCAAAAGAGGTTGCCTATTTACCATCTGAAATTAAAATTACATTTAATATTGATGTATTTGATTTTTTAACATTGGGTAGATTCCCTTTTTTAGGTAGATTTAGAAAAGAAAAAGAGGAGATAATTGAAGAAGTTGGTATTAAATTGGATATTAAAAAATTTTTTAAAAAGAAAATTAATGAACTTTCTGAAGGAGAAAAACAAAGGATTTATATTGCCCAGATAATAATCCAGAATCCAGAGGTTATTTTACTTGATGAACCAACAAGCCATCTTGATATTGGATACCAGTTTCAGATTATGGATATTTTAAAAAAATTGAATGAAAAAGGAATTACAATAATAGGTATATTTCATGATTTAAACCTTGCTTCCTGTTATTGTTCAAAATTGATTTTATTTAAAAACGGAGAAATTTATAAAAAAGGGAATGTAGAAGAAGTTTTGACATATCAAAATATAGAAAATGTTTATAATACGAAGGTCCTTGTTTACAAAAATCCATTTACAAAAAAAATTAATGTATTTGGTCTTCCATCATATCTACTTGAAAATAAAAATGAAAACTATTTGTAATTCTGGTTAGAAATTCCAAATTTTATGACTTTACCGTTTTTATCAAATCCTACATAATAGTATTTATAAAACCATATTTCCATCATCTCTGTATCTGATTTATAAACAAAATAATTTTTCCCGAGTATCTCTTCAACATCTTTTTTTTCCATTCCATTTGGTATCTTCCCCTCAATTATATTTTTTTTCCATTCCTCATTTACCTGGTGACTTTTAACATAATTTTCTCTGTAATTTTTATCAAGAAAGGTTCCTTTTGTTTTTATAAATGAGCAACCTGAAAGTAAAACTAAAATTAAAATGTAAATAAAATTTTTCATCTTGCCTCCTTTTTAATTTTTATTTTATCATATAAATATGGAAAAAGAATATCTGTCTCCTACAAAAGTTTGTGATGTTGATAGTCCTGACATAAGAATGAAGGCATATTTTCTGACTAAAAAAAGTTATTCTGAAAAACAGAAAATCCTTGATATTTTTAATTTTGTCAGGGATAAAATTAAATATAGATTTGATTATCCATATACAAAAGCATCTGAAACATTAAAAAAGGGGTATGGTAATTGCTTCAATAAAACAAATCTCCAAATTGCACTTTTAAGGAGTTGTAATATTTATTCAGGATATAAAGTTTATTTGATAAAAAAAGAGGTATTCTTTCCAATTGTCCCAATAGATATATATGAAATGATAAGTCAACCAACAATTCATGTAAGTTGTGTGGTTTATCTTGACAAAAAATGGATTGAAATTGACCCTACAATTGATTTTGAACTTTATACTCATATTTACAGAAATATTGAAAACTGGAAATATATGGAATGGGACGGTGAAAATGATATAAGTTTGCCAGAAAAATATTTAATAGAATGTGAGGGAATTTATTCAAATATTGACCTTTATTTAATGAACCCTCCTAAATTCTGGAATGACCAGTTACTTGAAAAAGCAAATAAATTTATAGATTCAATATTAAAAGTTTAAACATTTAATCCTGTAACATATCCAGTTGAAAAACATGCCTGTAAATTATATCCACCTGTTTTTCCATCTATATCTATGAGTTCACCTGCAAAATAAAGTCCTTTTACAATCTTTGATTCCATTGTCTTTGGATTTATTTCATCAACAGAAACTCCTCCTCTTGTAACCATACTATCATAAAATGGTCTTGTTTTTTTAACCTTAAGTTCAAAATTTAAAAGTTTCTCTGCAAGTATAATTCTTTCTTTTTTTGTTATCTGATTAGCTTTTTTTTCTCCATCAATACCTGCAATTTTCAAAAACTCATCAATTAAACCAGAGGGAAGTAGATTTTTAAAAAGGTTTTTTAGTATCTTATTTGAATTTTCCTTTATTTCTCTTTGAAGACGCCTATCAATAATTTCAAAATTTAATGCAGGTTTAAAATTTATTATCAATTTTATCTCTCCTTTGTCTATATTTTCAGAAACATTCCCACTTATATTTAAAATTGCAGGACCACTAACTCCATAATGTGTAAACAAGACATCTCCAAATTCTTCTCCGATTTTTTTATCACCAAGATATGCTGTCACAAGAACATTTTTTAAATTTATTCCCTGCCATTTTTTTATAAAATTTTCCTTTATCTCAAGACCGCATAAAGCAGGAACTACCTTTATTATTTTATGCCCAAATTTTGAAGCAAAAATAAATCCATCTCCTTCTGAACCTGTTTCTGGAAAACTTTTACCACCTGTTGAAATAACAACTTTTCTACTTTTCAAGATTCTTTTATCAGTTAAAATTATAAAAAAATCTTTATCCTTTTTTATATCAACAACTTTTTCTTTTAAAAAGAGTCGGACCTTATTTTTATCAAGAATTTTTCTAATTAATTTTACAACATCTTCTGCATTCTCACTTTCAGGATATACCCTTTTTCCTTTATCAATTTTAAGTTTCAATCCATTCCTTTCAAAAAAATTAAATAAGTCCTTATTTGAAAACTGATTAAAAACATTTATAAGGAATTTGCCATTTCTGTATTTTGAAAAATAATTCTCATCCATTTCATTCATATTTGTAAGATTACATTTACCTTTTCCAGTAAGAAGAAGTTTTTTGCATACCTGATTATTTTTATCAATAATTGCTACTTTCCTTCCCCTTTCAGAAGAAAATATCGCTGAAAAACTGCCAGCAGGACCTCCTCCAACAATAATACAATCAAATATTTCATCCATTTTTAAAACTTTCTCCTGTAATACTTCCTCTGTCTATACTCAATCTCTTCAATTTTCCCATTTTTAATCAATTCTTTAATTAAATCAAAGTTCCCTTTATTTTCAGTTAAAAATTCCTCAATTTCTTTCCTTTCCATAGGATGAACAGAAAGAATACTTAAGATATCTTCAATAATATTTCCTGTAAATCCAAATTTCCCCTCCTTTGTTTTTTCAATAATCCTTACATTTAACCCTTTATTTTTAAAAACAATATATGCAAAATCAATTCTTTCTTTTTCAGGTATTTCAATCCATTTTTCAGCAGGTGGTCTTGTTGGATAACCGATATATGCAATAGTTGGGCTTACTTCTTTTAAAAATTCGCTTATTTTTTCTATCTCATAAAAACTATCATTTAAATTTTTTATAAAAAGTGTCTCTGTTAAAATTTCTCCTTTAAACTCGTTTGAAAAAATCTTTATACCTTCAAGAATTTCATTTAATTTTAAATCTTTAATTGGTCTATTTACTTTTTTCCATATATCCTCACTTACAGCATCTACTTTTAATGATACACAATCTGCCTTCTTTAAATCATTTCTTACATCTTCTCTCCATATTAATGAAGAATTTGTTATAACTGCTATTTTAATTCCAAATTCTTTAAGTATTTCTATTTCTTTCCCGAGATTTATGTCAATTGTTGGTTCTCCATCTGGAACAAAACTTATATAATCAATCTCCTTTTCTTTCAATTTTTCAATAACTTCTTTCACCTGTTTTTTTATTTCCTCTGGTTTATAAAATTCTTTTCTTTCAATCATATAATAATTTGTTCTTCCTATTTGACAGTAAACACATGAATAACTACATTTTTTAGGAAGATAAACATTATTAATTCCTAAACTCTTTCCAAATCTTCTTGATGGAACTGGACCAAAAACAATTCGTACCATAAATTACCTCAGGTTTTCTATTATATCACATTGTTTCAAAAAATTCTCCCTTTTGTAAAACACAAAGCCAATTAAAAATACAGCAATTGAAAAGAGAATAACTACTACTTTATATGAAATTAAAAAGTTCTCAATAATTATTTTCTTCCTTTCAAATATAACCTGCAAGACCTATTTGTGCCTGAACAACATAACATTTATAAACTTCCTCAAAGTCATCTGATTTAAAATAAGTAGTCCTTTTTGATATTTTTTTAACCCCTGGAATAAATGTAACCCTGTCTGCCATTTCCATATACTGCCATTCAATTTCAATTTCATAAGGAGGGAATATTTTTAATGGTTGAAAGACATCCGGATTTTTTTTATATTCAATTATTGCTTCTTTTGCTTTTTCTTTTATTTCATTTGATACTTTTTTAGGATGATAACATATAGCAGAATGCATACCAAGACCTATTTTTGATTCAACTGTTATAACTTTTTTGAACAATTTTTTTGCTTCTTCAATACAGGCAGTATCACCGGAAACAAAAATTGTTGATATATTGTAAACCCCTGCATACAAAGAATTTATACCGAGTTCTCCATACTCAACTCCATTTATTTTAACCTCCATAATTCTTGCATTTCCAGTATGACATAAAACCCCTTTTTCTACTTGAGATTTTCCATGCTGACCTACAAAAAATAAAACATCAAATGAGTTGTCAAATAAAGGGAACCGTGCGCCTCTTATCAGAGCAGTTATTTTAGGACTTAAAATTTCATCATCAATTTCGTGCGTTTCCATCACATATATTTCTGCGTCTTTATCTCCTTGTTTTATTCCTTCAACTGCTGCATTTATCTCCTCTGTCATCCTTTTACACATTTTTTCATATATTCCCATTGCCTTCAAATCCTGTCTAAACTTTGTTACACCACTTATTCCTTCAAGGTCTGGTATTATATAAACTTTCATTCTGCCTCCTCTTTAAATATAAAACCATAAACTTCTTCCTGTATCCGAATGTTTTTTTCTTCTATATCTTCTAAACTCACAAATTTTTCTTTCATATTCTTTTCAAAGTCCCTTATTTTATTAAGATATTCTTCATCCTCAAGTTTCTTTTTCTCAAATAATAAATTGAGTTTTAAAGATACCTCTCCAGTTATAAAATCTTTTAAAATGTAATTTCCTCTCAAATCAAATAGGAAATAAGGAGATATATAAGGATTGCCAACATTTATCCAGACAACTGGATTTTTAAAATATAAAACAATAAAAGAAGAAATGGTCCTGACAGACATTAAACTTGTATCCCTACATATTGAATATGGATAGTATTTTTTATCTCTTGAAATTTCCATTAACTTTTCAAGATTTAATGTTTTATTCCCTTCAAAAATTTCATCAAGACGTTTTTTCCTAATCCTGCTACTTTTTGTCCCTTCTGTTTCTTCTTTTTTAACCCATTTTCTGGATTCATTTATTAAAAAATCATTTGTAAATCCAAATTTCCCTTTAACTTTTCTATAATTCAAATCAAAAGAATTTATTTCAACAAAAAATGCTTTCTCTTTATTAACTAACAAAAAAATCATTCCTCTTTTTTTCCCTGTATAAGAAATCATTTTTTCTTTCTGCATTTTTTTAATATTTTCTAATGCTTCTTCTGGGTCATTACAATTTTCAGCGATTATCCGCATTAAATCACAATCATCAAAACCATGTTCATTTAAAAATCTTTCTTTTAAAAAACTTCCTGTGTTATTTATCCCTAAAAATCCATTTTCTTTTATGAAAAAGCCATATCCGATATCTGAAATTGAGCCAGAAAAAAAATACGACATTTTATTTCCATTCTTCTTTTTACATATATATTGAGGCAGCGGTTTCTCATCCCTTATCTTCATACATACAGGAATTTTCTCATCTGTAAAATCAGAACTTATATATAAAGAAGTGCATGAAAATTTTGGTATTTTGAAATTTCCAAGTTTAAGTTTCAAAAGATTTTCAAATTTAATATCAGAACCATTGCAGTATCCTTCAATTTCCTCTCTTATATCAGAAAATTTATTTAAAATCACCTCATATATTTTAATTCTTTCGTAATCAACTTTTATTTCTCCAGAAACTTCTTTTTCAATCTTTTTCAATATCTCTTTATGTAAATTTCCAAGCAAAAAACCGGTTTGGTAATGAGAACCTTTTATCAGTAAACTTCTCCGTAAATTGTTTTTATTTTCCATATCTTACCTTTTTTTATATAAACTCTTGGAACTCTTTTATTTATGGAAGGAGCAAGAAAATTATAAAAATCAACCTTTTTAAATATATCATTTAATTTTATCTCACATATTTTACTTTTCCCAACAATTATAACCTCATCCCCTATTTTAACTTCATCCATTCCAGCATCAACCATTATCTGGTCCATACAAATTCTTCCAACAACAGGGTAAAATTTATCATTTATTATAACTTTCCATCTTTCATTTCCAAGAAAAAATGGAAATCCATCTATATATCCAAGACCAACTGTTGCAATTTTTGTTTCTTTTTTTGTAATATACTCACCTCTGTATCCAATTCTGTAATTTGGTGGAACTTTCTTTACATATATAACCTTACTTTTTAAAGAAAATACCTGTTTTAATTCTGGTAAATCAGCATTGAAAATTAGACTTCCAGGCCTTACCATATTAAGGTATGTTTCAGGATATCTTTTTATTGCAGCAGAGTTTGCCATATGTTTTATTGGAATACTTATATTCTCATTTTTAAGTTGTTTTAAAACATAAAAAAATTTTTCTATCTGCTGTTTAGTAAAGTCATCATCTCTACCTACAGAAGATAAATGAGTATAAATTCCTTCAATGTAAATATTGGGTAATTTTGAAATTTTTTTTATAAAATAAATAACTTCCTCTGGGAAAACACCAATTCTTCCCATTCCTGTATCAACTTTAATGTGAACTTTTGCAATCTTTTTGTATTTTTTAGAATAATAAGATATCCTTTCACATAAATCGTATGTGCAAACAGTTTGAGTAAGGTCATACTCAACAATTTTTTCTGCAAATTCAGGTAAGATATGACCGAAAACAATTATTGGCAAATCTATCCCATTTTTTCTTAAAAATTTCCCTTCATCAGGAACAGCAACTCCAAGATAATCCACTACTTTGCTTTCAATTGCTGCTTTTGCAACTTCAAGTATCCCATATCCATAACCATCTGCTTTTGTTCCAGCAAAACATATTTTCACATGTTTTCCTATCTTTCTTTTGACCCACTTTAAATTATGAATGATTGAGTCAAGATTTATTTCACAATAGGTCAGGAAACCTTGTTTCATTTTAATAATTTGAGCGATGTTTCTATTAACTTTTTTTCCATATTAAAAGAATAGGGAGCAGGGTAAAGATAATAGATAAAAGAAGATGCTTCATATCCACCTTCTATAAGAGCATTTTCAGTAGGAATATATCCGATACAACCATTACTGTATCCACATACAATCAAATTTTTATTCTTTGCCTTTAATTTTAATCCAATCTCCACCATTATCTCACCCGGGAGTCCTAACAATTTCACATCTCCTATTTTTATTACCTGTAATTCTCCTTTAATATAATTTTTAAGTTTTCCATCTTTTATCTTTTTATTCATAAATTTTACCCATTCCTTGGGAATATCTCTACCAAATTTTTCTTTATAAAATTTGCATAAATTAACAAGTCCTTTATTATCTTTTGGTATTAATTTTCTGTTCAGAGGAAAGTTAAAGATATTTAAAATTGAACCTATATTTGAATTTTCAATAATTTCTGCCTTTTCGCATATTTCAATAACCTTCTCAGATAAACTTTTACCCATCCTTTCTATATCTTGAAAATTACCTCCTTTAAATCTACCATTTTCTATAATTGCAGGTCTAACATCTCCACAACAACCATTTGAAAACATACCTATTGCTCCTTTATAAAAACTTTCAATTTCTCTTTGTGCAACTCCTGGGTAATCTGCTGAAATCTCATATATATCTGTTGAAAGAATTGTTGGATGACAGGAATAATTAAAAAATATAACTTTTGGACTTCCATCTTTTTTATCAATCTTTATAACACTAACTTCATCATCAATAGGCCCTTCAAAATTAGGTAACATCTTTATCCCTTCTTCTGTCCTTTTTCTTCTATTAACAATACCTATATTTATATTCCCTTTCCCAAATTTAACAATTCCATCTTCTTCATCATTCAAACAATGTATTATCCCACCTAAAATCTTTTTCTTCAAAAGTGAGAGATAATCAGGTAATGGTTTTTCTGAATAATAATATGTATCTTCCATAATTGGCCCTGTATGTGTATGTGAAGCACACATTAAAATCTTTGAAGGATGAATTTTAAATTTTTTATAAATCATGCCTTTAACCGATTTTACAAACTTTGAGGAAAAGTAGATTAAATCAGCAGTGATAACAAAAATTCTATCTCTTTTATTAGAAATGGATAAACACTTTAAATATAGAGGGTCATGAATTTTTTGAGAAGGTTTATTTCTTGCAATATGTCCAGTAAGTAAGTATCCAACGGGTGGAGTTATATCTGTTTTAAAACAACCAATTTTAAGATATTTCATTTTTTATATTGATATGTAAACCACCCACCTTCCTTTTTTATCTCTCCTTCAACCATTTTTAAATCAATTACATCCTGGAATTTGAGGTCATCTGTATATATATGAACATCGTAAGGTTTAAATATATCTAAAAATTTCCCATCATTTACATTTATTTTTCTTTTCTCTGATATTACTTTTAATTCTTTTATATTTTCCAGCAATTTTATCTCTGCATTTACTTCAACAGGTTCTACATTTACTGCTATTATATATGTCTTTCCTTTATATTGTCTTACTGTATAATGTATTTTTTTATCCTCAATATTAACTTTTTCTTTTACATCTTTACCCAGTAATATAACATCACTTAATGCTTTTTTCTCTTTTATTAAATATGGCATACCAACTCTTAGATCAGGGATATTTACTGCTCCCCAGTGCCCTTCTTCTCTTTTCCCGTATACATAATAATTAAATCCCTTTGCTCCATAAATAATTGCAAGATAATTCATACATCTTTCTTCTACAAAGGTTGGAGCCCTGTTATTTCTTGTTGAATATGGAGGACGGCTTGCATATACCTTCCCATAATCAAATACCTGAGGAGTTATACCTACAAATTTTCTCTTCTTCCCTGCCTTTTTTATTTCTTCCATAAAAGGAATTATATATGTCATCGGTCTTGTTAAACTACCATCAACGAGAGGACAAACATAAGGGTCTGGGAGAAACATATCAGCACATTCTATATATGTTTCTATTCCTTTAACTGTATCATTTGTTATCTGCACAGGATGGTATGGGTCTAATCTTTTTATAAGTTCATAAACCTCTTTTAAAAGATTGGCACTTAAACTTCTTACCTCTGGTTCATCTGTTAAATAATAGAATAATAATGCTGGATGGTCTTTAACCGAATTTATCTTTTCTGTTATTACCTTTACTGCTTCTTCTGATAATGTATCTTGCCCTTCAAAATATTTTTTCTGCTCACTTCCCCATAAAAGCATAACTTCTCCATATAACCCTAACTCTTTTAAACTATCAAGGTCTCCTACACCAACAATAATTCCATCTGCTCCTGTCTTTGCTATTTCCTGGTAAGGAGAACCACCCCACCATATCACCGGCATTATAGGTTTTCCATTTAATACAAGATTTAAATTTTCATCTATATAAACCTCATTACCTTTTGGTTTTGGTAATATGTAGAGTGGAATTCCTGTCTCATAAACTACATTTTTTTCTTTTTTTAATCTACCAACTATTTTATACTCCCCTTCTTTCAACTGCAGTATTTTTAATGTGATATCTGTCTCTTTTTCTGGTTTAATTGATTTTTTCACTATTTCCTTTCCCTCTTTATCAACAATTAAAATTTCCTCATCAATTCCTTTCATTTCATCATCTTTCAGTCCAACTTTTACATTTAATACTATCTCATCTATCTTCTGTGTCGGATATATAGAATTTCTGTAAACTGGTTTTAATAATTCAAGTGAAATCGGTATATATGAAACCTTTACTGGAAAATTTCCACTATAAATCTTTTTGCCTCTTTCCTTTATATCTATTGTAAAATTATATTCCTTTGGTTCTGGAACTATTATATTCAAGAAAAATTCTCCCCCTTTTTCAGGCAAAATCTGTAAATTTGTCTTTCCTAAAATACCCAGTTGTCCTTCATATATCTCTATTTCAAGGTCTTTCTCTTTATCTGTCAGGTTTTTTATTTTTCCTTTTAATTTCACATTTATTTTTTCATCTTTTTTTTCTGTTTCTACAAATTCTATATCTTTCATCTCAACTGCATATAATGACAAATCAATATTTTCAAGTTTTAAAGGTATAAAAACAAATGGATTATGAAACTGTCCTTTTTCTGCTATTGAACTTTCCTGTATTGAGGATAAATCAACCCTTCTATTCCTTGCAAAATTTAATGATATATCATTTTTTATTCTTTCAAGTGTTAAAGAAGAATAGGGAATAACTATTTCAACTATCCATCTATCCTTTGCTATATCTGTGCCTGTAAATAATTTAAAACCCTTTACCTCTGAACCTACAAATCCACTTTGAGTTCTGAATTCAACACCATAAAAGCCAGAAGGATTGAATAAAAAATGGTAATAATCACCTTTATTGTTATCAGCATCTATCATTATTTCAATACTATCATCTCTGTAAACTCTCAATGAATTTTCTTTTATTTCATTTTTTAATTTTGCAATATCTGGTTCATCACATATAAATGCAAAATAAAGATTGTCTATATCATAACTGAATATAACTTTTGTCTGGACAGGCGCAAAATTATCTGTATTAATTAATTTGAAATTTGTGAATACTTTACCTTTTTTCCATATATCTTCATCAAGTTTTCCATCAAGTTTAATTTTCTTTCCCTCTACTTCATATTCTTTCAAAATCTCCTCTGGACTTAATGCACCTTTATATATCTTTACCTCATCTATAACCCCTTTAAATCCATATGCATATCCTCCTATATAAGCACCTACTGTTAAAAATCTATTTGATGGTATAATATCAAACTTCTTTTCACTTTCTGCAACTTTTTTACCATTTAGATACAATGATAAAACTCCTTCCTCATTCCTGACAACAACTATATGGTTCCATTCATCAGGTTTTACCTTATCTATACTCGGATTTGTTGTAACTTCCCAGTATTCTCCTTTCCCCTGTTCATCCCTTTTTCCTGTTCCTGTCCTAAATATAATCATTCTCCATGTATATGTAAGTCGCCATCCAGGTCCTATATCACTTGCTGTATTTAAAATCTCCTGCTGTTTATTATATTCTTTTGTTGAATCTGGCTTTATCCATACACTTATTGTAAAAGGCCCTCCTTCAAAGTCCTGAAAAAATCTATCTTTTGCTAAATCTTTAAAAATTATACATTCTGCTTCCCTCTCTTTTCCATCAAAATATATACCCTTTCCAATCTTTCCTTCTACAAATCTCCCTCCCTTTACCTCTCCTTTTATATTTCCAGAAACATCATTTACCTGTTCATTATCAAAAGATAGATGAAAAACAAGTTTACTCTCTCCAAAACATAAAAAAGTAAGAAAAGACAAAAAAATTCCTGCTTTTTTAAACATACTCCCTCCTTTTTTTTATGGATTATAACTACCATCTGGCAACACAAAACCTCTTCTTAAAGGAATACTTGTAGCACCACCATTAGGAAGCCCCATATCCCGTTTTGTTTTTGCTTCAACATGTCCATCAACATAAAGAATATTACAACTTTCATTCATATGTCTGAAATTATTGTAAGCGTAAGTATATGGTTGGGCATAAAAATAAGTAATAGAATCCGCTGAAGGAACACCATTATCCACTACCCATATTGCAACAGATTGATTTCTCACTTTATTTATTTTTTTTAAGTATGGACCATAAGTTGGATCAGGAACAAACCCCTCACCACTCGTGGTATACCTACCAACAAGCCATTGATTAATTGCATAATGAGTATAAGTAAATTGCCTTTTTTCACTCGGGCAGAACAAAGTTTTACCACCTCTACTATAACTACTTCCGGGAGCACCTAAATAAACACCATAATCTAAAATAGAATATCTGCCCCATTTTCCAAGCAGTTCAAACCATGGTCTTAATGATACAACACCTCCCCAGTACTGAGGATAGGGAGGATTAACAGGTAAAAACCAGCCATCATGGTCCTCAGTGTACATAGTCAAAGCATGCCATATCTGTTTTAAATTACTTATACATACTGCTTGTCTAGCCCTTTCTCGCGCTTTACTTAATGCTGGTAGTAGCATCGCTGCAAGAATAGCAATGATAGCAACTACTACCAACAACTCTATTAATGTGAACCCAGATTTTTTTATTTTTCTTCCCATTTTATTTTTCCTCCTTTCTTTTATTATTTCTTTTTTAACTTACATTTTTCCTACTTTTCTACCCTCATATCACATCACCTCCTTTAAATTTTAAAAAAATCAATATTCTGGCATAACAAAATAAAAAAATAGAATTTTAAAAGGAAGGATTTTTTATTTTTTAAATAACAACTACAAGAGAAAGAGAGAGCATTTTTATTTCCCATTTTTTATTCCTTTTTATCTATAATACCATATATTTTCATTTTTGTCAATATTTTTCTACTTTTCAAATTTCCTTGTTTATAAAGGATTTCAGTTCAGGTGTTGTTAAGTCAATCTCTTTTATGGTTTAAACTCCTTTAAGTAAGAACTATAGGAATGTGATATAATATAAAAAAAGATAAAATAACTAATGGGGTTCAGTAAATATTTACTTTTTCTTTTTTGTATTTACTTAAATTCTCTTTTTAATCCCTTTATCTGGGATGATATCTCTTTAATTGTGGAAAATCCATACATAAAAAACTTCAAATTCCTTTTGAAAATTTTTAAAACAGATATTTATGGAAATATTTCTAATTTTTACAGACCAATGCAAATGATTTTTTATTCCCTTGTCTATAAAATCTTTAAATTAAATCCAATACCTTACCATCTTTTAAATATCTTTTTGCATATAGGTTGTTGTCTCTTATTTTTTATTCTACTTAAAGATATTTATGGAGAAAAATTATCATTCCTTGCAAGTAT
>JBMFMQ010000002.1:5895-33086 GCA_049970595.1 Candidatus Ratteibacteria bacterium | reverse complement strand
CTTTTGGGGATTTTAAAGGGGTTTAAACCCCTTTAAGAAAAAAACTTAAGAATGTGGTATAATATAAAAAGAGAAGAGAACTAACAGGGTTTAGTAGATATTTACAAAAATTGGGATGACTTGACAGAATTTTAAAAAGAGAGTATAATTTTTTTACTTTAAAATATTTTATAATAGGCCTGTAGCTCTAACTGGAAGAGCGGCGGACTCCAAATCCGTAGGTTGGAGGTTCGAATCCTCCCAGGCCTGCTATAAAAAAAGTATTTATGATAGATAAATTAAAAAATTATATTTATGAGGTCAAAGCAGAGTTAAAAAAGGTCACATGGCCTGAAAAAAAAGTTTTAAAAGTTCAGACATTAGTAATTGTGCTTTTCATGATTATTATGGCAATTTATTTTGGGATAGTTGATGTAATTTTTTCAAAACTGATAAGTTTAATACTGAGGTGAATAATGGGAAAATGGTATATATTACATGTAAGAACTGGTCAGGAAGATAAAATAAGAAAATTGATTGAAAATAGAATTAATAGCGACAAAAAAAGAATAACCCAGATTATTATTCCAAAAGAAGATGTTGCAGAAGTTGAAAAGGGTGAAAAAAAGGTGAAAAGTAGAAGATTTTGGCCAGGATATATGTTGATTGAACTTGATGAGAATGAAGATAATGAAATAATATGGTACAGAATAAGAACAACACCAGGGATTTTAAAATTTCTTGGAGCAGGAGAAAAACCTGTTCCTTTAAGTAAAGAAGAAGTTGACAGGATATTGAAAGAAATTGAAGAAAGGCAAAGTAAACCGGTTCCGAAGGTTGAATTTAAAGTTGGAGACAGAATAGAAATAATTGATGGTCCTTTTATAAATTTTACTGGAGTTGTTGAAGAAGTTTATCCTGAAAAAGAAAGATTGAAAGTAAGTGTTTCCATTTTTGGAAGGGCAACTTCGCTTGAACTTAATTTCTGGCAGGTTGAAAAGATAACTTAAAAGGGGAAATAGAAATGGCTGTGGAAAAAAAGATTAAAGCGGTTGTTAAATTACAAATTCCCGCTGGACAGGCAACTCCTGCTCCACCAGTTGGTCCTGCACTTGGTCAGCATGGTGTGAATATAATGGAATTCTGTAAGCAATTTAATAATCTTACAAAAGGGAAGGAAGGGACAACAATTCCAGTAGTTATAACTATTTATGAAGACAGGACTTTTACTTTTCTTACAAAAACTCCTCCTGTTTCTGAATTGATAAAAAAAGCAGTTAAAATTGTTAAAGGTTCTTCTGCACCTAATAGGGAAAAGGTTGCAAAAATAACAAGAAAACAACTTGAAGAAATAGCAAAAATTAAGATGCCTGATTTAAATACAAATGACCTTGAAAAAGCAATAAAAATAATTGAAGGTTCATGCAAAAGTATGGGAGTTGAGGTTGTTGATTAAAAAGGAGAAATTATGTCAAAAAGATTTTCTGCTTTAATGGAAAAACTTGAGAGGACAAAAACATATACGATTGATGAAGCAATTGAAATTTTAAAAGGACTTCATTCTACAAAATTTGATGAAACAGTTGAACTTGCAATAAAACTTGGAATTGATCCGAAAAAACTTCAGCAACCTGTAAGGGGTTCAGTTATTCTTCCAGCAGGAACAGGAAAAAAAGTAAAAGTTCTTGTTTTTGCTACTGGTGAAAATGCTAAAAAGGCACTTGATGCTGGTGCGGATTTTGTTGGTGGAAACGAACTTGCAGAAAAAATAAAGAATGGATACCTTGATTTTGATTATGTGATTGCCACTCCTGATATGATGAAAGTTGTTGCACCACTTGGTAAAATTCTCGGTCCAAGAGGTTTAATGCCAAATCCCAAAACAGGCACAGTTACAGAAAATGTAGAAAATGCAGTAAAAGAAGCAAAGAGAGGTAAAGTTGATTTTAAAATGGATAAGGATGGAAATATTCATATACCCTGTGGAAAAATCTCTTTTTCAAACAAGATGCTAAAAGAAAATATTCTTGCCGCAATTTTATCCGTTATGAGTGTAAAACCTTCTGGTGTAAGAGGAACATATATTAAAACAATGCATCTTTCTTTAACAATGTCTCCTTCTGTAAAACTTGATTTGAATAAAGTTATGCAGGAAATAAGAAGTATTGTTTGATTTAAAAGGGGTTTGAAATGATTAAATGGACAAGGGAAAGAAAAAAAGAGGTTGTTGAAATTTTGACAGAAGAATTAAAAAATAGTAAAATAAATATTTTAAGCAGTTTTTCTGGATTGACAGTTTTTGAAATGAGAAAAATAAGAGAATCTATAAAAAATACAGGTGGGAAAATGATGGTTGTAAAAAATAATTTACTTGATATTGTTTTTAAAAATTTGAGTAAAGACGAAGTTTGTAAGTTTATCAATGGTCCAACTTTTATTGTATGGAGCAATCAGGAAAATGAGATAGAAATAATAAAATCATTAATTGAATTTCAAAAAGATACAGCAAAACTTGAAATTAGAGGTGGGCTATTAAAAGGTGAAATTATTGATAAAAATAAGATATTTGAAATAGGTAAATTACCAGGTAGAAAAGAGTTGGAGATAAAACTTGTATATTTATTAAAGATGCCATCTATAAGGTTAGTCAATTCAATTAAATCACCTATGATAAAAATAGTAAATATTTTGAACCAGATAAAAGAAAGAAAGGAGAGATAAAATGGAAGAAAAAAATATTGTTGATGAAATTGTTGAAAAAATTGAAAAACTTTCAGTTCTTGAAGTTGCTGAACTTGCTAAAAAACTTGAAGAAAAGTTTGGAGTAAGTGGTATGGTTGCTCCTTTTGCAGTTTCTGCTTCACCAACTTCTACTCCAACTTCCTCAGCACCTACTGAAGAAAAAACGACTTTTGATGTTATTCTTAAATCAGCAGGTTCAAATAAGATACAGACGATAAAAGAAGTTAGAGCAATTACCAACCTTGGTTTAAAGGAAGCAAAAGACCTTGTTGAATCATTGCCAAAGGTGTTAAAAGAAAAAGTCAGTAAAGAAGAAGCAGAAGAAATTAAGAAAAAACTTGCGGCAATTGGAGCTGAAGTAGAAATAAAGTAAATTTTTTAAAGGGGTGGAAAGATGATAGAAATACCAGATTTGTTATATATTGTTAAAAAATCATATGAAGATTTTTTGCAAAAAGATATACCACCTGAAAAAAGAAAAGTAACTGGACTTGAAGAAATTTTCAGAAAGGTTTTTCCTGTTGAAAGTGAAGATGGGCTTTTGAAACTTGAATATATTTCATATACTATTGAAGACCCTGTCCATACAGTTGAAGAATGTGTTGAAGAAAATATTACATATGAAGGGAAAATTAAAGTTAAATTCAGACTTCTGATAAATAGAAAAAAAGATGATGGAACTTTAGAAAATATTGGAATTAAAGAACAAGAAGTATATATTGGTGGAATTCCTTTTATGACAGAAAATGGTAGTTTTATAATAAATGGAATTGAGAGAACAATTGTAAATCAACTTTTAAGGTCTCCAGGAGTTTATTTCAAGGAAGAAGAGGAAATTTTACAGAAAACATTATATTCAGCAAAGGTTTATCCTTCCAGAGGCCTGTGGATTGAAATTTATATAGACCAGCATGAAACTTTACATATATTAATTGGAAAAAAGAAAATTCTTGCAACTACATTTTTAAAAGCACTTGGAATGAATGAAGAAGAAATCATAAAGGAAATATATGGAGATAAGAATAATATGCCGGATGATTCAATAATAAAAACGACTCTTTTGAAGGATACAACAAAAGATAGAGAAGATGCTTTGAAATATATTTATTCAGAGTTAAGACCTGGCTATCCTTTGATTATTAGAGAGGCAGAGAGATTTTTTAATTCTTTATTCTTTACAAATGAGACATATGACCTTTCCGAAGCAGGAAGGTCTCAGATAAATAAGAAATTAGGTTTGAATAGAAAAGAGAGGCATCTTACAAAAGAGGATATAATTGAAATAATTAAATATCTTGTGAAATTATATGAGAAAAAGGGAGGAGAGACAGATGATATAGACCATCTTGCAAATAAAAGAGTTAGAACTTCTGCAGAAATTATTAAAGAGCATGTTTATGAAGGACTTGTTAGAGTTGCAAAATACTGTAAAGAAAAGATGGCAATCATTGATAGGACACATTTACAGGATGTTTTACCTCAAGAATTTATAAATCACAGATTTTTTGTAAATATCATACATGACTTTTTTGCAAGGAACCAGCTTTCACAGTTTCTTGACAAAACAAATCCACTTGCAGAAATAACACATAAAAGGAGGGTTACTGCTGTTGGAGAAGGTGGAATAAAGGAAAGAAAAAGAGCAGGGTTTGAAGTAAGAGATGTTCATTATACTCATTTTGGTAAAATCTGTCCAATAGAAACACCTGAAGGAGCCAATATTGGTCTTATAAATTCTTTAACTTGTTATGCAAAAGTGGATGAACTTGGATTTTTGAGAACTCCATATTATAAAGTTGAAAATGGATTTGTTAAAAAGGATAAAATTGAATATTTAAGTGCTTATGATGAAGAAAAATATAATATTGCGCCTTCTGATGTTCCTTATGATGAAAAAACAGGGGAAATAATTCCTGAAAGTGTTATTGTTAGAGGAAAAGAAGGTAATTTTACTGAAGTAAATAAGAAAGATATTCAATATATTGGCGTCTCTCCAGTTCAGATAGTTAGTGTAAGTGCTTCTTTAATACCATTCCTTGAACATGATGATTCAAATAGAGCACTTATGGGTTCTAATATGCAGAGACAGGCAGTTCCATTAATTAAACCTGAATCTCCAATTGTAAAAACTGGAATGGAAAAGTATGTTGTGAGGGATTCAGGTGCTGTTATTAAAGCAAAAAATGATGGTATTGTTGAGTATGTTGATGCTGAAAAGATTGTTGTTAAAAGAGAAAATCCAGGTATTTTTCCCTGGGAAGAAAAGGATGTTTATTATCTTAAAAAATTCAAAAAGACAAATCAGGATACATGTTTTCACCAGAGACCTATTGTAGATATTGGAGATAAAGTTAAAAAGGGTCAGTATCTTACAGATGGATTTGCAATTTCAAAGGAAGGGGAACTTGCCCTTGGAAGGAATGTTTTGATTGCTTTTATGCCATGGCATGGTTATAATTATGAGGATGCTATTTTAATAAGTGAAAGATTGGTTAAGGATGATGTTTTCACTTCAATTCATATAAAAGAGTTTGAAGTTGAAGCAAGAGAGACAGAACTTGGACCTGAAGAAATAACAGCAGACCTTCCAGGAGTTCCAGAAGAAAAACTTGCAAATCTTGATAAAGATGGTATTGTTAAAATTGGAACTGAAGTTGAACCAGATGATATTCTTGTAGGGAAAATCACTCCGAGAGCAGAGGCAGAATTAACTCCAGAAGAAAAACTTTTAAGGGTAATTTTTGGGGAAAAATCAAAGAATGTTTTGAATACATCTGAGAAAGTTCCTCCAGGAATAAAAGGTGTTGTTATTAATGTGAGAAAATATGAAAGAAGAGATTTAAATGAAGAAGAAATAAAGAAAGAGATTAGTAAGATTCAGGCAAATTATAAAAAGAAGGAAAAAATTGTTAAACAGATTATTACAGATGAAATTAAAAGATTCCTTGAAAACAGAAATATAAAGCAGAAAGTCACACCAAGTGTGAATTCCTGGGAGAAATTACTTAATAAAGTTGACGATAAAGTAAGAGAGGATTTGAGAAAGATAATAGATATTGGGAAAAAAGAAATTGAAAAGATTGAAATTCAGCGCAAGGAAGAGGAAGCAAAAGTAACTAAAGGTTATGAACTCCCTCCAGATGTAAAAGTTAAGATTGTTGTTGAAATTGCCATTAAAAAGAAAATATCTGTTGGTGATAAGATGAGTGGAAGACATGGAAATAAAGGAGTTGTTGCAAAGATTTTACCTGAAGAAGACATGCCATTTCTTGAGGATGGAACACCAGTTGATATAGTTTTAAATCCTCTTGGAGTGCCTTCAAGAATGAATGTTGGACAGATTCTTGAAACACATCTTGGATGGGCTTTAAAAACACTTGGATATAAACTTGAGGTCCCTGTTTTTCAGGGATTGAAGGAACTGGAAATAAAACAGTTATTGAAAGAAGCAGGGCTTTCTGATACAGGTAAGACAATTCTCTTTGATGGTCAAACAGGAGAACCATTTTACCAGCCAGTAACTTGTGGTTATATGTATATGATGAAATTAATTCATCTTGCAGATGAAAAAATTCATGCAAGATGTACTGGTTCCTATTCTTTAATAACACAGCAACCACTTGGTGGAAGGGCTCAGTTTGGAGGACAGAGGTTTGGAGAGATGGAGGTATGGGCTCTTGAGGGATATGGTGCAAGTTATACTTTAAGGGAAATGTTAACGGTTAAAAGTGATGATACTGATGGTAGAAAACAAATGTATGAGGCAATTGCTAAAGGACTTGATTATGAAGGAGAAAATATCCCTGAGTCATTTAAAGTTCTTAAGAAAGAATTGCAGGGGCTTGGTTTTGATTTAAGAATAGAAAAGAGAAAATTTGGAGATGAAGAGAAGGATGTTGTTACTATCAGGGTTGCTTCTCCGACTGTTATTCGTTCCTGGTCATACGGAGAGGTGAAAAAAGCAGAAACATTAAATTATAGAACATTAAGACCTGAAAGAGATGGACTTTTCTGTGAAAAGATATTTGGACCTGAAAGGGATTATGAATGTGCATGTGGAAAGTATAAAAAAATGAGATATAAAGGATTAATTTGTGATAGATGTGGTGTTGAAGTTACTTCAAAAAAGGTCAGAAGGGAAAGGATGGGACATATTGAACTTGCCACACCTGTTTCTTATGTATGGTTATTTAAAAGTACTTCTAACTGGCTTGGACTCCTTTTAGGTCTTTCTCAAGCAGAACTTGAACTTGTTATTTATTATGAAAGATATATTGTTATAGACCCTGGAAACATTCCTGAACTGAAAGAAAAAATGCTTTTAAAAGAAGAAGAATATCAAGAGTATCTTGAAAAATATGGGAGTAAGTTTAAAGTTGGAATAGGTGCTTGTGGTATTCAGGAACTTTTGAAAAAGATTGACCTTGTAAAGATGGAAGAAGAAATAAAAAATGAACTTAAAAAGAAAAAGGGTTTTGAAGAAAAGAAAGAACTTATTAAAAAATTAAGAATGGTTCAGGGGCTTATAAAAACCCAGATAAAGCCAGAGTATCTTGTTACAGATATAATACCTGTAATTCCACCTGATTTAAGACCTCTTTTACCTTTAGATGGTGGAAGGTTTGTTGCTTCTGATTTAAATGACCTTTATCAGAGAGTTATTAATAGAAATAATCGTCTTAAAAAACTCATAAAATTACAAACACCAGACATTATTATAAGAAATGAAAAAAGATTACTTCAGGAAGCAGTTGATGCTTTAATGGATAATGGAAGACATGGAATGCCTGTTTTGGGTAAAGGGAAAAGACCATTGAAATCACTTGCAGATGCATTAAGAGGAAAGTATGGAAGATTTAGACAGAATCTACTTGGTAAGAGAGTTGATTATTCAGGAAGAGCGGTTATTGTAGTTGACCCAAATTTAAAATTAAATGAATGCGGAATACCGAAGGAGATGGCTCTTGAACTTTTCAGTCCATTTGTATTAAGAGAATTCAGGAAGAAAGAATATTTCCATACTCTTGGTAGTGCAAAGAAAGCAATCAGAGAAAATAGGCCTGAAATTTGGGAAATACTTGAGAAGGTAATTAAAAATCACCCAGTTCTTTTAAATAGACAGCCAACTTTACACAGGTTGAGCATTCAGGCATTTGATCCAAGATTAATAGAAGGGAATGTGATTGCAATTCATCCTCTTGTCTGTCCTGCTTATAATGCGGATTTTGATGGAGATACAATGAGTATACATGTTCCTTTAACACCTGAAGCAATACTTGAAGCAGAACTTTTAATGAAGGCAACAACCCATATACTCTCACCTGCAAACGGAAGACCAGTAGTTACTCCAACAAGAGATATAGTTATGGGTTGTGCCTATCTTACATATATGAGCAATGAAGAAGAATATCCAAAATTTATTTCCAGTTTTGATGAAGCAAAATACTTAAATTATATTGGGGAAGTAGAACTCCATAGACCTATAAAAGTTAAGGACGAAACAGGTAAAATTATTACAACAACTGTTGGAAGAATTATATTCAATGAGATAATTCCTCCAGAAATACAATTTAAAAACAATTTATTTGAATCAACTGGTCTTGAAAAACTTATAGAAGAAATCTTTATAAAATGTGGTTATGAAAAAACTGTTGAATTTCTTGATGCCTGCAAGGAACTTGGATTTTATTATGCAACTATAAGTGGAATCACAATTGGTATTGATGACCTTGTAATTCCTGAAATAAAGTGGAAATTAATTGAAGAGGCAAAAGACCAAGTTGAAAAAATAGAAAAACTTTATAGGAAAGGAATAATTTCTGAAGGAGAAAGATATAATAGAAAAATTGATATATGGACATCAGTTACAAATGACCTGACAGAAAGTGTTATGAATACAATAAAGAATGACACTTCTATAAAACCTTTCAGAATCAATCCTATATATTTGATGGTAAGTTCAGGTGCAAGGGGAAATAAAACTCAGGTAGCACAATTAATGGGAATGAGAGGACTTATGATAAGACCTACGAGAAAATTAACAGGAGGAATTGGAGAAATAATTGAAAATCCAGTTGTTTCAAACTTTAGGGAGGGTCTTTCTGTTCTTGAATACTTTATTTCAGTTCATGGAGGAAGAAAAGGGCTTGTTGATACTGCATTGAAAACATCAGATGCAGGATATTTAAGTAGAAGACTGGTGGATGTTGCCCATTCTGTAATAATTACAGAATATGATTGTGGAACAGTTGAAGGTATATATGCAAGTCCATTAGTAGAAGGAGATGAAGAAATAATATCATTAAAGGAAAGGATTATTGGAAGGGTTGCACTTGATAATGTTGTTGATGTAATAACAGACCAAGTTATTGTTGAAAGCGGCCAAGTTATAGATGAGGAAAAAGCAGAAAAAATTATTGATGCTGGAATACATAGAATAAGGATAAGAAGTGTATTGACATGTAAGGCAGAAAGAGGTGTATGTGCTAAATGTTATGGATGGGACCTTTCAAAAAGAAAACTTATAAATATTGGAGAAGCAGTTGGAATTATAGCAGCTCAATCAATTGGAGAACCTGGAACACAGTTAACTTTAAGAACATTCCATACAGGTGGAGCTGCTTCAAGAGGGGTTGGTCCTTCTTCAATAAGGGCAAAGATAGATGGAATAATTAAATACCTTGAGGACTTAAAAGTTGTAAAAAATAAAGAAGGTAAAAATGTTGTCTATCAAAGGGAGGGAAGCATTGCAATAGTTGATGAAAGGGATAGAGAGATTGAAAGATATACTTTGAGAGTTGGTTCTATAATTGAATTTGAAGATGGAAGTTTTGTTAAAAAGAATCAGGTTATTGCACAATGGGATCCTTATTCAATTCCAGTTATAGTTGACAAAGAAGGTATAGTTAAATATAAAAATATAGAGATTGATAAGACAGCAAAAGAAGAGATAGACCCAAATACAAAAACAAGAAGAATTATTGTAATTCCTCATAAAGAAGAAATTGAACCTCAGATTGCAGTTGTTGATGAAACTGGAAAAGAAATTGGAAGATATTATGTTCCTGTAGGAGCCCATATAACTGTAAATGAGGGTGAAAGAGTTTATAAAGGCGATATAGTTGCAAAAACATTGAGAACAGTTGGAAGGGTCCAGGATATTACAGGTGGTCTGCCGAGGGTTTCTGATCTTTTTGAAGCGAGGACTCCAAAAGTCCCAGCAATACTTGCTGAAATAGATGGATTTGTAAAGATTGAAGTTGAAAAAGGTGGTAAAAAAGTTATAATTACAAATCCTGAAACAAAGACAGAAAAAGAATATCTTATTCCATATGGAAGAACACTTACAGTAAGTAATAATGACTATGTTCTTGCAGGGACAAAATTAACAGATGGTTTTGAATCACTGAATGATATATTAAGGATTCAGGGAGAAAAGAAGGTTATGGAGTATCTTTTAAATGAAATTCAGAAAGTTTACAGGGTTGAAGGTGTTAAAGTAAATGATAAACATATTGAAATAATTATCAAGCAGATGTTATCAAAGGTAAGAGTTGAAGACCCTGGAGATACTTATTTACTTGAAGGAGAAGAAATAGACAGAAGCGAAATTCAGAAAATAAACAATTCTCTTCCAAAAGGTAAAAAACCAGCAACATTTAAACCACTTGTTCTTGGTATTACAAAAGTCGCTTTAAGTAGTGAGAGTTTTATTTCTGCTGCTTCATTCCAGGAAACAATGAGGGTTCTTACAGATGCTGCAATTTTAGGTTCAGAAGATTATCTATATGGATTAAAGGAAAATGTTATACTTGGAAGGTTAATACCTGCTGGAACAGGTGTTTTTGCAAAGAAAAAAGAAGAGAAGGAAAAAGTTTATGAATACACAAAAACTTTATGAATATTACAGATAAGGAGGTAGACAATGCCAACAATAAATCAGTTGTTAAAAAAAGGAAGAAAACCAAAAAAGAGAAAATCAAAATCAACAGCACTTGAAAAAAATCCTTTTAAAAAAGGTGTTTGCTTATATGTTAGAACTATGACTCCCAAAAAACCGAATTCTGCATTGAGAAAAATAGCAAAGGTCCGTCTGACAAATGGAAAAGAAGTTATTGCGTACATTCCTGGTATAGGTCATAATTTACAGGAGCATTCAATAGTTCTTGTAAGAGGTGGAAGGGTAAAGGACTTACCTGGAGTGAAATATCATATAGTTAGAGGTGTATATGATGCAAGTGGGGTTGAAAATAGAAAAAAATCTCGTTCAAGGTATGGCACAAAAAAACCAAAAGAAGGAAAGAAGGAGGGTTAGAAAATGCCAAGGAGAAAAAGAGCAGAAAAAAGAGAAATAAAACCAGACCCAAAATATAACGATTATGAAGTTGCAAAATTTGTCAATAAATTAATGTGGGATGGAAAAAAATCACTTGCCTACAAGATATTTTACACAGCAATGGAAAAAATTAAAGAAAGAACAAAAAATGACCCACTTTCTTTATTTAAAAAGGCCTTAAACAATGTTAAACCAAAACTTGAAGTAAGACCAAGAAGAGTTGGTGGTGCGACTTATCAGATACCAATGGAAGTCCCTCCAAATAGAAGTTTATCCCTTGCTATAAGATGGATTGTAGAATCAGCAAGAGCAAGAAAAGGAAAACCAATGGCTGAAAGATTGGCAGATGAAATTATTGAAGCAGCAAAAGGAGAAGGTCCAAGTGTAAAAAAGAAAGAAGATACCCACAAGATGGCTGAATCCAATAGAGCATTTGCTCATTATAGATGGTAATCTTTTAGGAGATTAAATAATGATTGAAAAAGTAAGAAATATAGGTATTATTGCTCATATTGATGCAGGAAAGACAACAACAACAGAGAGAATTCTTTATTATACTGGTAAGATATATAAAATTGGAAATGTTGATGAAGGAACTGCTGTTATGGACTGGATGGATCAGGAAAAAGAAAGGGGGATAACTATAACTTCTGCAGCCACAACTTGTTACTGGAATGGATATAGGATAAATATAATTGATACCCCTGGTCATGTTGATTTCACAGTTGAAGTTGAGAGGTCTTTAAGAGTTCTTGATGGTGCGATTGGAATTTTCTGTGCAGTTGCAGGAGTTCAACCTCAATCAGAAACAGTTTGGCGCCAGAGTGAAAAATATAATATACCGAGGATTATTTATATAAACAAAATGGATAGAATTGGTGCTGATTTTTTTAGAGTTGTTGAGGATATTGAAAAAAAACTTGGGTCAAAAGTTTTAATTCTTGTTCTTCCAATAGGGAAAGAGGATAATTTTACTGGCTTAATAGACATTGTTGAAGGAAAACAGATAATTTATAATTCTGAATTTGAGACAGAGGCAGAAATAAAGGAGATAGAAGAAGAATATATTGAAGAATTTAAAAATTACAGAAATATTTTAATTGAACAACTTGCTGAAATAGATGAAGAAATCATGGAAAAATATCTAAATGAAGAAGAAATATCAACTCAAATTTTAAAAAAAGCAATAAGAAAAGGAACACTTTCTAAAAAATTTTTTCCTGCATTTTGTGGTTCATCTTTGAAAAATAAAGGAGTTCTTTTACTTCTTGATGCAATCTGTAATTATCTTCCATCTCCTTGTGATAGAGGCGAAATTTTTGGGGAAAATCCAGTAACAGGTAAAAAAGAAAAAAGAAGACCAGTTGTTGAGGAAAAATTTTCAGGACTTGTTTTTAAAATATATAATGATATACATCTTGGAAAAATCCTTTATACAAGGATATATTCAGGTAAAATAAAGAAAGGGGATAGGGTTTTAAATTCCTCAAGAAACAGAAAGGAAAAAATTTTGAAAATTCTTGAAATTCATGCCAACAGATATTTTAATAAAGAATTTGCAATTGCAGGAGATATAGTTGGAATTATTGGATTGAAGGATACATTTACAGGTGATACTTTAAGTGATGAAGATTTCCCCATTATTTATGAATCAATAAATTTTCCAGAACCAGTTATTTATTCAGCGATTGAGCCAGTTACCAAAAGTGATTATCAAAAACTTTATGATACATTGAACAAAATACTTGAAGAAGACCCAACATTACAGATGAAAATAGACGAAGAAACAGGTCAGATAATTTTAATGGGAATGGGAGAACTTCATATAGATGTTGTTGCTGAAAGAATAAAAAGAGAATATAAAATACCTGTTCGTCTTGGAAAAGTTGAAGTTGCTTATAGAGAAACAATTACAAATACCTGTGAGGGAGTTGGAGAGTTTTTAAATACAGTTGGAGATAAAATTAATTATGGATATGTTGTTCTTAAACTTGAACCAGGAAAGAAAGGAGAAAAATTTAAATTTTTTAATACTGTTGATAAATCAAAATTGCCTCTTGAGTTTGTTGAAAGTGTTGAAGAAGGAGTTAAAGAATCTCTTGAGGTTGGGATTTATGGTTTTCCTATTATTGATATAAAAGTTTTTCTCGTGGATGCAATTTTTAATCCTGAAACATCAACATCTTTTGGATATAAAGTCGCTTCCACTATTGCTTTTAAAAATGCTTATAAAAATGGTAATCCTTGTATTCTTCAGCCAATTATGAGAATTGAAATATTGACACCAGAGGAGTTTCTTGGTGAAGTTATAAGTGATTTTAATATGAGAAATGGAAAAGTTATTAGTATTGAAGTCCATGGAAATATTGCTATTATAAATGGAAATGTCCCTCTTAAGAATGTATTTGGATATTCTACAATTTTAAGGTCTTTGACACAGGGAAGAGGAAGTTTTATAATAGAACCACTATATTATGAAGTTTTAAATGAAGAGGATTTTAAAAAAATAGTTGGCATAGGTATCTTATAACAAAAAGGAGGAGAAAATGGCGAAGGAGAAATTTGTAAGGACAAAGCCGCATGTGAATATAGGGACAATTGGGCATGTAGACCATGGCAAAACCACATTAACAAGTGCTATAACATTAGTATTAGAGAAAGAGAAGAAGGCGAAATTTACAAAATATGAGGAGATAGACAAAGCGCCTGAGGAGAGGGAGCGTGGTTTAACTATAAACATAGCGCATATAGAGTATGAGACAGATAAGCGTCATTATGCGCATATAGATTGTCCTGGGCATGCTGATTATATAAAGAACATGATAACAGGAGCAGCGCAGATGGATGGAGCAATCCTTGTAGTAAGTGCGGCAGATGGTCCTATGCCACAGACAAGGGAGCATATATTGCTTGCCAGGCAAGTAGATGTTCCTTCTATAGTAGTATTTATGAATAAGATGGACATGGTAGAGGATAGTGAGCTTGTAGAGCTTGTTGAATTAGAGGTAAGGGAGTTATTGACAAAGTATGGATTTGATGGGGATAAAGTTCCTATAATAAAGGGTAGTGCATTAAAGGTATTGGAGTGTGGGTGTGGTAAGAGGGGGTGTGATTGGTGTGGTAGGATATGGGAATTAATGGATGCGGTTGACAATTATATACCGGAGCCAGTAAGGGTAATAGACAAGCCATTTTTACTTGCAGTAGAGGATGTATTCAGTATAACAGGGAGAGGCACAGTAGCGACAGGTAGGATAGAGAGGGGTAAGGTAAAGATAGGGGATGAGGTAGAGATAATAGGATTAAGTCATGATATAAAGAGGAGTGTAGTTACAGGTCTTGAGATGTTTAGGAAGGAGTTAGATGAAGGGGTAGCAGGAGACAATGTAGGTATATTATTAAGGGGTATAGAGAAGGATGAGGTAGAGAGAGGTATGGTAGTAGCAGCACCTGGGAGTATAACACCACATACACATTTTAAGGCTCAGGTATATGTATTAAAGAAGGAGGAAGGGGGAAGACACACTCCATTTTTCAGTGGATATAGGCCTCAGTTTTACATAAGGACTACAGATGTTACAGGAGAGATAAGATTGCCTGAAGGGATAGAGATGGTTATGCCTGGAGATAATTTAGAGATGGAGATAAAGTTAATATATCCAGTAGCACTTGAGAAAGGGCAGAGATTTGCAATAAGGGAAGGTGGTAAAACTGTTGGTGCAGGTGCTGTAACTGAAATAATTGAGTAAAAATTGACAAAAAATTTTAAAGAAAGTATAATTATAATTTTATGAAAATGGATACAAAAAAAATAAGAATTAAATTAAAATCTTTTGACCATAGATTGCTTGATAAATCGGTTAAAGAAATTATAGAAATTGCGAAAGGTACAGGTGTTAGAATTGCCGGACCTATACCTTTACCAACAAAAAGGGAGATTTTTACTGTTTTAAGGTCTCCACATGTAAATAAAAAAAGTAGAGAACAATTTGAAATGAAAATTCATAAAAGATTGATTGAAATATTTGAACCTACACCAAGGACAGTTGATGCATTAAGTAAATTAAGTTTACCTGCAGGTGTTGAAGTTGAAATGAAGGAAATTTAAAAATGGGAATTGGAATTATTGGTAAGAAATTAAAAATGACACAAATTTTTACTGAAGATGGTAAAGTGGTGCCTGTTACTTTAATTGAATATAAGGAGGGATATGTTGTTGATTTAAAAACACCTGATAAAGATGGTTATTGTGCTGTTAAACTTGGGTTTGAAGAAGTTGAGGAGAAAAAATTGAATAAACCAAAAATTGGATATTTGAAAAAGAGAAACTTACCACCTTTAAAAATTTTAAAAGAATTCAGGGTTTTAAATGAAGAAGAGATTAAAAATTACAAAATTGGAGATAAAATTTCAATTAATATTTTTAAAGAAGGAGATTATGTTGATGTGAGAGGTAAGTCAATAGGCAAAGGTTTTCAGGGAGTTGTAAAAAGACACAAATTTCATGGAGGTCCTGCATCTCATGGTTCTATGTCTCATAGAGCGCCTGGTTCAATTGGTCCAACTGCACCTCAAAGAGTTATAAAAGGAAGAAGAATGGCTGGTCATATGGGAAATGAAAATGTAACTATTCAGAATTTGCAGATATTTAAAATTTTAAAAGATGAAAATATTATTATGATAAAAGGTTCTGTTCCTGGTCCATCAAATTCATATATTATAATAAAAAAAGCAGTAAAAAAGAAGGTAAAAAATGGTTAAGGTTAATGTTTATGATATTGAAGGGAAATTAGTAGGTGAAAGAGAAATCAGTGATGATGTTTTGAAAGAACCGGTAAATAAGGATGTTTTATATTATTATGTTGTCGGTTATCTTGCAAATCAAAGACATGGAACTTCCTCAACTAAAACAAGAGGTGAGGTAAGTGGTGGAGGAAGAAAGCCATGGAGACAGAAAGGGACTGGAAGGGCAAGAGTTGGGTCAATAAGAAATCCAATATGGAGACATGGAGGAATAGCATTTGGGCCAAAACCAAGGGATTATTATATAAATTTGCCAAAAAAGGTAAGAAGGAAAGCACTTTTTGAATCTATAAAAGATAAAATTCTTGAAAATAACATTCTTTTTTTAAAAGCAGAAAGTTTAGCAACTCCAAAAACAAAAATATTTAGTGAATTTTTGAAAAAAATTGGCCTAGATAAGGAAAAGGTGTTGTTTGTATTTAAAAATGCAGATGAAAGAAAGAATTTTGTTTTATCTATTAGAAATTTACCAAATGCAAAATATGAATATATAAGTAGGATTAATGCTTATGAAATTTTAAATAGCGATAAAGTGATTTTTGAAGAGACATTATATGAAAACTTAAAAAATTTTTTAGAAGGAGGAAAACTTGTTTGACCCTTATAAAATTATAAAATTTCCAGTAATTACAGAAAAGACGACAAATTTGCAGAATGAAAATAAATATGTTTTTTGCGTTGATAAAAAGGCGAATAAAAATCAGATAAAAAAAGCAATAGAAGAAATTTATAAGGTTAATGTTGAAAAAGTTTTTGTTTTAAATGTTAAACCAAAGAAAAAAAGATATAGATTTTTTATTGAGGGTTATAAATCAGGATATAAAAAAGCAATTGTTCAAGTGAAAGAAGGAGAAAAAATTGCCATTACGTAAATTAAAACCTACTACTCCTGGACAAAGACATGCTATTTTACAGGACTTTTCAGATATAACAAAAACTGAACCAGAAAAATCTCTTGTTTTTGGTTTAAAAAAGAAAGGAGGAAGAAATAATACTGGAAGAATTACTGTAAGACATAGGGGTGGTGGACATAAAAGATTATACAGGATTATTGATTTTAAAGGTAGAATTGGATATGAGGCAGTTGTAAAAAGTATAGAGTATGACCCGAATAGAAATGCCAGAATTGCTCTGATTACATATACAGATGGTGTTAAAAGTTATATAATAGCACCAATAGGACTTAAAGTTGGTGATAGAATAAAATGTGGAGAAGATGCTGAAATAAAAGTTGGAAATAGGGCTCCTTTGAAGAATATACCAGAAGGAACACAGATTTATAATATTGAATTGGTACCTGGAAAAGGAGGGCAAATTGTAAGAAGTGCAGGAAATTATGCTACATTGATGGTAAAAGGAGAAAAATATGGACAGGTTCGTTTGCCATCAGGAGAAGTAAGGTTATTTGATTTGAATTGTTATGCATCCATTGGACAGGTAAGCAATCCTGAGTATAAATATATTAATCTTGGAAAAGCAGGAAGAAAAAGAAATCTTGGAATAAGACCAACTGTTAGAGGTGTTGCAATGAATCCAGTGGATCATCCAATGGGAGGAGGAGAGGGTAAAGGCAAAGGGCATCAATCCCAGAGTCCAACTGGTATTCCTGCAAAAGGATATAAAACAAGAAAAAAACATAAGTATTCTGATAAGTTTATTATAGAAAGAAGGAAGAAAAAATGAGGTCAAAGAAAAAAGGTCCTTATGTTGATGAAAAACTACTTGAAAAGATAATGAAACAAAAAGAAAAAGGGAAAAAAGAACCTGTAAAAACATGGAAAAGGAGTTGCGTTATTATTCCAGAATTTGTTGGTCATACATTTTTAGTCCATAACGGAAGAACCTTTGTAAATGTATATGTTACCGAAAATATGGTAGGACACTATCTTGGAGAATTTGCACCAACAAGAACATTTAGAGGACATGGAGCACACACTGAAAGAGCAAGAGAAAAGAAGTAAGAAAGGAAAAATATGGAGGTAATTGCAAGAGCAAGATATGTAAGGATTTCTCCTTTCAAATTAAGGATGATAGTTGAACTTGTTAAAGGTAAAAAAGTCGATGAAGCAATTGGTATTTTAAGAAATTTGCCTAAAAAGGGAGCAAGAATACTTGAAAAAGTTATAAAAAGTGCAGAAAACAATGGTAAAAATAAGAAAGATGCAATTGAATGGAAAATCAAAAATATAATAATAGATGGAGGGCCTATGTTAAAAAGATATAGGGCTGCACCTTTTGGAAGAGCAGTTATGGTAAGGAAGAGGACTTCACATATAACTGTTATTCTTGAAGGAGAAGAGTAATGGGACAGAAAGTTAATCCTATTGGATTAAGAATTGGGATTGTTGAAAACTGGAGAAGTAACTGGTTTGCTTCAAAAAAGAATTTTAAGGATTTACTTAAAGAAGATATTTTGATAAGGGATTATATAAAGAAAAGATATCCAAGGGGAACAATTTCAAAAATTGAGATTGAAAAAACAGATATAATAAAAATAAGGATTTATACTCCAAGACCAGGAGTTATTCTTGGAAGAAGAGGAGCAGAAATAAATCAATTAAGGGATGAACTTTATGAAATGTTAAAAAAACAAATAATAATTGATTGTATAGAAATAAATTCACCTGGCTTAAGTGCTCAATTTCTTGCTGATTCAATAGTTTTACAACTTGAAAAAAGGGTTCCACATAGACAAGCAATTAAAAAAGCCATGGACCTTGCCATGCAATCAGGCGCTAAAGGAATTAAAGTTAGAATAAGTGGAAGAATTGCTGGTGCAGAGATAGCAAGAAGTGAACAATATATAGTTGGAAAGGTTCCTCTTCACACATTGAGAGCAAAGGTTGATTATGCAACAAGTACTGCTTTTTTAAGAAGTGGAACTGTAGGAGTTAAGGTCTGGGTATTTGTGGAAGAGGTTCTTGAAGAAAAAGGAGAGGAAAATGGTGTTGATGCCAAGAAGAGTTAAATATAGGAAGATGCAAAAAGGGAGAACAAAAGGTAAAGCATCAAGGGGTAATAAACTTTTTTATGGAGAATATGGTTTAAAAATTCTTGAACCAGGGAGATTGACAAGTCAGCAGATTGAAGCAGCAAGAATAGCAATAACTCATTATTTAAAATCAAGGGGTAAACTCTGGGTAAGAATTTTTCCTGATAAACCAATTACAAAAAAGCCAGCAGAAAGTAGAATGGGCAAAGGGAAAGGAGATGTTGCTGGATGGGTCGCAGTGGTTCTCCCTGGCAGGATTATTTTTGAAATTTCAGGTGTATCGGAAGAACTTGCAAAAGAAGCCTTAAGAAGAGCAGCATATAAACTTCCATACGAATCAAAAATAGTCACAAGAATTTTAAAATGAAAAGAGAAGAACTTAAAAGGTGGAGAGAATCTTCAGAAAAAGAAATAGAGAATAAGATTCTGGAACTTGAAAAACAACTTTATGATTTAAAACATCAGTTAATTTTAGGACAATTGAAGAATTATTCGCAAATTAAAGAAATAAAAAAAGATATAGCAAGACTTAAAACAATTTTGAAGGAAAGGGAATAAAAAATGAGTAAAAATAGAATAGAAAAAATTGGAGTTGTTGTGAGTGACAGAATGAATAAAACAAGGGTTGTTATGGTTGAATTTATGAGACAGCATCCTTTATATAAAAAAACTATTAGAAAAAGAAGGAAATTTATGGCACATGATGAGGATAATCTCTCAAAAACTGGAGACATAGTAAAAATTATTCAAACAAGACCCTTAAGCAGACATAAAAGATGGAAAATAATTGAAGTAATTAGCAAAAAAGGAGAAAGAAGTGATACAACTGCGGACAATGCTTAATGTCTCTGATAATACAGGTGCAAAGAAAATTATGGTTATTGGATTTATTGGCAGTTCTAAAAAAAGATATGCACATGTTGGAGATATTGTTGTCTGCAGTGTTAAAGATGCTATACCTGATGGTATTGTAAAAAAGAAAGAGAAGGTTAAAGCAGTTGTTATAAGAACTAAAAAGGAAATAAAAAGAGACGATGGTTCTGTAATAAGATTTGACCATAATTGTGCAGTTATTATTGATAATGAAGGTAATCCAAGAGGAACAAGGGTTTTTGGACCAGTTCCAAGAGAATTAAGGGAAAAAAACTTTACAAAAATAATTTCACTTGCTCCAGAGGTGATATAATGAAATACAAATTAAAAAAAGGGGATATTGTTCAAGTTATAAAGGGAAAGGATAGAGGGAAGAAAGGTAGAATAATCAAAATTTTTAGAGAAGAAGGTAAAGTTCTTGTTGAAGGTGTCAATTTTGTAAAAAAGCATACAAGACCTAAAAAAGTTGATGCTACTGGTGGAATAATACAGATTGAAAAACCAATTTCTATAAGTAATGTCAATTTTTTCTGTTTAAAATGTAGTAAACCAACACGTCTTGGCATAAAGTTTCTTGAAGATGGAAGCAAAGTAAGATTTTGTAAAAAATGTAATGAAATAGTTGAGGAGAAGTAAAATGGAAGAGCCAAGATTAAAAAAAATATATAAAGAAGAGGTAATACCAAAAATGATGGAAAAGTTTAAATATAAAAATAAAATGGAGGTTCCAAAAATTGAAAAGATTGTTTTAAATATGGGTATTGGAAGGGATCATAAAGATGCAAAAGCAATAGAGGCAGCACAGAGGGAGTTAAGTTTGATTGCAGGACAAAAAGCAGTTTTAACAAAGGTCAAAAAATCAATTGCAGGTTTTAATGTAAGAAAAGGAAGTATTGTTGGGGTTATGGTTACATTGAGAGGAAATAGGATGTATGAGTTTCTTGATAGAATGATAACAGTTGCTTTACCAAGAATAAGAGATTTTAATGGACTTCCTAAAAATTCAACAGATGGTAGGTCTTCATATACTATTGGAATAAAAGAGCACATTATATTTCCTGAAGTTGATTATAATACAATTTATAAAGTTCAGGGAATGAATGTTACGATAGTCACAACTGCAAAAACTCCAGAAGAAACTCTCTTTCTTTTAAGGGAAATAGGATTACCGATAAGGGAGGATTAGAAAGTGGCAAGAAAATCTTTTTTTGAAAAGATGAAAAAGGAGCCAAAGTTTAAAGTGAGAAAGAGGAATAGATGCTGGAGATGTGGAAGACCGAGAGGTTTTTACAGAAAGTTTGGAATATGCAGGATATGTTTTAGAGAACTTGCATCAAAGGGAGAAATTCCAGGTGTTAAAAAAGCAAGTTGGTAAAGGAGGAATTATGACTATGACAGACCCAATTGCTGATATGTTGACAAGAATTAGAAATGCAAACAGTGTTTTAAAACCATATGTAGATATCCCATTTAGCAAATTGAAAAAAGATATACTTGATGTTTTAAAAGAAGAAAAATATATAAAGGATTATGAAGTTATTGAGGAAAATAAAAGAAAAATTTTAAGGGTTTATCTTATTTATTTTGGGAAGAAAAAAGCAATAACAGAGATTAAAAGGATTAGTAGTCCTGGAAGAAGAATTTATGTTTCAAAAGATGAGATACCAGTTGTTAAGAATAATTACGGAATTGCAGTTTTAACAACTTCTAAAGGAGTTATGAGCAGCAAAAAGGCAAAGGAAATTGGTGTGGGAGGAGAATTACTTTTTTATATCTGGTAAAAAGGATAAAAAATGGCAAGATTGGGTAAAAAACCAATTCAAATTCCTGATAAAGTTAATGTAAAAGTTGAAAATAATTTTGTTACTGTTGAAGGACCTAAAGGTAAACTTACTCAAGAAATATTTCCGAATTTAAGTGTTTTTGTTGAGGATAATAAGATATATGTAAAAAATAATGTTGACCCAAAGAAAAAGAAATTATACAGAAAAACAGATGCTTTATGGGGTCTTTTAAGAAGTTTAATTTTTAATATGGTAAAAGGAGTAACTGAAGGATATGAGAAGATTCTTGAAATACATGGAGTTGGTTATAAGGGAGAAGTTAAAGGGGATAAACTTATTCTTTCACTTGGTTTTACACATCCTGTTGAAGTTGAAATACCGAAGGATATAAAGGTTGAAATCAGTAAAAACACAATAATATTTGTAAGGGGGATAGATAAACAAAAAGTTGGAGAATTTGCAGCAAAAATAAGAAGAATTAGTCCACCAGATGTTTATAAAGGAAAAGGAATTAGATATAGAGGAGAATATATAAGACAGAAACCAACAAAATTAGGTGTAGGAGCAGCAAAATGAAAATTGATAGAAAAGAGAAAAGAAAAAAAAGACATTTAAGAATAAGAAAGAAAGTTAAAGGAACATCAGATACGCCAAGGTTATGTGTTTTCAGAAGCAATAAACATATTTATGCATCTTTGATTGATGATTCATACTCACCAAATAAAGTTATTACAACAGTTTCAAGTTTATCTCCTGAATTTAAAAAAATTGCAGTTGATAAAGGTATTCATGGAGGTAATATTAAAGGTGCTGAAATAGTTGGAAAACTTATTGCTGAAAGAGCAAAATCACTTGGAATAGAAAAAGTTGTTTTTGATAGAGGTGGTTATAAATATACTGGTAGAGTTAAAGCACTTGCTGAATCTGCAAGAAAAGGAGGTTTAAAATTTTAGTAAAAGATAATCTCGGACTTGAAACTGAAGAAAAACAGATTGTTATTGAAATAAGAAGGGTTACCAAGGTTACTAAAGGAGGTAAGAATTTAAGTTTTAGGGCTATAGTTGTTGTTGGAGATGGAAAAGGGAAAGCTGGTTTTGGTATTGGAAAAGCAAATGAAGTTCCAGAAGCAATAAGGAAAGCAGTTGAGCAGGCAAGAAAGAATATGATAGATATTCCTTTAAAAGGGACAACAATACCACATGATGTAGAGAGTAAATTTGGTCCATCACGCGTTATACTTAAACCAGCATCAAAAGGTCATGGAATGGTTGCAGGTAAAACAATTAGAGCTTTTCTTGATGTCTGTGGTGTAAAAGATATAACTTCTAAATGTCTCGGTTCAACAAATCCAATCAATGTTTTATATGCAACAATTAAAGCACTTTCTAAACTAAAAGTTAAAGGAGAAGATGATGAAACTGAATCAATTAAAAGTGCCTGAAGGAGCAAAACATAGGAAAAAAAGACTTGGAAGGGGTGATTCATCAGGACATGGTGGAACATCAACAAGAGGTCATAAAGGTCATAAAGCAAGGAGTGGATATAGATTATCATTTAATTTTGAAGGTGGTCAGATGCCACTTACAAGAAGAGTTCCAAAAAGAGGTTTTACTCATCTTAAAAAATATAAAATTGAAATTGTAAATCTGCATCAATTGGAAAAGAAATTTAATGAAGGAGAAAATGTAAATATAGAAACTTTAAAGGAAAAAGGTATTATTAAAAAAGGTGAATTTGTTAAAATACTCGGAGAAGGAAAAATAACAAAAAAATTAGAAGTTTCTGCACATCAGTTTTCAAAAAAAGCAAAAGAAAAGATAGAAAAAGCAGGAGGAAAAATAAAAATTATAGAACCACAAAAGAAATAAAAAATGTTTGAAGCATTTAGAGATACATTTAAAATACCTGATTTAAAGAGAAGAATAGGGATTACAATTTTACTTTTAACTGTTTATAGATTTGGCTGTTATATTCCTGTTCCTGGAATTAATGGTAAAGAACTTTCAAAAATATTTGAAAGTTCAGCAAATACACTTTTTGCACTTGCTGACCTTTTTTCAGGAGGTGCTTTGAGTCAGGCAACAATTTTTGCTCTTGGTATAATGCCATATATAAGTGTTTCTATTGTCCTTGAATTACTTGCTTCTGTTGTTCCTTATTTTGAAAATATGTTGAAAAGCGGAATTGAAGGTAGAAGAAAATTAACTCAATTAACAAGGTATGGAACAGTTGGTCTTTGTATTTTTCAGGGGATGGCTGTAAGTATATTTCTTGAAAACCCTGAACATTTTGGAGGGATTGTAATAGTTGCAAATCCTGGTTGGCTATTTAGAATAATTTCAACATTGACAATGACAGCAGGAACTGTTTTTCTAATGTATCTTGGAGAACAGATAACAGAGAAAGGAGTAGGAAACGGTATATCACTTATAATTACGACAGGCATTATCTCAAGGATGCCAGTTGCTTTTCATAGAATGGCAGGACTTGTTGCTTCAGGAGAAGTAAACTTTTTTGTTGTTATAATTCTTTGTGGTTTAATTTTTGGGGTTGTTGCTGCTGCAATTATTGTAAATGAAAGTGAAAGGAGAATTCCTGTTCAATATGCAAAAAGAATAATAGGAAAAAGAATATATGGTGGACAATCAACATATCTTCCAATAAAATTAAATCAGGGAGGAGTAATTCCATTAATTTTTGCAATAGCAATTTTAACTTTTCCTGCTTCTATACTCTCATTTACTGAAAACAAATATCTTGCTAAAATTGCAACTATTTTATCTCCTCAAGAACCATTAGGTATGTTTTTATATGGAATATTGACTATTTTTTTCTGTTATTTTTATGCAGGTATTATATTTAATCCAGATAATATTGCAGAGGATTTACAAAAATATGGTGGTTTTATTCAAGGGATAAGACCTGGCAAATCAACTGCCTTTTACCTTGAAAAAATAGTTAACAGATTGACTTTACCGGGCTCATTTATGCTTGTGGCAATAGCAATTTTCCCATACATATTGATGCATTTATACAGAAAAATACCCTATATTACAGCAAGTATTTTTGGAGGAATAGGACTTTTAATTGTTGTTTCAGTTCTTATAGAAACAATAAGGCAAATTGAGGCACATTTACTTTTAAGACATTATCAAGGATTTATTAAAAAAGCAAAAATAAAATGAAAAAAATATTTATTTTACTTGGTCCACCTGGAGCAGGAAAAGGGACTGTTGGTGAAAGGTTAAGCAGGATATTTAAAATACCTTGTATTTCAACTGGTGATATCTTAAGAGAAAATGTAAAAAATAAAACTACTCTTGGTATGAAGGCAAAAGAATATATGGAAAAAGGACAACTTGTTCCAGATGAAATAGTTTTTCCCCTTCTTATAAAAAGGATAAAAGAAAATGACTGTGAAAATGGTTTTATACTTGATGGGTTTCCAAGAAATTTAAATCAAGCAGAAGAACTGGAAAAATTTATAAAAAATGAAAATGTCAAAATTATTTATTTGAAAGGTGATGATGAATTTCTTGTAAATAGATTATCAAATAGAAGAATATGTCAAAATTGTGGAGCAATATACCATCTGATAAATTTACCTCCGAAAATAAATGGTATATGTGATAAATGTGGAGGAAAACTTATTCAGAGAGACGATGATAAAGAGGTTGTTGTGAGAAAAAGATTGAAAGTTTATCACCAAATGACAGCACCATTACTTGATTATTACAAAAAAAAGAAAAATTTATTTATAGTACCGGCTGATGGAAAACTTGAAGATATAATATCAAAAATTCTTGAAATAGATAAAAATGCTTGATAAGAAAGGGATAGATATGGTTAGAACAGCATGTAAAAAAGCAAGGGAGATAATTGAAAATTTAAAGGAATATATTGTTGAAGGGATTTCCACTTTTGAAATTGAACTTAAATGTATTGAACTTATGAAGAAAAAAAATGTTATTTCTGCTTTTTTGGGTTATAGAGGATATCCAGCAAATCTCTGTATTTCTGTAAATTATGAAGTTGTTCATGGTATTCCGAAGAAAAATAAAATATTAAAAGAAGGAGATATTGTGAGTTTGGATGTTGGAGTGATACATAATGGATATTTTGGTGATTGTGCAGACACTTTCCCAGTTGGAAAAATTGAGGTAAAATATATTAAATTAATAGAGGTCTCAAGGAAAGCATTTGAAAAAGCAATTAAAGAAGTTTATCCTGGAAGTAAAACTGGTAATATTGGATATGTAATAGAAAATTATGCAAAAAAAAATGGTTTTTCTGTAATAAGAGATTTTGCAGGTCATGGTATAGGAAAAAGTTTACACGAACCACCTGAAATACCTAATTTTGGAAAAAAAGGGGAGGGTGCAGTATTATTTGAAAATCAGATTATTGCGATTGAACCTATGATAGTAGATGGAAATTGGGAGATAGAAATATTAGATGATGGATGGACAGCAGTAACAAAGGACAGAAGTTATGCTTCTCATTATGAAAATTGTGTTCTTATAACTAAAAAAGGACCAGAAGTATTGAGTTAAAATGACTAAAGAGGAAAAAATTAAATTTGAAGGAGTAATTAAAAAAGTTTTACCAGCAACAAATTTTGAAGTTGAACTTGAAAATGGACATACAGTTATTGCTCATTTATGTGGTAAGATGAGAATGAATTATATAAAAATTGTTCCTGGAGATAGAGTTATTGTTGAAATTTCTCCTTATGATATTAAGAGGGGAAGAATTATAAAAAGAATTTAAAAGGGGAAAAAATGAAAGTAAGAGCATCAGTAAAAAAGATATGTCCGAAGTGTAAAATTATAAGAAGAAAAGGAATTGTCAGGGTTATCTGTAGTAATCCACAAGATGGACCAAAGCATAAACAAAGACAAGGATAAAGGAGGTAAAAATGGCAAGAATTCTTGGTGTTGAAATACCAGATAGTAAAAAGTTAAAAATAGCACTCACATACATTTATGGAATTGGAAAAACGAGAGCAGAAGAAATCATCCGAAATACAGGAATAGATGGAGAAAAAAGAGTAAAAAACCTTACAGAAGAAGAGCTTGGGAAAATAACTTCATTTATTCAGAAAAATTACAAAATAGAAGGTGATTTAAGACAAGAGATTTCCCAGAATATAAGAAGGTTGATTGATATAAATTGCTATAGAGGAATAAGACATAAATTATCTTTACCTGTAAGAGGTCAAAGAACAAGAACAAATGCGAGAACAAGAAAGGGACCAAGGAAGACAGTTGGAGTTGTAAGAGACAAAGCATTGAGAAAACAGATAAAACAACAGAGAGAAGAAAAGACAAAATAAGGAGGTAAAAAGTGCCAAGAAAGTATGTTAAAAAAAGAAAAAAGAAAATAAGTGTTTCAAGAGGAGTTGCTCATATTAAAGCAACTTTTAATAACACAATAATAACAATTACAGACCAACAAGGACATGTTTTACTCTGGGGAAGTTCTGGAACAGTTGGTTTTAAAGGCACAAGAAAAGGAACACCATTTGCTGCACAACTTGCTGCTGAAAGTGTTGCAAAAAAAGCACAATCTTTATTTAATATGAAAGAAGTTGATGTTAGAGTTAAAGGTCCAGGTCCTGGTAGGGAAACTGCAATAAGGGCTTTACAGAGTGCAGGTTTAAATGTTGTCTCAATAAAAGATG
>JBMFMQ010000002.1:0-5885 GCA_049970595.1 Candidatus Ratteibacteria bacterium | reverse complement strand
TACTCCAATTCCCCATAATGGATGTAGACCACCAAAGAGAAGAAGAGTTTAAAAAGGAGGAAATAAAATGGCAAAATATAGAAAACCATTATGTAAAATATGTAGAAAATACGGTATGAAACTTTATTTAAAAGGTAAAAGATGTGAAAGTGATAAGTGTGCCATTGACCCAAGAAGAGGGAAGGTTAGATTGATAAAACCAAAGAAACTTTCTGAATATGGAATGCAGTTGAGAGAGAAAAATAAAGTTAAGATATATTATGGAGTTCTTGAGAGACAGTTTAAAAGGTATTTTGAAATTGCAAGAAAACATAAAGGTGTTACTGGAGAAATTTTGCTTCAATTGCTTGAAAGACGTCTTGATAATGTTATTTACAGGGCAAACTGGGCATATTCAAGAAAGCAAGCAAAACAGGTAATAAATCATGGAAATATTCTTGTAAATGGTAAAAAGAATGATAGACCTGGATACCTTGTTGAGATTGGAGATATTATTCAAATAAAACCATCCAGTAAATATATTAAAATTGCAAAAGAATGTATTGAGGATTATAAAACAAAAGTTAGACCTTCATGGTTGAAAGTTGATGATGAAAAATTAAAAATAGAAATTTTGAGATATCCAACAAGAGATGAAGTTTCAATCCCAGTTGATGAACAATTGATAGTTAACTTTTATTCTAAATAAATGGAGGATAAAAAATGAAAGAATTTATTTATCCAGAAAAGTTTATATGGGAAAAAGAAACATATAGAAACAATTATGGAAAATTGATAATAGAACCACTTGAAAGAGGATATGGTGTTACAATTGGTAATGCTTTAAGAAGAGTTCTACTTTCTTCTATAAAGGGAATTGCTATTACTGGTTTAAGGATTGATGGTGTTTTACATGAATTTTCAACTCTTGAAGGCATGAAGGAAGATATAGTTGAAGTGGTTCTCAATATAAAACAACTTGCATTAAAACCTATTATAAAAGATTTTCCAAGGACAATAAAATCCGAAATAAATGGTAAGAGTGAAATATGTGGTAGTGATTTAATAAATGATGGTTCAGTGGAAGTCATAAATAAAGACCTTCATATTGCTACAGTTGACCCATCTAAAACATATAAATTTGAAGTTGATATTACAGAAGGATTTGGATATTTACCAGTTGAAAAGATGAAACTTATGATTAAAAATATCCCAGAGGGAACAATTTTAATAGATGGTCTGTATTCACCTGTAAGGAAAGTTACATTTCATGTTGAAAATACAAGGGTTGGACAATTTGTTGATTATGAAAAACTTATACTTGAGGTCTGGACAACAGGTGCAATAACTCCAGAAGAAAGTGTGAAATATGCTTGTGAACTACTCACTCAACATTTTGGCCAGATAAAGAGAAATCAGAAATTGGAAGGAGAAATTGAAATAATTGAAAAAAAAGAAGAGAAAAAAGATGAACTTGATATTCCAATAACTGACTTAAAACTTTCAACAAGAATATTAAATGCACTGACATCAAGAAAGATAAATACATTGAGAGACCTTTTAAATACACCAAAGGAAAGACTGGAAGAATTGAAAAATCTTGGGAAAAAATCAATTGAAGAACTTGAAAAAGTAGTTGCTGAAAAAGGATATAAACTTTTAACATTTGCAGAACTCTTGGAGAAAGCAAAGGAGAAAAAATGAGACATAAGAAAGATATTAAAAAACTTGGTAGAAATAAATCACATAGAAAAGCACTGATGAGAAATATGGCAATAAGTTTTTTCCAAAATCAAAAAATTGAAACAACAAAAGCAAAAGCAAAACAATTAAAAAGAATTGTTGAAAGATTGATAACTCTTGGGAAAAAAGGAAGATTATCAGATTACAGAAGAATAAATCAGTTTATCAATCATCCAAAAACAACCAAAAAAATAATAGAAATTTCAAAAAGATATATTGATAGAAATGGTGGCTATACTCAAATTATAAAGATAGGTTTTAGAAGAGGAGATAGTGGCGAAAAAGTAATTTTAAAACTGGTGTAAAAATGGGAAAAAAAAATCTTGAATTCCTTGATTTAGTTGACAAGGATAAAAATATATATGAATTAATAATTGAGATTGCAAAAAGAAGTCATGATTTAATAAAAGGTGCTTTACCTTCAATTGAGGTAAAAAAAGATGAAAATTTAATTCAGGTAGCGATTGAGGAGTATTTGAGGAAGGAGAAAATTAAAAATGAATGATTTTTTTTCACTATTGAAATTGATGAAGGAAAAAGATGCCTCTGATTTACATTTGAAATTTGGAAGAAAACCAATATTAAGAATAAAAGGAGAACTATTTGAAGTTAATGAATGGGATGGAGTTTTAAATAAAGAAGACCTATTAAAAATTCAGGAAATTATTATGCCAGAAGAAGAAAGAGAAATTTTTAAGCATCAGAAGGAATCAGATTTTGCATTTGATAATCCAGAAGTAGGAAGATATAGAGTAAATGCATTCTGGCAGAGAGGGAATATTGGATTTGTATTAAGGAGGATAAAAGACAGAATACCAACTATTGAAGAATTAAATTTACCCCCTGTTATAAAGAAAATAGCCCTTTTTAATGATGGACTTGTTTTGGTAACAGGACCTACTGGATGTGGGAAATCAACAACTCTTGCAGCAATGATAGAGATAATAAATAATGAAAAAGTAAAACATATTGTCACAATTGAAGACCCTATTGAATATCTTTACACTGACAAAAAATCAATTATAAATCAGAGAGAAGTTGGGATAGATACTCTTTCTTTTGCTTCTGCATTGAAACATGTTTTGAGGGAAGACCCTGATATAATTTTAATTGGAGAATTGAGAGATGTTGATACATTTTCTGCAGCAATAAGTGCTTGTGAAACAGGTCATCTTGTCTTTTCAACTCTTCATACAATAGATACGATAACTACAATAACAAGAATTCTTGATTTCTTCCCATCAAGCCAGCATGAACAGGTCAGAAAAATCCTTTCATATCATTTAAGAGCAACAATATGTCAGAAACTTGTCCCAAGAAAGGATAATACCGGACTTGTTCCTGTTTGTGAAATAATGATAGTTACTCCAGTCATTTCAAAACTCATTCAGGATAATAAAATAAACAAACTTTATTCAGCAATGGCAGCAGATAAAGAAGAAGGGATGCTCACATTTAACAAACATCTTGTTCAATTAATTCAAAATAATATAATTACTCCTGAAGTTGGCTTTTCTGTTTCTCCTTCACCACACACCCTTGAGATGAATTTAAGAGGTATATATCTTGATGAGGAAACAAAAATTATTGGAGAATGAAAATCCAAAATTTAGGGACTCAATTTTTCTCATTTTTTTTCTGATTTATCTTTCAATTATTTTTTCTTTTGTAAAAACTAAACTTTTAAAATTTAAAAGCATTGAAAAAGAGATTTTCTTTTCTGGTTTTTTTACGCTTGCGATTGAACTTTGTATTGTTTCTTACTTATTTTTTCGTTATCCTAATTATTGCTCTTCTTTATTTAAAAAAAACTTCAGAGGTTTTTTCAAAGGAATTGGTTATTATCTTATATCAGTACCATTTTTGTCCTTTCTTGTTTTTATTTCCTTTTTAATTTTTAAAAAAATTGGATTTGAACCGGCTCCACAGGAAATTATATTTTTATATTTACAGACAAATTCAATTTCTATTTTAATTTTTCTTTTTATTTTATCTGTTTTTTTTGCACCATTTTTTGAGGAAATAATCTTCAGAGGTTTTATCTATCCTTCATTTAAAGAGAAATTTCATGCTCCATTTTCAATTATTACAAGTTCTTTAATTTTTTCTCTTTTTCATCAGGATATTTTTGTAGCATTTGGAATTTTTGTTCTTGGAATTATCCTTACCTATATATTTGAAAAAACAGAAAATTTATGGATATGTATAGGTCTTCACTTTTCAAACAACTTTTTTGCCAACATTTCAATTTTTCTATTAAAATTCTTCCTCCAATAAAACTAACATTTTTTAATTTTTATAAAGGACTTATTTGTTTTAGAAATTGGGAAAAAGAGAGATTTTAATGGAATTTTTGCCTGTTCAAGTTTGTCTTGTTAAAGATTAAAAAGGTATAATAAAAACTAAAATGGCGCCTGTAGCTCAGTCAGGATAGAGCGGTGGACTTCGAATCCAAGGGTCGCCAGTTCAAATCTGGCCAGGCGCTCTTTTTTACTTTGCCTTACTTAAAACAACCTGACCAAACTTAAATTAAATGGTAAAATAAATTAAAAGGATAAAAATGGATTTTTCATTTTTAGATAAAATTTCATTTATAAAACTTGAGTTTCTTTTAAAGCCAATTAATCAAATTACTCTTTCTTCTTTTAAAGGTTCAACAATAAGAGGAGGTTTTGGTTATTCATTTAAAAAAAGTATATGCACTCAGAAAATAAAAGAATGTGAAAGATGTCTTATATTTGAAAATTGTCTTTATATTAAATTGTTTGAGCCGAAAATTTTTGATATTGGAAAAAGAAAAGAAATTCCAAGACCATTTGTTATTGAATATCCTTCTGATAAAAAAACAATATATAAAGAAAACGAAAAATTAAAATTCAATCTTATACTTTTTGGAAACTCAATTAATTTTTTCCCTTACTTTTTTATCTCATTTTTAAACCTTGGAAATGAAGGAATTGGTAAAGAAAGAGAGAAATTTATTATTGATGAAATAAGCCAGATATATCCAGTAGTTAAAAAAATTTTTAAATTTACTTCTGAGAAAATTGAAATACCTGAAATTAAAAAAGTTGAGTATAAAAAAGGAAATCTTGGAAAAATAAAACTGAAATTTATAACTCCGGCAAAAATAAAACATTATGGGAAACTTATTTCAATACCTGAATTTCATATGTTAATAAAGGCAATTTTAAGAAGAACTTATCTCATTTTAAAATACTGGTGTGATTTTGATGGAAAAATTGATTTTAATGAAATTATTGAAAGGTCAAAGGAAATAAAAATATCAAAATGTGATTTAAGATGGTATGATTATGAAAGATACTCAACAAGACAGAAGGAAAGATTAAAGCATGGAGGTATAATAGGAGAGATTGAATACAAAGGAGAAATAGGAGATTTTTTACCATTGCTTGAAGTTGGTTCCCATATCCACATAGGAAAAAATACATCTTTTGGTCTTGGTCATTATATAATCCTTTGAATCCCAATAACCTCCCTCTTCCCTTAAAAAAAATTGACAACTTTATAAATATATGATAAAATTTACTTAATGGAAGAAAGGGAAAGTTTAATTTTAGCTTCTCTTCTTCATGACATAGGGAAATTTGCACAAAGGGCTGGAGAGGAATTAAAAGAAGAATATCAGAATTTAGAAAATATTTACTGTCCGACCTATAAATCTTATTACACTCATCGGCATTTGCTCTATTCCGGTCAATTTATCAAAGAAATTTTTAAAAACAAAGAAGATTTGATTGAAAACCTTGTTCTTTCACATCATTTACCAGAAAACTTTACAGGTGATAAAAAATTATCAAAAATTATTCAACTTTCTGATTATCTATCAAGTGGGGAAAGGGAAAAAGAAGATTATGAAGTAAAAGAGATAGAGAAAGAACCTTTGATTTCAGTTTTTAGCCAAATTGAAATTGATGGTAAAAAGATTGAAGAAAAATATAATAAGGTTGTAAAAATTGAAGATAAGATTGAAAACTTTATACCGGTGGAGGATAAAAATCAAGCAATTAACCAAAATTTTAATTTTGAAAATTTATGGAAAGAATTCAAACAAGAGGCAAACAAAATTTCTTATTCATCAAATTCCAAAAAAGTTTTCAATCAAATTTTATTCCTCCTTGAAAAATATACATTATTTATCC
>JBMFMQ010000001.1:0-39780 GCA_049970595.1 Candidatus Ratteibacteria bacterium | reverse complement strand
ACTTTGCGGAGTTGATACCTTTTGGGGATTTTAAAGGGGTTTAAACCCCTTTAAGAAACAAACTTAAGAATGTGGTAAAATATAATAAAAGAGAAGATAACTAACGGTGTTTAGTAAAAACTTACTATAATATATTATAAGGAAGGAGGGAAAATGGAAATTATAAGTGTTTATGCAAGACAGATTCTTGATTCAAGAGGAAATCCAACTATTGAAGTTGAGGTTTGTGTTGAGGGTGGTATTGTTGGAAGGGCTGCTGTTCCTTCTGGTGCATCTACTGGAGAAAATGAAGCACTTGAATTAAGAGATGGAGACAAAGAATTTCTTGGTAAAGGTGTTAAGAAAGCAGTTAAAAATGTTAATGAAATAATAGGTCCTGAAATAGTTGGAGAAAGCGTTTTCAATCAGAGGGATATTGATTATAAAATGATTGAAATTGATGGAACAGAAAATAAATCCAATCTTGGAGCAAATGCAATTTTAGGAGTAAGTTTGGCAGTTTGTCGTGCTGCTTCAAATTATTTAGAAGTTCCCTTATATTTTTATATAGGTGGGCTTGTTTCAAATATCATGCCAGTTCCTTTATGTAATGTTATAAATGGTGGAGTTCATGCTGATAATAATCTTGATATTCAGGAATTCATGATAGCACCTGTTGGAGCGAAAAGTTTTTCTGAGGGATACAGAATGGTTGCAGAAGTATTTCAATATTTAAAAAAGATATTAAAGGATAAAGGATATTCAACTGCAGTTGGAGATGAAGGTGGTTTTGCTCCAAACCTAAATAAAAATGAAGAAGCAATAACACTTATTATTCAGGCGATTGAAAAGGCAGGATATATTCCAGGAGAACATATTTATATTGCTCTTGATGTTGCTGCCTCTTCTCTTTACGAAGATGGGTTTTATAACTTTGAAGGGAAAAAAGTTAAATCTGATTATTTAATTAAATTTTATGAAGATATTGTTTTAAAATATCCAATTTATTCCATTGAAGATGGTCTTGCAGAAAATGATTGGGATGGATGGAAACAACTTACAAAAATCTTTTCTAATAAAATTCAACTTGTTGGAGATGATATATTTGTTACAAATCCAAAAATATTTAAAAAGGGTATTGAACAAGGTATAGGAAATGCAATTTTAATAAAGGTAAACCAGATAGGAACTTTAACAGAAACGCTTGAAACAATCCAAATTGCAAAATTAAATGGATATAGACCAATTATTTCTCACAGAAGTGGTGAAACAGAAGACACATTTATATCAGATCTGGTAGTGGGAACAAATGCAGGCCAGATTAAGAGTGGTTCATTAAGTAGATCAGAAAGATTATGTAAATATAATCAACTTTTAAGGATTGAGGAAAGTATTGGAAGTAGGGCTAAATATTATGGAGAAATAATTAAAGAAAAATGCGGAAAATAAAAAATAACTGGTTTTTAATTACCTCAATTATATTTTTGATTTTATTTGGCAGACGATTAAAAGTATTTTATAATGCATATTCAAACTATATCTTTTATAAGAATGAAATTGAAAGGTTAAAAAAAGAGAATCAATTTTTGAAAGAAAAGATAGAAAAAATAAAAAATGACCCATATTTCATTGAGAAAATTTTAAGAGAAGAATATGGAATGGTAAAAGAAGGAGAATATGTTATAAAAATAGGTGAGTAAAATGTATACTTTTAAATTTGTTAGAGAAAATCTTGAAATATTAAAAAAAGCAGCAGAAGTTAAAAATCATCTTTTTGACTGGGAAAAATTTGAAAAACTTGATAATGAGAGAAGAAGATTAATAACATTTTTAGAAGAGAGAAAAAGATGGCAGAAGGACTTAACAGAAAAGATATCAAGAGAAAAAGAAAATAAAGATGCTATTTTACCTTTAATAAATCAAGCAAGAAAATATTCTGATGAAATAAAGGAAACAGAAAAAAGAATAAATGAAATTGAAAATGAGATTGAAAAAATTATATCTTTTATTCCGAATATTCCACATCCTTCAGTTCCGGTTGGTAAGGAAGAAAAAGATAATGTAATAATTAAAGAATGGGGAGAGATTAAAGAAAAAAAATTTGAAGTATTGCCTCACTGGGAAATAGGAGAAAAACTTGGAATAATTGATTTTCCCAGGGGTTCAAAAATAACTGGTAGTTTTTTCCCTGTTTTTAAAGGGATTGGTGCTTTACTTGTAAGAAGTTTAATAAATTTTATGCTTGATTTACATATAAAAAATGGGTTTAAAGAAGTATGGGTTCCTTCTCTTGTAAATAGAGATAGTTTATTTAATACTGGACAACTTCCAAAATTTGAAGATGATATGTATTATCTTGAAAGAGACGATTTTTTTCTTATACCAACAGCAGAGGTTCCTGTAACAAACCTTCATAAAAATGAAGTTTTAAATGAAGAAGATTTACCGATTTACTATGTTGCATATACTCCATGTTTCAGGAGAGAAGCAGGTGCCTATGGAAGTCAAACAAAAGGGCTTATAAGAGTTCATCAATTTGATAAAGTTGAACTTGTTAAATTTGTCCATCCTGAAAAATCTTACGATGAACTTGAAACACTTTTAAATGAAGCAGAAAAGGTTTTGCAGGCATTGAATCTTCCTTACAGAGTTGTTCTTTTATGCACAGGTCAATTAAGTTTTGCAGCAAGTAAATGTTATGATATTGAAGTTTGGTGTCCTGGTGTTGGGAAGTTCCTTGAGGTCTCTTCATGTTCCAATTTTGAGAGTTTTCAGGCAAAGAGGGCAAATATAAAATTTAAGAAGAAAGATGGGAAAACCGATTATGTCCATACTCTTAATGGGTCAGGAATTGCTCTTCCAAGAACAATTATAGGAATACTTGAAAATTACCAGACAGAAAACGGTGAAGTTATAGTTCCTGAAGTTTTAAGAGATTATATGAAGATGGATAGAATAAGAACTTGATAAATACTAACTCAATCAAATATAAAGCACTGGAATTTAAAAACATTCCAAGTGCTTTTTCTGGCGTTTTTTGCCCAGAACAGATAAGAATACCTTGAACTCCCCTCAAGATTGAGGGACTTTGCGGAGTTGATACCTTTTGGGGATTTTAAAGGGGTTTAAACCCTTTAAGAAACAAACTTAAGAATGTGGTATTATATAAAAAAGGGAAAATAACTAATGGGGTTCAGTAAAAACTTACTTGATATGAATGAAACATTAAGAAATAATCTGCTCACTTTAATTTATTTTTTTATAATTATAGTCATCTGCACCTTAATAAAATGGATATGGAATAATCTACTTTTAAAAATTACCTCAAAAAGAAAACTTTATAATAAAATTTTAAAAAAAACAGGGAAAGGAGTTGTAATCTTTGTATTTTTTTCTGGATTAAGTATTTTATGGGAAAGAACATCTTATATTATATCTCCAAAATCACCACCTATTGAAAAACTAATTTTAAATCTTCCCAAAATTCTTTTTTCGTTTATTGTCCTTTCCATTTCTTTTATTGTAAGCAGTATAGTTGATGGATTTGTTGAATGGTATCTTGAAGAAATAGCAAATAGAACAAAAACAAAAGTAGATGAAGAATTTATGCATTTATTCAAGAATGTTTCAAAAATAGTTATATATTTTATTGCAATAAGTATAATTCTTAATAAATTTAATCAACCAATAACAAGTATTCTTGGTGCAGCAGGAATTGCTTCATTTGCAGTTGCTTTTGCAGCACAGGATACACTTTCAAATATGATTTCAGGATTTTTTATAATAATTGATAAACCATTTAAAATAGGAGATAGAATAAAACTTTCAACAGGAGAAATTGGTGATGTTATTGAAATTGGTTTAAGAAGGACGAAAATATTATCTCCTGAAAATAATGTCATTATAATTTCAAATTCAGAAATAGCAAAAACAAGAATAACAAATTTTGGATTTCCTGAAACAAAAATTAAGATAAAACTTAAAATAGGAATACAGGTCAAAGAAGAGATTGAAAAAATAAAGGATTTACTCATTGGTGTCTGTCAGAAATCACCATTTTTACTTGAAAGAAATTGTGAAGTTTATGTTACAGAATACACTAATTCCGGGGTTATCTTTTCTTTAAGTTTTGTTATAGATTATAAAAATGAATATGAGGCAGTTGATAGAATGATTGGGGATATAAAAAATAAACTATTTGGTGAGAAGATTGAAATCTTATTTATAAGAAGGGAATAAAAGATGTTTGACCAATTGATTGAAAAAGAAGTTAAAAATATTGAAAATGAGATTATAGAATGGAGAAGATATTTTCACATGTATCCTGAACTTGGGTTTGAGGAATATAAGACAAGTGAAAAAATACAGAGTATTTTAAAAGAAACAGGAATTCCTTTTGAAATAAAGGGGAAAACAGGAGTAATCGGTTTTATAAGTAAAAATTCAACAAAAACCTTAGGAATAAGAGCAGATATGGATGCTTTACCAATTTGTGAAAAAACTGGTCTTCCGTTTTCTTCAAAAAATAAAGGAATAATGCATGCCTGTGGTCATGATGGACATATGGCAACAGTTCTTGGTGTTGGAAAGATTTTATATAAATTTATTGACTATCTTAAATTTAATGTTAAGTTAATTTTTCAGCCATGTGAGGAAAAACCACCTGGAGGGGCGACTATCTTAATAAAAGAAGGTGTTCTTGAAAATATTGATGCACTTATTGGTTTTCATTTTTTCCCTTATATCCCTATTTTTAAAATATATATTGAAAAGGGTGTTGTTATGGCAAATACTGATAGATTCAATATAATAATAGAAGGAAAGGGTGGACATGGAAGTTCCCCTCATTTAACAAATGACCCAATTATATGCGCATCTTATTTTATAAGTGTTTTACAAACAATTATAAGCAGAAAAATAAATCCAGGTGAACCTGCTGTAATATCTGTTTGTAAAATAAAAGGAGGAGAAGTTTTTAATATAATTCCAGATAAAGTTGAAATTGAAGGAACTGTAAGGACATTATCTGAAAAATTAAGAAAAAAGATAAAAAATGAGATTAAAAATATAGGTGAAAAAGTTTCAAGGTCATTCAATTGCAAATTCAACTTCACATACAATTATTACTCTCCAGCAGTAAAAAATGATGAAAAATTGACTGAAAAAATATATGAATTAAGCAGGCAATTTCTACCGAAAAAATATTTTTATAAATATCATCCAATAATGGGTGGAGAGGACTTTGCCTTTTATACAAAAATAGTCCCCTCAACCTATATTTTTATTGGAAGTGGCAAAAAAAGTGGTATTCATCATAGCAGTAAGTTTAATCTTGATGAAATGGTTTTACCTTTTGCTGTAAAATATTTCAGTCAATTAATTTTAAATTTCAAGTAAAGGGAGTTATTATGAAAAAAATAATTTTTGTTTGGGGTGGATGGGAAGGACATCAGCCAAAAGAAACAACAGAAATTTTTGCACAAATTATGGAAAAGGAAGGATATAAGGTTGAAATTTATAATACACTTGATGTCTTCCTTGATGAGAAAAAGTTAAATTCTTCTTCTTTGATTGTTTTATGCTGGACTATGGGTAAATTATCACATGAACAGACAAATAAGCTACTTCATGCTATAAAATCAGGAACTGGGATTGCTGGATGGCATGGAGGACTTGGAGATGCTTTTAGAGAAAATACAGAATTTCAATTTATGGTTGGTGGACAATTTGTAAATCATCCAGGTGGAATAGTTGAATATGAAGTTAATATAATAAAAAAGGATGACCCTATAGTTAAGGGGATAAATGATTTTAAATTAAAATCTGAACAATATTATATGCATGTAGACCCATCAAATGAAATTCTTGCAACAACAACTTTTAAAAATACAGAATTTGAATGGATAAATGGAGTTATAATGCCAAGTGTATGGAAAAGAAGATATGGAAAAGGCAGGGTTTTTTATGCATCTTTTGGACATCAAGTGAGTGATTTTGACATATTTGAGACAAGAGAAATAGTTAAAAGGGGTATGCTCTGGGCTTGCAATGATTTATAAAAACTTAAAAATTAAGTTCAGTTTCAAGGAGCCCTTATTGTAAACCTGCACAACCGATTTTAATTGCCTTAACCACAGATTTTTTATCTCTTGACAACTATACTATAGTATGGTATAATAATAATATGATAGATAAAAAGTTAATAGAGGAGATTATACCAAGGATAAGGAAGATAAAGGGGCAGATAGATGGAGTAGAAAAAATGGTTAAAGATAGGAGGTATTGTATAGATATATTACAGCAGATTTATGCAATAATTGGTGGTTTAAAAGTAATTTCTTTAATGATACTTAAAAATCATATAGATACTTGTGTGAAAGAAGCAATGTTATCAAAAAATGAAGAGGAAATAAAGGAGAAAATTGACCAACTTATTGAAATTTATAAGAAATTTTCAAAATGAAAAAAATAAAGAATTTTTTAAAAAGAATAATTAAATTTTTTACTAAACCATGTTGTAAAAATTGAAAAGAGGTGATAATATGAAGAAGTTAATTATTTCTGCTTTTTTCTTTACATTTCTTTCAGGGCTTGCTTTTTCACAATCATGTTGTGCTATAACAGGGCCTTCAGAAAAATGTGATTTTTTAAAAATAGGGAATGAGATGATATGTCCTGTAACAAAAGAAAAATTTCAGGCAAATGAGAAATCAGAAAAAAGTGAGTATAAAGGGAAGATATATATTTTCTGCTGTCCAATGTGTAAAGGCAAGTTTGAGAAAGAGCCGGAAAAATATATAAAAGGGAAGTAAAAACTTAAGAGCGAGATTTTTCTCCCCCTTTTTAATCAAAGATGCTTTCTAGATATATAAAATAGATATATAAAATTGACTTGTTTATTGCGGGAAAGACCATTCAAAAATGAAAGGAAAATTGATTGTTGAATAAAATGAGAAAAATATTTTTATTTATTTTAATTATATTTTTTACCGGATGCTCTGATTTTTATTCTGGAAGGAAAAAGACAAAAGAAAAAATTACTGAAAAAAAGAAGAAATTAAAGGGATTGAGATTAAATATAGACCAAAAGGAGAAAAACCGAAATTACCTGAAATTGATGAAAATTCAAATATCTCTGATTTTATTAAATATGCTGTTTTAAATAATACAAAAATTGAAGAAGCATTTTACTCCTGGAAAGCAGAGGTTGATAAACTTGCTTCTGAGAGATTTCTTCCTGAGCCAAAAATTTCTTTTGAAGGGACAATAAATTCTATTTTAGAAGAATTAATGGCAGGAATTATGTTTATGTTTCCGAAATCAGAAAAGATACCATTATCTGTTGAATTATATTCTCTTGAGGCAGAAAAGAAAATATTGAATTTTGAGTATGAGATATTAAAAACAATTTATAAAGTTAAAGATATATCTTATAGATATTATTTTGTTGAAGAAAAAATAAAAATTGTTGAAAAAATTATAAATCTTCTTGAAGAAATTGAAAAAATAAATATCTCAAAATTAAAGGTTGCAAAGGCATATGAAAAAGATATATTAAGAATACAGATTGAAAAAGAGCAGATGAGAAATATGCTGTCTGATATGATAGATAGTAAAAATTATATATTGAGGGAATTTGCATCAATTCTTGGAATTCCACTTGGAGAAAAATTACCAAAACCACCAAAAAATTTAAAATTCACAGATGAAAATTTCTCAGAAACAGAAATATGGGAGATTGTTAAGAAAAAAAACCCAAAATTATCAATAATGGAAAAGGAGATAAGACAGGCAGAAATATTTATTAAACTTGCATATAGAGAATATTATCCAGAAATAGAGGCAGGGATTATGAGAAACTTTTTTTCATCAATGATTATAACAAAGCCACTTATAACATTATCAATACCATGGAGAGAAAAAGTAAAATATCAAATTTATTCTGCAGAAAGTGCTTTAAAAATGAAAAAAGCAGAATATTCATCAGAATTACTTGAACTTGCAACTATTTTATCTGAAACACTTTTCAGATACAGACAGGCAAACAGAGAGAAAAATTTATATGAAAAAATTCTTCTTCCAAAAGCAGAGTCCGTCTTTTATTTAACCAAATCAAATTATATAACAGGGCTTTCAGATATAGATGAATTTTTGATTTCAGAAAAAAATTATTATGAATTTAATATAAATTATCTCTCTGCAAAAATTTTGAGGGAAATAACAATAAATGAAATTTTACTTACAATTGCTGGAATAATGCCTGAAAATATATGGAGGTAAATATGAAAAGAAAAATTATTTACATAATTTCTTCTTTTATTTTTCTTATAATCCTTATTTCATTTATAAATTTAAAAATAAAAAAGCAACAAAACAAAGGAAAAATTACTGTAGTTAAAGAAGAACAAAAGAAAATACTTTTCTGGACATGTAGTATGCATCCTCAAATAAAACTTCCCAATCCTGGAAAATGTCCTATTTGTTTTATGGATTTAATACCTGTTTATGAGGAGAAAAAGGAAGATATTTCAGAGATTAGATTTACCAATGAAGAAAAAGAAATTTCTGAAATTGAGACAGTGCCTGTTTCTTACAGACACTTAAATGTAGAAATAAAATTTCTTGGGAAGATTGAGTATGATGAAACAAGAATTGCAAATATTTTTGCCTATATCCCTGGAAGAATAGAAAAACTTTATGTTAATTTTATTGGTGCAAAAGTTGAAAAAGGAGAAAAACTATTTCAGATTTATAGTCCTGATGTTTATACATATTGTGAAGAATACCTTTTATCTCTTAAAAGATATAAAGAAGCAGTTGAGAAAAAAGAAATTTCTTTAATAAATTCTGAAAAAGAAATACTTGAAAGTGTAAAGAAAAAACTTTTACTTCTTGGTTTTTTACCTTTTCAAATTGAAGATATAGAAAAAAAAGGGTTCCTTTAGATAAAATTGATTTTTATTCTCCATCATCTGGTATTATCATTGAAAGGGATGCATATGAAGGTAAATATTTTAGTACTGGAGATATTTTATTTAAAATTGCTGATATTAAAAAGGTCTGGATTAAACTTGATGTTTATGAAAAAGATATTTCTTTTGTAAAACTTGGACAAGAGGTTGAAATAATTTGTGAAGCATATCCTGAAAAAATATTTAAAGGAAATGTTATTTTTATAGACCCTTTTCTTAATGAAAAAACAAGAACTGTAAAAGTGAGAATTGAAATTGATAATCCAAAAGAAGAATTAAAACCAGGTATGTTTGCCCATATTTTTTTAAAATATCATCTTGGGAAAAAATTGAGTATCCCATACACATCAGTTCTTTTAACTGGCAAAAGGGCTGTTGTTTTTGTTGAAAAGGAACCAAATCTTTTCCAGGTGAGAGAAGTTGTTATTGGCCAAAGGGCAGGTGATTTTTATCCTGTTATATCTGGTTTAAAAGAAGGGGAAAGAGTTGTTAAAAAAGGAAATTTTGTTATTGATTCAACATTACAGATAAAAGGGAAAGAAAGTATGATGAAAATTATGTCTGGAGAAAAAGGGAAAATTGAATTTGAAAAGCCAGTTGGTGTCCATCATCATTAAAGGGGAAAAAAATGAATGAAGAGATAAAAACAAAAGGGATGATAGATAAGTTTATACTTTTTTTCCTTCAAAACAAACTTATAACATTCTTATGGATATCTTTTATAATTATTGCTGGATTTTATTTTATGCCTTTTGAATATAAAGCAGATTTAAGAAACCCAATACCTGTTGATGCAATTCCAGATATAGGAGAAAAACAGGTTATTGTTTTTGCTGATTGGGAAGGTCGTTCCCCTCAGGATGTTGAGGACCAGGTTACATATCCTCTTTCAATTTCTCTTCAGGGAATACCTGGGGTTAAAACAATAAGAAGTTATTCAATGTTTGGATTTTCAACCTGTTTTGTTATTTTTAATGATAATGTTGACTATTATTGGGCAAGAAGCAGAACTATAGAAAGATTAAATGTTGCACAAAAACTTTTACCAGAAGGAGTTGTTCCATATCTTGGTCCTGATGCAACACCTTTAGGCCAGATTTTTTGGTACACATTAGAAGGGGAAGGATTTGATTTACAGGAATTAAGGTCAATTCAGGACTGGTATGTAAGATATGCTCTTCAATCAGTTGAAGGAGTTAGTGAGGTTGCTTCTGTTGGTGGATTTGTTAATGAGTATCAGATAGATGTTGACCCTGATGCAATGAGACAATATGGAGTTGGTCTTGGTGAAGTTGTTAATGCTATTAAAAAGTCAAATATTGATATTGGAGCAAAAACAATAGAATGGAATGGAGTTGAATATATAATAAGAGGAAAAGGGTTTATAAAAAGTTTAAGCGATATAGAAAATACAGTAATAAAAGAATATGATAATACACCGATTTTTATAAAAAATGTTGCAATTGTTTCTACAGGTCCAGCATTTAGAAGGGGGCTTCTTATTAAAAAGGATAAAGAAGTTGTTGGTGGAGTTGTTACCTGTAGATATGGAGAAAATCCTCTTTTGGTTATAAACAGGGTTAAGAAAAAGATAAAAGAAATAAGTCCAGGACTACCTGAAAAAACACTTCCTGATGGAAGGGTTTCAAAAGTTAAAATAGTCCCTTTCTATGACAGAACTCAACTAATAAGGGAGACACTATATACATTACAGGACACCCTTATACTTGAAGTAATAATAACATGTTTTGTTGTATTTTTAATTTTAAATCATATTTCAAGTAGTTTTATAATTTCATTCAATTTACCACTTGCAATTTTACTTTCTTTTATTTTTATGAAGATTTTTAATGTTCAGTCAAATTTAATGAGTTTGGGTGGAATAGCAATTGCAATTGGAACAATGGTTGATATGGGTATTATTCTTTGTGAAAATACTGTAAGACATTTTTCATTGAAAAAAGAAGGTGAAAGTTCATTTTTTATTGTCTTCAATGCAGCAAGTGAAGTTGGTTCAGCAATAATGACTGCAATAGCAACAACTATTTTTTCATTTTTACCAATTTTTGCATTAACAGGTCCTGAAGGAAAACTTTTTAGACCACTTGCCTATACAAAAACATTTGCCCTTACATCCTCAATAATTGCTGCTTTAACTGTTGTGCCAACACTTGCTCATCTATTTCTAACCCCAAGAAAGTATTCAAAAAGAACAAAGATAATAACTTCAATTATATTAATGTTTTTTGGACTAATAGGATGGATTATTATAAATAAATGGTTTGGTATACCGATTTTTCTTGGAGGAATATATTTTCTTTCTGTTCATTTATATCTATCAAAAAAGATTTCTGAGAAAAATATTGATTTTTTAACAGGTGTTCTTGCTTCTTTCTATGTTCTTTTGCTTCTTACAAGAAGATGGATGCCAATTGGTATTGAAGAAGGATTTTTTAAAAATCTTTCTATAGTTCTTCTTCCTACAATCTTCTGGGGTATCCTTGCTTTAATTTTTATAAAATTTTATCCTAAAATTTTATCTTTCCTTTTAAAAATAAAATTTATATTCATGCTTTTACCATTAACCATTACACTACTTGGATTTATGGTCTATTTTGGTTTTCAGAAATTCTCTTCTCCTTTAATTCTTTTTTTGAAAAAAATTGGCATAGAGGAAAAAAAGATAAAAGAGATAGATTTATATGGTTATCTTTCCCATAAGTTTCCTGGCTTTGGGAGGGAATTTATGCCAACATTTGATGAAGGTTCATTCTTATTTATGCCAGTTGTTATGCCTCATACATCAATTGGAGAAGTAAGTGATATAACAAAAAAATTAAATTTGGCTATATTGAGTATCCCTGAAATAGAAGATGTTGTTGCAAAAATAGGTAGGGCTGAAACACCACTTGACCCTGCTCCAATTGATATGCTTGAAACAATAATAACATATAAACCAGAATATTCCCAGATAGACCCAAAAACAGGTAAAAGGACAAGATTATGGAAAGAAAATATAAAGACACCAGATGACATATGGAAAGAGATTATAAACAAATCAGGAATTGTTCCCGGGGTTACTTCTGCACCAAAACTTGGTCCAATTGCTGCAAGGATTGTTATGCTTCAGACAGGAATGAGGGCCTCAATGGGTGTTAAGGTTTTTGGAACAGATTTAAAGGAGATTGAAGAGGTTGGTTTTAAGATTGCTTCATATTTAAAAGAAGTCCCTCACGTTGAACCATCTTCTGTTATTCCTGATAGATTGATAGCAAAACCATACATTGAAATAGATATAGACAGGGAAAAAATTTCAAGATATGGAGTAAATATAAGGGATGTTCAGGATGTTATTGAAGTAGGAATTGGTGGGATACCATTAACATTAACTGTTGAAGGGAGAGAAAGATATCCTGTTAGGGTTAGATATATGAGAGAATTGAGGGATAATCCTGATGAGTTGGGAAATATTCTTGTTCCTTCAATGGATGGAGCACAGATTCCTTTATCACAGATTGCTGAAATAAAAATTGTTCCTGGTCCAACAATGATAAAAAGTGAAGGAACATTTCTTGTTTCCTATGTTTTATTTGATAAGAAAGTTGGATATCCTGAAGTTGAGGTTGTTGAGAGTTGTAAAAGGTATATTGAAAGCAAGATAAAGTCAGGTGAATTAAAATTGCCACCAGGTGTGTTTTATACTTTTGCTGGAAGTTATGAACAACAATTAAGTTTTCAAAGAAGATTAAAAGTTATTTTACCTGCTGCAATATTTTTAATCTTTTTAATTCTTTATTTCCAATTTAAACTACCTTCTTTAACACTAATTGTATTTTTACAACTTTTTTGTGTATGGGGAGGAGCACTTTTTGGTATGTATCTTATTTCAAGAGAATGGTTTTTAAATTTTAGTATTTTTGGAGTAAATTTAAGAGAATTATTCAATCTAAAAACATACAATATAAGTGTTCCTGTTTGGGTTGGTTTTCTTGCTTTATTTGGAGTTGCGACTGATGATGCAGTTGTTATTGGGACTTATTTAATTCAACAGTTTTCACAAAAAAAAGCAAAAGATATTGAAGAGGTAAGATATTTGGTTGTTGAAGCGGCAAAAAAGAGGGCAAGACCATGTTTTATGACAACAATAACAACAGTTCTTGCTTTATATCCAGTTTTAACTTCAATTGGAAGGGGTTCAGAGGTTATGATGCCTATGAGTATCCCTATAGTTATCGGTATGACATGGGAACTTGTAACTTTATATATTACTCCTGTTTTATTTTCCTGGATTAAAGAAAAAGAAGTAAAAAGACACGCCTCTTCCTTATTTTAAAAATCTATTGACAAAAATTTTAAAAATGATAAAATATTATTAAAGTAGTAATATTAGTATTATGATTAAAAAGAAGGTAAATATGGAATTTGAAAGATTTGAAAGTTTGAATGTATGGGAGATTTTAAGATGGGCAAGGGATGAATTTGGAGATAAAGTTGCTCTTTCTTCAAGTTTTGGTGCTGAAGATGTTGTTTTAATAGATATTTTATATAAGGTTTATTCTGAAAAAAATTTAAAACCGAAAATTTTTACTCTTGATACTGGAAGATTATCAAATGAAACATATGAAGTAATTGAAGAAATTATGGATAAATATAAAATTGATATTGATTTTTACTTCCCAGATTTTAGAGAGGTAGAAGAAATGGAAAGAAAATATGGTCCAAATTTATTTTATAAATCAATAGAATTGAGAAAATTATGCTGCAATATAAGGAAGGTTAAGGTTCTTGAAAGGGCTTTAAAAAATTATAAAGCATGGATAACAGGTTTAAGGAGAGAACAATCAATAACAAGAGTGGATGTAAAAAAGGTTGAAATAGATGAGACGCATAATGGAATAATTAAAATAAATCCAATAGTTGACTGGAAAAATGAAGATGTATGGAACTATATAAGAGAAAATAATGTTCCATATAATAAATTGCATGACAAAAATTATCCAAGTATTGGATGTTCTCCATGCACAAGAGCAATAAAAGAAGGAGAGGATATAAGGGCTGGAAGATGGTGGTGGGAAGCGCCTGAACATAAAGAATGTGGTTTACATCCTTCAAGGAGGGAATAATGGAAGAGATAATAAAACCACATGGAGGAAAACTTATCAATTGTGTCTTAAATGATGATGAAAAAAAAGAGTTTATAGAAAAGGTAAGTTATTTAAAAAAGATTTATTTAAATGAAAGAGAAGTATCTGACCTTTATATGATTTCCATAGGTGCTTTTTCTCCTCTTGATGGTTTTTTAAATAAGGATGATTATATAAATGTTGTTGAAAATATGAGATTGAAAAATGGAATTGTCTGGCCAATACCAATAACTCTTTCAATTGATGATGAGGAGAGAAAAATTTTAAAAGAAGGAGAAGAAATTGTTTTATCAAGTCCAGAAAATATTCATCTCGGTATAATGAAGATTGATGAAGTTTATTCTTATGATAAGAAGAAGGAGGCAAGATATGTTTATAAGACAGAAGATGAAAATCATCCTGGGGTAAGTTATGTTTATTCAAATGGTGATTATCTTATTGGGGGTAAGGTATATATGTTGAATGAACCATTTCATGAAGAATTTAAAGATTACTGGTTTAAACCTGTTGAAACAAGAGAAATATTTAAAAATAAAGGATGGAAAAAGATAGTTGGTTTTCAAACAAGAAATCCTATACATAGAGCACATGAATTTATAATAAAGACAGCACTTGAAATTGTTGATGGTGTCTTTATAAATCCACTTGTTGGTCAAACAAAAAAAGATGATGTTCCAGCAGATATAAGGATGAAATGTTATAAAGTTTTAATAGATAAGTATTTTCCAAAAGAAAGGGTATTTATAGGTGTTTATGGTGGATATATGAGATATGCAGGACCAAGGGAGGCAGTATTGCATGCAATTGTGAGGAAAAATTTTGGTTGCACACATTTTATAGTAGGTAGAGACCATGCAGGAGTTGGAAATTATTATGGTCCATTTGATGCACAGAAAATATTTTATGAATTTAAAAAAGAAGATATTGAGATAGAGATACTTTTTTTTGAAAATGCTTTTTATTGCAAGAAATGTGGAGAAATGAGAACAGTAAAGACATGTCCTCATAATAAAGAGGACTGGCTTTCTTTCAGTGGTTCAAAAATAAGGGAATTGTTTGCTGCAGGAGAAATACCACCTTCAGAATTTACAAGGCCAGAGATTGCAAATATTTTAATGGAATGGTATTTAAGGAGCAAAAATGGTTAGCATACTTTTAATATTAATTTCTATTTTCTGGGCAATGAATATGGGTGGTTCAGGATATAGTGTTTCTTTTGCTCCATCTGTTGGTGCAGGAATAATTAAGAAAGAAAAAGCAGTTTTTTTATTCACATTATTTGTTTTACTTGGTTCTTTATTTGCTGGTATAAATGTTGTTAAAACATTAAGCAGTAAAATTGTTCCTTCTGAATTTTTAAAAGAAGAGGTTGTTTTAATTGTTCTTTTTTCATCTTCAATTTCTTTGTTTATTGCAAATATTTTAAAAATTCCACAATCAACAAGTATGGTAACTATCGGTTCTTTTATAGGAGCAGGTATATATTTTAATGCCTTAAATTTAAGATTTCTTCCAAAAATTTTTTTAACATGGATTTTTGTCTCATTTATTTCATATTATTTTACATATCTTTTATGGAAAAAGATTTATCCACCAAGTTTTGAAAATTTAAAAATTTATGAAAAAATATTCTTAAATAAAAATAAACTTGAAAAATGGGTTCTTTTAAGTGACTATTACAGAGCATTTGGAATTGGAACAAATAATGTTGCAAATGTTGTTGGACCACTTTTTGCAGCAAAAATTATTTTACCTTATGAGGGATTTTTGACTTTTTCATTAATTTTTGGAATTGGTGGATATATTTTTGGAAGAAAGATTATAGGCACAGTAAGTAATGAAATTATTCCTCTTGGAATTGCATCATCCTCTATTATTTCTCTTGTTGTTTCATCATTGATTATATTATGTTCTGTTTTTGGAATTCCTGCTCCATATGTTCAATTCTCAACATTTTCAATTCTTGCAATACATACATTAAAAGAGGGGAAAAAACACATTGATTCATTAAATCATTCTATAACAAGAAAAATTATAAAAGTTTGGATAATTACACCATTTTTAAGTGGATTTTTGACATATATTTTACTTTCTCTTTTAAAAAAATGATTAAGATAAGAAAGGAAATTTTTGAAGAAATTATAAAACATTGTAAGGAAGAGTATCCAAAGGAAGCATGTGGAATTCTTGCTGGTGAAAATTTTGAAGTGAAAAAAGTATATAAAATGAAAAATATAGATAATAGTTCTGTATCATTTTTTATGGACCCAAAAGAACAGATTTCGGTTATGAAGGATATAAGAAAGAATAATTATCAGATGCTTGCTATTTATCACTCTCACCCATTTTCATATCCATATCCATCAGGTAAAGATGTTGAACTTGCATTTTATCCTGATGCATCATATATAATTGTTTCACTTTTAGAATTTGATAGACCTGTTGCAAAATCATATAAAATAAAAGAAGGAGAAATTTTTGAAGAAGAAATTTTATTGGAGGATTGAATGGTTTATTTAATTGGAACAAATCATAAATTTTCAGACAAAAGTTTAAGGGAAAGGTTAAGTTTCACAAGGGATATGATTATAAATGGACTTGAATTTCTTAAAGGGAAAGGTATTTCTGGATGTGTAATAATTTCTACTTGTAATAGATTTGAAATATATTTTTCAACAAATTTTAAAGAGGAAGGTATTAAAAAAGTTTTTGAAATGATTGAAAGGATAAAAAATTTAAAATTTAATAAAATACCTGATTATTTCTATTTTTTTGAAAATGAAGATGTTTTAAGGCATCTATCTTATGTATGTTCAGGTATTGATTCATTGATTATTGGTGAGACACAGATTAAAAAGCAAGTTGAGAACTCTTATTTTATTTCTCTATCAATTGGTATGACTGATAGAATTACAAGGAAGGTATTTGAATGTGCATTTAAAATTTCAAAAATTGTTAGGAATGAGACAAAAATAAATGAAGGTAAGATTTCTGTAGGAAGTGTAGTTATTGATTTTATAAAGGAAAAAGTCGGAAAATTAAATGATAAAAAAATTTTGATTATTGGTGCAGGAAAGGTGAGTGAACTTGTTTTAAGTTATTTAAAAAAGGAAAATTGTTCATTAATTTTTATTGGAAACAGAACTTATGAAAGAGCAAAATATTTATCAGAAAAGTTTGGAGGATTTGCATTTAAATTTGATAGATTATATGAAATTTTAAGAGATTGCGATATCTGTATTTCATCAACTTCAAGTCCACATTTTATAATTAAAAAAGAGAAATTTCCTATAATGGATAAGAAAATAATTATTGTTGACCTTGCAGTTCCAAGAGATATAGACCCTGAAATAAAGATGTTTAAAAATGTTGAACTTTATCAACTTGAAGATTTAAATGTCATTATAGAAAGAAATATTGAAAATAGAAAAAAAGAAGCAGAAAAGGCAAAAAAAATAATAGATTTTTATGTGGAGAAAATATGGGGAAAAAAATTTATAGAATTGGAACAAGACCAAGTAATCTTGCTTTAAAACAGGTTGAAGAAATAATAAAAAAACTTGAAAAAATAAATATTAAAATGGAATACGAAATTATAAAAATTGAAACTACTGGAGATATTGATAAAAAAACTTCTCTTTCTTTTGTTGAAGGAACAGATTTTTTTACTGATAAAATTGAAGAAAAATTATTAGAAGGGGAGATTGATTTTGCAGTCCACTCTGCTAAGGACCTCCCTGATAAGATAAGAGAAGGGCTATTTATTGCTGCTATAACAAAGCCACTTGACCCTTATGATGCATTTGTTTCAAAAGAAAGTAAAAAACTTCACGATTTAGAATATGGAGCAAGGATAGGAACAAGTAGTGAAAATAGGAAAAGACAACTGAAAAATTTTAGACCTGATTTTGAAATTGTAGATATAAGAGGGAATATTGAAGAAAGGATTAAACTTATTGAAAAATTAAAACTTGATGGAATAGTTGTTGCAAAATGTGCATTGATACGGCTTGGACTTGAAGATTTGATAAGTCAGACAATTCCTTTTGAAATCATAAAACCTCATCCGCTTCAGGGATGCCTTGCAGTTGAAATAAGAAAAGATGATTATGAATTAAAAAAAATTTTTAAACTAATAGACGGAAAATGAAAAAAGGGAAAGTTTATATTGTTGGAGCAGGACCAGGAGACCCTGAATTGATTACACTAAAAGGGAAGAAAATCCTTTATCAGTGTGATGTTGTTATTTATGATTATCTTGTTGATAGAAATATTTTAAGATACTCAAATAAAAATTGTGAATTTATATGTGCAGATGAATTAAATGGTAATAGATATTCTGATGGATTTTTAAGAAAACAAAAACTTATTAATGAACTGATTTTAAAAAAAGTAAATGATGGGAAAAATGTTGTCCGGCTTAAAAATGGAGACCCATTTATATTTGGGAGAGCAAAAGAGGAACTTGAATTTCTTGAAGAAAATAATATTGAATATTATATTGTTCCTGGAATAACATCTGCAAATTGTGCAAGTTGTTATTCAGGAGTTCCTTTAACAATAAGAAATGTTTCATCAAGTGTTATTTTTTTAACAGGTCATCAGGTTGAAAATCCAGAAAATCAATTAAGATGGGATATAATCTCAAAACTTGAAACAATTGTATTTTATATGGGTGTAGAAAATATGAAGAAAATATTTGATAAACTTATTGAAAATGGTATGGATAAGAAAACTCCATTTATTGTAATATCAAATGTCAGTAAGGTTCAACAGAGAATTTTTGAAGGTGAAATATGTAATGCAGAAGATGTTTATGATAAAGTAAAACCACCAGCAATAATTATAATAGGAAAAGTCATTAAAAATAGATTTAAATGGTTTGAAAAGAAAAAGAAGGTTCTATTTTTTGGAATTTCACCAAAAAGATATTTTGAAGATGGCATAATCTTTCATATCCCGTTAATTGAAATAAAAGAACTTGATGATTATTCAGAATTTGATGAAAAATTAAGGAATATTAGAGAATATGATTGGATTATTTTTACAAGTAGATTTGGTGTTATATATTTTTTCAAAAGATTTTTTTCAATTGGACTTGATTCAAGGGCGCTTTCAAATATAAAAATTGCTGCTATTGGAAATTCAACAGGGAATAAATTAAAAAAATATGGGATTATACCAGATATTATACCTATAAAAGAATCATCACTTGGATTGATTGAAGAATTTAAGAAAATTGATATGAAAAATAAGAAAATTTTTCTTCCAAGGAGTGACCTTTCTGATAAAGGACTTAAAATTGAACTTGAAAAAATGGGTTGTTTTGTTACAAGTAGTATATGTTATAAAAATGTTATGCCTGAAAATATACCAGATATTGATTTTTCCCTTTTTGATGAGATAATATTTACAAGTCCTTCAACTGTTAGAAATTTTAAAAAAAGGTTTAAAAGATTGCCTGAAATAAATATAAAATGTATAGGAGAGGTAACTGAAAAAGCATTAAAAGAGGAGTTTTTTTATGAAAAGATTTAGAAGATTGAGAAAGAATGAAGCAATTAGGGACCTTGTTTCAAATATAAATATCAGTAAAAATGATTTTGTTTTGCCTTTCTTCGTTAAATATGGAAAAACAGAAGAGATAAAAAATATGCCAAAAATTTTTAGATATTCTATTGATGACCTTTTAAAAGAAATTGAAGAAATTTACAAAAAAGGTTTAAAAAGCATAATTCTTTTTGGAGTTATTGATAAAAATAATGAAAAATTTAATAATGAAGGAGTTTGTGAGAAGGCATTTTCAGAAGATGGGATAGTTCAGAAAGCAATAAGAAAGATTAAGGAAAACTTCCCTGACCTTATTGTAATATCAGATGTATGTCTATGTAATTATACAGAAACAGGGCACTGTGGAATAGTTAAAAATAAAGGGAATAATTATTATATTGATAATGATAAAACACTTGAAATTCTTGAGAAAATTGCTCTTTCACATGCCTTTTGTGGAGTTGATTTTGTTGCCCCATCTTCAATGATGGATTTTCAGACAAAGGCGATAAGGGAAGTCCTTGACAAAAATAATTTTATTGATGTTGGTATAATTTCTTATACTTGTAAATATGCTTCAAATTTATATTTCCCTTTCAGAGAAAGTGTTTCATCAAATTTAAAATTTGGAGATAGAAAGACATATCAGATGGATTTCAGAAACTCCGATGAATTTATAATAAAAGCAAAACAGGATATCCAAGAGGGAGCAGATATTTTAATGGTTAAACCAGCAATCCCATATCTTGATATAATTTACAGAATGAAAAAGGAACTTCATTATCCTTTATGTGCCTATAATGTAAGTGGTGAATATGTGATGGTTAAAGATTATGTAAAAAGATTTGGAGAAGAAATTGAAAAAGATATAATTTTTGAGATTTTAACTTCAATAAAGAGAGCAGGAGCAGATTTTATAATAAGTTATCATGCAAAGGAAATTTTAAAATGGATATAAATAAAAAACTTTTTGAAATTGCAAAAAAATATATGGTTGGAGGAGTTAATAGTCCTGTAAGAGCATTTAAAATTTTTGATAGAGAGCCAATTTTTATAAAAAAAGCAAAAGGTTGTTATATATATGATGAAAATGATAAAGAATATATTGATTATAACTGCGGATGGGGTAGTTTAATTTTTGGACATACGAATAAAGAGATTATTGCTTCTATAAAAAATCAATTAAATTGCGGTATATATTTTGGAACAAATAATAGAAATGAAATTGAATTTACCGAATTAATAAATAAAAATATAAAAATTGCTGAAAAAATAAGGTTAACAAATTCAGGGACAGAGGCGGTTATGACAGGTATTAGATTAGCACGTGCCTATACAAAAAGAGAAAAAATAATAAAATTTGATGGTTCATATCATGGACATGTTGATTATTTGCTTGTTAAGTCAGGGTCTGGTTCATTGACATATAAAGTTAAAACAAGCGATGGAGTAAATAAAGAGTTTATTAAAAATACAATTGTTCTTCCATATAATAATCTTGAAGCCCTTGAAAAGGTATTTAAAAAATATGGGAAATATATTGCCTGTATAATTGTTGAGCCAGTTATGGCAAATTGTGGTGTAATAATTCCAGAAGATGGTTTTCTTAAAGGGATGAGAGATTTATGTGATAAATATGGTTCAGTTTTAATTTTTGATGAGGTTATAACAGGATTTAGATTATCAACTGGAGGAGCGAGTGAATTCTTTGGCGTCCATCCAGATATTTTATGTCTTGGTAAAATAATAGGTGGTGGGTTTCCAATTGGTGCAGTTTGCGGAAAAAAAGAGATAATGGAACTTCTCTGTCCTGAAGGGAATGTCTATCAAGCAGGAACTTTCAGTGGTCATCCATTTATTCTTACTGCTGGGATTGCAACGATTAAAAAATTATTAAATGAAAGACCTTATGAAAAATTGGAGAAAAAAACAGAATATCTTTGTGAAAAAATAAAAAATTTATTTGAAGATTTTAATATTCCTATAAGGATAAACTATATCTCATCTATTTTTTCAATATTTTTTCCTGAGAAAAAAATCATGATATTGAATTTTTTAAGAAATTTTACATTTATGCTCTTGAAAAAGGAATTTATTTTTCACCATCTCCTTTTGAGGCAAATTTTTTATCAACAGAACACAGAGAAAAAGAAATAAATTTATCATTAGAGATAATCCAAGATTTTTTAAAAAGGGGGAAGAGATGAAAATAATTTTAAATGGGAAGGAGACAGAAATAAGGGATAATATAACTGTGCTTGAACTTCTGAAAGAGAAAAATATAAGACCTGAAGTTGTAACTGTGGAGGTGAATGAGAAAATAATAAAAAGAGAAGAATTTGAAAGTTTTAAATTGAAAGAAAATGATGTTGTTGAATTTGTATTTTTTATGGGAGGAGGGATTTTTGATGATATTCTTAAACTTATTGGTAATACTCCTATGGTGAAATTAAATAAAATTCCTGAACCTGATATGTCTGATATTTATGCAAAACTTGAATTTTTCAATCCAGGTGGAAGTGTAAAAGATAGAATTGCTTTGAGTATGATTGAGGATGCTGAAAGAAAAGGAATTATAAAACAAGGTGCAACTATTATTGAACCAACAAGTGGAAATACAGGAATTGGTCTTGCAATGGTATGTGCTGTAAAGGGTTATAAATGTATACTTACAATGCCTGAAACAATGAGTTTGGAAAGAATTTATATACTTAAATCATTTGGTGCAGAGGTAATTTTAACCCCAGGAATTGAAGGAATGAACGGAGCAATTAGAAAAGCAGAAGAATTACTCTTAAAAATCCCAAATTCATTTATGCCACAGCAGTTTAAAAATCCTGCAAATCCAGAAATACATAGGAAAACAACAGCAAAAGAGATTTTAGAACAAACAAATGGCCAGATAGATGCTTTTGTTGCTGGAGTTGGAACAGGAGGGACAATAACTGGTGTTGGAGAGGTTTTAAAAGAATATAATAAGGATATAAAAATTTTTGCAGTTGAACCAGAAACAAGTGCTGTGTTATCAGGAAAAACACCTGGACCACATAAAATTCAAGGAATAGGTGCTGGTTTTATTCCTGAAGTTTTAAACTTAAAGATTATAGATGAAGTGATAACATGTAGTGATGAAGATGCATTTAAACTTGCAAAAGAACTTGCAAAAAAAGAAGGGATATTTTGTGGAATTTCATCAGGTGCTGCATTATATGGTGCCTTAAAAGTAGCAAAAAAACTTGGTAAAGGTAAAAAGGTTGTTACTGTTTTCCCTGATACAGGTGAAAGATATTTTTCAATTGAGCAGTATTTTCAAATATAGGAGATACTATGTTTAAATTACCTGAAGAAATAAAAATTCAATTAAAAGAGAATTATAAAAACTCTCTTGAAGAATTTTTAAAAGGAAATATACCAAAAGAAAGATTTAGAGGGATTAGAGTTCCATGGGGTATTTATTCTCATAGAGGTGGGAAAGTATTTATGATGAGGATAAGAATTCCTGGTGGGTTTTTAACATCAGAACAACTTAAAGCAATTTCAATTATGGCTGAAAAATATGGGAATAAAATTTTACATATAACAACAAGGCAGGATATACAATTACATGAAGTTAAAATTGAGGATACATATAAAATTATGGATTATCTTAAGGAATTTGATTTGTCACCAAGAGGAGGAGGTGGAAATACTATAAGAAATATAACTGCATGTCCATTTTCAGGTGTATGTAAGAAAGAGATTTTTGATGTTAAAGGCATTGCAATATCTTTGAGTGAATACCTTTTAAGAAAAGATGAATCTTATAATCTACCAAGAAAATTTAAAATTGCTTTTTCAGGTTGTTCTTATGATTGTGCAAAGGCTCTTGTTAATGATGTTGGTTTTATAGCAAAAAGAAAAGATGGAGAAATTGGTTTTTCTGTCTATGCTGGCGGAGGAATGGGTGCAATTTCAATGAAAGGAAAGTTATTATGTGATTTTATTAAAGTAGAGGATGTTGGATATCTTGTTGAGGCAATAAAAAATATATATTATTTTAATGGTGATAGAAAGGATAGACATCATAATAGATTGAGGTTTTTTATTGAAAAAATTGGGTTTGAAAATTTTAAAGAAATTTTTGAAAAAGAATTGAATAAAATTAAAGAAAATGAATACATATATTTGAGGAATATCAGTTTTAATGAATATAAGGCAAATGGAGGGAAAATACCAGAAAATGGTGACCCTTATTACAATGATTTTTTGAAATATAATATATTTGAGCAAAAACAGGATGGATTTGTTTATATTATATTAAGGATACCAAGAGGAGATTTATTTTTTGAAAATGCAATTAAACTTTCAGAACTTAAGAATGAATTTGAAAACATTGAATTCAGAACAACTCAGAGTCAAAATATAGGAATTACATGGATTAAAAAAAAGGATTTATATAAAATTTATAAGAAATTTCTGGAGATTTTTGGATATGAATTCCTTTATCCAGAGACAATTCTTGATGTAAGTTGCTGTAAAGGGGCTTTAACCTGTAATCTTGGACTTTGCAATAGTGTTGGACTTTCAAAGGAAATAGAAGATGTTATAAAGAATAAATTTTTAAAAAGTAAATATTTTGATAAATTGAAAATAAAGATAAATGGATGTCCAAATGCTTGCGGTCAGCATCCTATTGGAGATATTTCTTTTCATGGGATTATAAGGAAAGTATATGGAAGAAGTGTCCCATTTTATAAATTTTTAATAGGAGGAAAATCTGAAGGTGAAAATACTAAACTTGCAGATGAAATAGGAATTATTCCAGCAAAAAATATCCCATCATTTATTGAGGAATTCTTGAGTAAACTTGAAGAAAATGGATTGGAAAAAATTAAAGATTTAGGTAAAGATTTGATAAAAAATTATTTATATGTTCCACCATATAGTGAAAATTCTGAATTCTATAAGGACTGGGGAAAAGAAGAAGATTTTTCTCTATCAGGACTATCTCAAGGTGAATGTGGAGCAGGTGTTATAGATATGATAGAATCAGACCTTGATGAGGCAAAGATATATTTAGAAAAATGTGAAAAGGAACTTGATTACAAAAATGTTAAAAATATTATATATATTTCTTCAAGAGCATTACTTATTGTTAGAGGAATTGACCCAAAAACACCTTATGAAGCAATAAAAGGATTTGTTGAAAATTTTATAAATGAGGGAATAAGTTCAGAAGAATATTTAAACCTTTTAGAAATATATAATTCAATAGACGAAAATATTGATATTAATGAATTGAAAGGAAAATTTGAATATGCAAAAAGTTTTTATAATCATGTTTTATCACTTTATAAAAGTATGGACCCAACATTTAATTTTCCTAAGAAATTTAAGAAAAAAATTGAGAAAACAAATTTAATTGATTTAAGAGGAACTCCATGTCCGATAAATTATGTAAAAGCAAAAATTTTTATTGAAAATTTTAATAAAGGGGATATAATAGAAATATTTCTTGATGAAGGGCCTCCCATTGAAAATGTTCCAAAAAGTTTAGAAAATGATGGGCATAAGATTGTAAATATTGAAAAGATTGAAAATTATTATAAGTTAAAAGTTGAAAAGGGAGGATGAAGATGGATTTTATAAGAGGTCTTAAATGTAGGGAATGTGGAAGGGAATATCCTGAAGAACCAATATATGTGTGTGAATGGTGTTTTGGTTCTCTTGAAGTTATATATGATTATGAAGAAATTAAGAAAACCATTAAAAGAGAAATAATTGAGAAAAGAAACAAAAATTTATGGAGATATATTGAACTATTACCTTTAAGAGAAAATCCAAAAGCAGGGCTTAATACAGGTTTTACTCCATTTTTCAGAGCAAGAAATCTTGAGAAAAAGTTAAAAGCAAAGGAAATATATATTAAAGATGATTCTGTAAATCATCCTACTCTTTCCTTTAAGGACAGAGTTGTTTCTGTTGCAGTTTCAAAGGCAATTGAATTTGGTTTTGATACAGTTGCATGTGCATCAACTGGAAATCTCGCTAATTCTGTTGCATCAATTGGTGCATTATGTAATTTAAAAAGATTTATTTTTATACCAGCAGACCTTGAAAAAGGTAAAATTATTGGAAGTTCAGTTTATAACCCTATTGTTATTGGCGTTGAAGGAAATTATGACCAGGTAAATAGATTATGTACAGAGATTGCTTCAAAATATAAATGGGCATTTGTAAATATAAATATAAGACCTTATTATTCAGAAGGTTCAAAAACATATGGATTTGAAATAATAGAACAATTTGGATGGAAGACCCCAAAACATATTGTTGTTCCATGTGCTGGTGGTTCATTGATAACAAAAATATGGAAGGGAATTAAAGAATTTTATAAAATTGGGTTTATTGAAAATATAGATACAAAATTATATGCAGCACAACCAGAAGGATGTTCTCCGATAGTTAAAGCAATAAAAGAAAATACAGAAATAATTAAGCCAGTTAAACCAAATACAATTGTAAAATCACTTGCAATTGGTAATCCCGCTGATGGAGTTTATGCTGTAAGAAGTGTAAAAGAATCAGGTGGATATGGAGAGGAAGTAAGCGATGAAGAGGTTATAGAGGGGATAAGAATACTTGCTGAAACTGAAGGAATATTTACAGAAACAGCAGGAGGAGTAACAGTTGCAGTAACTAAAAAATTATTAGAAAAAGGTATAATTCCTCCTGATGAATCAATAGTTATTTCTATAACAGGAAATGGGTTAAAGACAACTGAACCATTATATGATAAAATATCTCAAGTAATAAAAATCAAACCAAATTTAGAAGCATTTGAAGAAAAACTGAAAAAATTGGGAGGTTAAATATGGTAAAAGTAAGAATACCAGAACCATTACAAAAATTTGTTGATAATCAAAAAGAGATTTTAGTTGATGGTGATAATATTGAAGAATTACTTAAAAATATAATAAAAAAATATCCACAGGTGAAAGAGAGGATTTATGATGAAAATGGGAATTTAAGAAGATTTATAAATATTTATGTAAATGATGAGGATATAAGATTTCTTGAAGGAGAAAAGACAAAACTAAAAGATGGAGATATTATTTCAATTATACCTGCAATAGCAGGAGGAGAAAAATGGCTTTAAATGACAATCAAATTGAGAGATATTCAAGACAGATTATACTTAAAGAAATTGGAGGGAAAGGACAGGAGAAACTTTTGAATTCAAAGGTTTTAATAATTGGTGCAGGTGGACTTGGTTCTCCATGTGCGTATTATCTTTGTGCAGCAGGTATTGGTGAAATAGGAATAGTTGATTCAGATAATGTTGAATTGAATAATTTGCAGAGACAGATATTACATTTTACAGAAGATATCGGAAAATCAAAAGTAGATTCTGCAGAGGAAAAATTAAAAAGATTAAACCCAGATGTAAAAATAAAGAAGTATAAGGTAAGATTGAATTCAAAAAATATAATGGAAATAATTGATAAATATGATTTAATTATTGACGGTTCAGATAATTTTCCAACAAGATATCTTGTTAATGATGCCTGTGTTTTAAGGAAAAAAGTCCTTTTTCATGCAGGGATATTGAGATTTGAAGGACAGGCAATAACAATTATACCTGGAGAGAGTGCTTGTTATAGATGTTTATTTCCAGAACCACCACCTCCTGGTTTTGTTCCAAGTTGTCAGGAAGCAGGTATAATTGGAGTTGTTGCAGGAATACTTGGTTTAATTCAAGCAAATGAAGTAATAAAATATATTCTTGGTATTGGTCAACTTCTTAAAAATCAACTTCTTGTTTTTAATGCTATTGATTCATCGTTCAGAAAGGTAAAAGTAAGAAAGGACCCAGATTGTATAGTATGTGGTGAAAATCCATCTTTAAAAGAATTAATAGATTATGAAGAATTTTGTGGTTTAAGAAGAAAGGAGTGAAAATGGCTAAAAAAATTTTAAATCTTGTATTTCCTCAAAATCTTATAAAAAAACCAGTTATATTTACAGTTTCAAAAAAATATGATATAATACCAAATATAAGAAGAGCGAGAGTAACTGAAACAGTTGGAGAGGTTACACTTGAGTTTTCAGGAAAAAAGGAAAATCTTGAAAAAGCAATAAAATATCTTGAAAGAAAAGGTGTTAAAGTTGAAGAAGTTCCTGGTGATTTAATAGAATAGAGGTTAAAAATGGAAAAAATATTCAAACATGTAAGTGAAAAAGAAGTAACAAGAGCAATTGTTAAAAAATTTTATGAAGAATTTTATGAGTATGCAGAAAGTGATGTAATTATTATTGGTGCAGGTCCAAGTGGTTTAATGGCTGGAAGAGAGATAGCAAAGAATGGATTTAAAGTTTTGATTGTTGAAAGAAATAATTATCTTGGAGGAGGTTTTTGGATAGGTGGATATCTTATGAATAAAGTAACTGTTAGAGCTCCTGCTGAGCAAATATTAAAAGAACTTAAAGTTCCATTTGAAGAAACAAGTGATGGTCTTTTTGTTGCTGATGGTCCATTTGCCTGTTCAAAACTTATTGCATCTGCATGTGAGGCAGGTGTTAAATTTGCAAATATGAGTATTTTTGAAGATATTGTTTTAAGGGAGGAAAATAAAGTAAGGGGAGTTGTTATAAACTGGACACCTGTTAGTGCTTTACCAAGACAAATTACCTGTGTTGACCCTGTTGCACTTGAAAGTAAAATTGTGATAGATGCATCAGGACATGAAGCAGTTGTATGTAAAAAACTTGAAGAAAGGGGAATATTGAAGACAAAAGGATATGGAGCAATGTGGGTTGATTTTTCTGAAGATTTGATTGTTGAACATACAGGTGAGGTTATAGATGGATTAATTGTTTGTGGTATGGCTGTTTCAACTCTTTATGGACTTCCAAGGATGGGACCTACTTTTGGAGCAATGCTTCTTTCAGGAAAAAGGGCAGGAGAAATAGCATTAAGGAAATTTTGAAATGTAAGGAAGTGATTAAATTCAATGAATATTATCTAATAATCTATGACACATATCACTATCCTGATTTTGATTTAGACAAGATTATCTCTTTTATTAAAAAAAATTTTTTATCTTTTACAATTTTAAAAAGGGAAGATTTTTTTGTTTCCTCAATTGACCAATCAAAAATAAAAAATATTGCTGAAAGATTTTCAAAAATAAGGGTAAAGGACAGAAAAAGAAAAATTAAAGAGGATGAAGTTATTTATCCAGTTGAGATTGAATATGAAGAGAAAAGGTTAAAAGGGGAAATAAAAAAACATGGAGTAATATATGATGGGTTTGAATTTCAAGATATTTGTAAAGGATTGATTAAAAGGAAAGAAATGAAGATAAATTTTGTAAATATTATTTTAACAAATCAACTTATTGCAACTTTTGATGAAAATGATAAATCATATCATCTAAGAGTTATAATTCTCGGGCAGCCAAATATTATATCAACAACAGGAATAATAGAAGCACTTGCAAAACCAAGGGAGTATTATTTTAAACTCCAACTTGGATATGATAGATTTAATTTAAAAAAAGAATTTGGTGATAAAATAATTGATTATGAAGATAGAAGAATAACAGATATTTTAAAAGTTTACTTTTCTCAAGCAATTTTCTATAATATTTTTGGTGAAGTTTTCTGTGATGATAAAAAATGCAAATTATATAACTTTCACTGGCAACAAGAAATAATTTCACATTTAGAAAGTGGAACTGATTTTTGTGAAAAACATTTCAATTTAATTAAAAAATGTTTTTAAAATTAATAAATTCAATTTTATTTTATGTTAAAGAAGTTTTTCCTGCTTTAATAGTTGGTTTTTTATTAAGTGGTATTTTGCTTGCAAGTTTTATTGATTCATTTTTCCCAATTTCATATTTTATAAAAAACTATCTTTCAGGTAATAAAGGATATATATTTGCTGTCTTTGTAGGAATTTTAATGTATATGTGTACAACTATGAGCGTTCCAATTGTTCATTCTTTAATAAAAAATGGGATGTCTATTGTACCTGCTTTTTCTTTTCTTATGATTGGACCAATAACAAGTTATGGCACTTTAATTTTATTAAGAAAGGAATTTGGCATTAAGGTCCTATTGATATATCTTCCTATTATAATCCTTTCAGGTGTATCCTTTGGTTATATATTTTCCATCTTGACAATTTAATAATTAACCTGTAATATTATAAATATGATTAAATTAGTAATAATTGGAGGATAAAATGCCTTTTAAATGTCCAGGTCAGGATTCAAGAAAGTTAAGATCAGAAGTTATAAAATGTAAAAATTGTGGTTATGAAGTAGAAATTTTTTCTGATGAATTAAGGGTAAAATGTCCAAGATGTAAAAAAGATGTTTTCAGGGAAGCAACTCCAACATGCATAGATTGGTGTCCTTATGCAGAAAAATGTGTCGGAGAGGTTTTTTATAAAAAATATATTGATGATAAGAAAAAACTTATTAAACAGAAGATTTTAGACAGAGTTAAAGAGATAATTCCTGAAAGAATAAAAGAAATTGAAATGATTTTGAATTTTTCTGAAAAGATTCGTGAGAAGGAAAAAGAAAACTGGCATATAGTTATTCCTGCTTCTATATTATATTTTTTAAATCAGGATGAAAAAATAAATATTCTGAATGAGTTTGAATTTAAAAAAGAAGATATAGAGAAAATTTGTAATCTTGATTATAAAAGTTTTTTCATAATTAACGATGCTTTACTTTTGACAAAATATTCAAATGGAGAAAAAATTGATATTAATTTCTTTAAGACAGAAACTGCTAAAAAAATTTATGAAGAGATTAAAAATTAAAGATGGCTTGACTATTATTGAAATGATTTTTGTAATTGTGATAATAACGATTTTATCTGCTTTACTTCTTCCTGCATTAAAAAAGGCAAGAGAAAGGGCAAGGACTGCTGTATGTATGAACAATTTAAAACAGATATACCTTTCATTTTATATGTATATTTCTGATTATGATGATTATTTTCCATCTGCACAAGACCCTGTAAGTTTATCTCCATATTACTGGTTATGGATGGGTCGTGGCTGGAGAAAATTGCTTGCTCAATATATTAAAAAAAGTATTTCAGAAAAAGACCCCTCTATATTATATTGTCCATCTGATAAGACAGCACCAAGTAAATGGGAAAGCACTTCTTATGGATATTCAATGAGTTTTTACCATTCACCAGAACAGATAAATATGATGAATGATAAAAGTTATACTTATGATATAAATAAAGTTATGCCATCAATAGGGCAGAAATTCTCAAAAGTAAGATATCCTACAAAGAAAATTATTATAGGAGAATGGCTTGATAACCACAGAGATGGTTATTATGGTTGGTGGAGTTGGGAAGGTGCAAGAAATTATTTATTTGTTGATGGGCATGTAGAATTTCTTGAAGCAAAAAAAATATTACCTGCAAATGACAATTTTCCTGATATAAATTTAACGAAAGATGGGATTTTAGGAAAAGATATAGAATAAATGGAAAAAATAAAAGCATTATCTCTTCTTTCGGGTGGTCTTGATAGCACTCTTGCAACAAAATTAATTATTGAACAAGGGATAGAAGTCCTTGCAATAAATTTTTATAGTCCATTTTGTAGATGTAATAGAATAAAAGGATGTGGTTCCTCTGCAAAGTTTATTTCTGAAAAACTTGGTATTGAAGTTAAAAGAATATTTCTTGGTGAAGAATATTTGAATATTGTGAAGAATCCAAAATATGGTTATGGGAAGAATTTAAATCCATGCATTGATTGCAGAATTTTAATGTTTAAAAAAGCAAAGGAATATATGGAAAAAGATGGGTATTCTTTTATAATAACAGGAGAAGTATTAAATCAGAGACCAAAGTCACAGACATATAAAGCACTCAAGATTATTGAAAGCCAAACAGGACTTGATGGACTAATTTTAAGACCTCTTTCAGCACAATTTTTACCAGAAACAATACCAGAAAAAAAAGGCTGGATTGATAGAAGAAAATTACTTTCAATAAAAGGGAGAACAAGAAAACAACAAATATTTTTTGCTGACTTTTATGGTATCAAGGATTATCCTTGTCCATCAGGAGGATGTCTTTTAACTGACCCAATTTTCTCAAAAAAAGTAAAGGACCTAATTGAATTTGGTGACTTTAATTTAGAAAATATAAATCTTCTGAAAATTGGAAGACATTTTAGAATAAATCCTTTTTTAAAACTTATAATTGCAAGGGATGAGGAAGAAAGTAAGAGATTGCTCTCTTTCAAAAAAGAAAACGATGTAGTTTTCATAAATGAAAAAACAAAAATTACTGGGATTTTAAGGGGCTGTTTTAATGAGTTTTCTGTAAGACATTCAGCAAGAATTTTTGCAAAGTATACAAAGGATAACCAAGTTATTATAATAATAAAAGGAGAAAATAAAAAGATTTATGTCCAGCCAATACCTGAAATTCCTGAAATTTTTAAAATCTATTGACATTTTATTTTAATGTAATTATAATAATTATAGAAGTAATATTTAGGGGTAAATTAAAATGAGAATTTCTTCAAAAACGAGATATGGGTTAAGGGCTTTAGTCCAACTTGCAGAATGTTTTAAAGGGAAACCAGTAAAAATTGAAGAGATTGCAAAAAAACAGAATATTTCAGAAAAGTATCTTGAACAAATTATGTTGCAATTAAAAAAATCTGGATTTGTTGAAGGTATTGCTGGTTCAAAAGGTGGTTTTATTTTAAGCAAAAATCCAGAAGAAATAAAAGTAATAGATATTGTAGTTGCTCTTGAAGGGGATATTTCTCCTGTTTTTTGTGTTGATAATCCCCAATTATGTAATTTATCAAATATATGCAGTTCAAGGGAGGTATGGAAAGGACTTAAAGAAAAAATCTATGAATTCTTAAGTTCAATTAAACTATCAGACCTCATTAAATTGAGTGAAGCGAAAAAAAAGGAAATACTTGACTATCAGATATAATGATTTTATAAATAATTTTTAGAAATGAAAACAATTAAAGAGATAAATGAAAGGATTAAAAAAGGGGAAGCAGTAGTTTTAACTGCTGATGAACTTGTTGAATTAAAAAAATCAGCAAACTTAAAAAAACTTGCAAAGGAAATAGATGTTGTTACAACTGGAACTTTTGGACCTATGTGTTCTTCAGGAGTATTTTTAAATTTTGGTCATTCAAAAGAAAAAATAAAAATTGGTGGAGGTAAAGTATATTTAAATGGAGTTAGTGCTTATTCTGGACTTGCTGCTGTTGATGTTTATCTTGGTGCAACATCTTTACCTGAAAATGACCCGAGAAATTCAAAATATCCAGGAGAATTTAAATATGGAGGAGGACATGTTATTGAGGATTTGGTTAGTGGAAAAGAGATTGAACTTGAAATTTTTGCATATGGAACCGATTGCTATCCAAAAAAATATTTAAAAACAAAAATTACAATAAATGATTTAAATGAGGCGATTTTATTTGACCCAAGAAACTGTTATCAGAATTATAATGTTGCTGTTAATCTATCAAACAGAACAATTTATACATATATGGGTGTTTTAAAACCAAATCTTGGAAATGCAAATTATTGTTCAGCAGGACAACTATCTCCACTTTTAAAAGACCCTTATTTAAAGACAATTGGATTTGGGACAAGGATATTTCTTGGAGGTGGAATTGGATATGTTTGTTGGTGGGGGACTCAATATAATCCAGGGGTAAAAAGAAATGAAAATGGAATACCTATGACAGGTGGAGCAACTCTTGCTTTAATAGGTGATTTAAAACAGATGAAGAGTGAATTTTTGAAAGGAGCAAGTTTAACTGGATATGGAACAAGTTTAATTGTTGGTGTTGGGATTCCTATACCTATTTTAAATGAAGAAATACTTGAATGGACAGGTATTTCTGATGAAGAAATTTATGCACCTATTGTTGATTATAGTTATGATTATCCAAATTCAACTGGAAAAATACTTGATTATGTAAATTATGGGCAACTTAAAAGTGGGAAAATAAAAATAATGGGCAAGGATGTTCCAACAGGTTCACTATCAAGTTATAAAAAAGCAAAACAAATAGCAGAGATACTTAAAGATTGGATTAAAAGTGGCAAATTTTTTCTAACTGAACCAATTTTTTATTTCCCTGGACCTGAAACTGGATATAAATTTAAACCAATGAAAGAGGTATAAAATGGAAAAAAAATTTGTTATGCATTTTCCTTCTTTTTTAGTTGATAAGCCAATAATTTCAACAATTGTAAAAAAATATAATCTTGACTTTAATATTTTAAAAGCATATATATCGCCTGAAGAAGAAGGGACACTTGTAATTTCTTTTTCAGGAGAAGAGAAAAATGTTTTTGATGCAATTAGCGAATTAAAGAGTAAGGGTGTTAAGGTTCAACTTATAGAAAGTGATATAAAGATGGTAAGGGAAAGATGTACTGATTGTTCTGTCTGTGTTTCTTTGTGTCCTACCAGTGCTTTGTTTATTGATAGAAAAACTTATGAGGTTAAATTTGAACCAGAAAAATGTATTGCATGTGAATTGTGTATAAAAGGGTGTCCAACAAAAGCAATGGTATCATCCATTTAGAACTTACAAAGTGAGTTCTGAAAAGGGAGGAAAGATGATATATATGGATTATAATGCGACAACTCCAACAGACCCAAGAGTTATAGATGTGATGAAAGAATATTTTTTTGAGAAGTTTGGGAATCCAAGTTCTATTTATGAAATAGCAAGAGAAAATAAAAAGGAAATTGAAAAAGCAAGAGAAAATCTTTCAAAATTAATAGATGCAAGTCCTGATGAGATATTTTTTACTTCAGGAGGGACAGAAAGTGATAACTGGGCAATTAAAGGAGTTGCTTTTGCTTTGAAAAATAAAGGTAATCATATAATAACAAGCCAGATAGAACATCATGCTGTTTTAAATACATGTAAATTTTTGAGTAAAATCGGATATGAGATAACTTATGTGCCAGTTGATAAATTTGGAATTGTTGATGTTGAATTTATAAAAAAATCAATCAAGAAAGAGACAATTTTAATAACTATAATGCATGCAAATAATGAAATAGGAACAATACAGCCAATTGAAGAGATATCAAAAATAGCAAAAGAAAATGGTATATATTTTCATTCAGATTGTGTCCAGACAGTTGGTAAAATTCCAGTTTCTGTAAAAAAACTTGGAGTTGATATGCTTTCTCTTTCTGCTCATAAATTTTATGGACCAAAAGGAGTAGGTGCCCTTTATATTAAAAAAGGAACAAAAATAGAAACATTTATTCATGGAGGAGAACAGGAAAAGGGTAAAAGAGGAGGAACTTATAATGTACCTGGAATAATTGGTCTTGGAAAGGCAGCAGAAATAGCAATTGAAGAAATGGAAGGAGAGATAAAAAAAGTTAAATATTTAAGGGATAAACTTGAAAGTGGAATACTTGAAAGGATACCTGAAATAGTAATAAATGGGCATCCAGAAAAACGTCTTTATAATACATTAAATTTATGTGTTAAATATGTTGAAGGAGAAAGTATACTTTTAAATCTTGATTTTGAAAAAATTTATGCTTCAAGTGGTTCAGCATGCACTTCTGGTTCTCTTGAGCCAAGTCATGTATTACTTGCAATTGGACTATCTCATGAAATTGCACATGGTTCTTTAAGGTTTTCACTTGGGAAATACAATAAGGAAGAAGATGTTGATAGAGTTCTTGAAGTTTTACCAAATATTGTTGATAAATTAAGAAAGTTAAGTCCATTCTGGGAGAAAAAATGATAGATGAAATTTTAAAATTGAAAAAAGAGAAAAAAGCAATAATACTTGCCCATAACTATCAAATACCACAAATTCAAGATATTGCTGATTTTGTTGGTGATTCACTTGAACTTGCAAAGAAAGCAAGTCAGGTTAAAGATGCAGAGATAATTGTTTTCTGTGGAGTTAAATTTATGGCAGAAACAGCAAAAATTCTTTCTCCAGACAAAAAAGTTCTTTTACCTGACCTTGATGCTGGCTGTCCACTTGCAGATATGGCAGATTATAATGATGTTTTGAAGATGAAAGAAAAATATCCAGATGCATGGGTTGTTTCCTATGTAAATACAAATGCAGATGTAAAAGCAATATCAGATACCTGCTGTACAAGTGCAAATGCTGATAAAGTTGTCAGGAATATACCTGCAAAAAGAATTATATTTTTACCTGATAAAAACTTATGCTTTTATGTAAAAAACAAAGTTCCTGAAAAAGAGATAATCTGTTGGGATGGATACTGTTTTGTTCATAAGAAATTTAAAGTTGATGAGGTAATAAAAGCAAGAGAAAAATATCCTGAAGCAGAAATAATTGTTCATCCTGAATGTGACCCTGATGTTCAAAAACTTGCAGATGGTATATACTCAACAAGTGGTATGTTAAAAAGAGCAAAAGAATCAAAAGCAAAAGTAATGATTATAGGGACAGAGGAAGGATTAATTCACAGATTGAAAAAAGAAAATCCTGATAAAGAATTTTATTGTCTTGGTTCATGTAAGATATGTCCTAATATGAAAAAGATAACAATTGAAAAACTTTATCATTCATTAAAAGAAGAAAAATTTGAAATAAAATTAAATCAAGAGATAATTGAAAGAGCCAAGAAATCCCTTGAGAGAATGCTTGATTATATTTAAATTTATGGGGGTTAAAGATGGATTATACAGAAAAAGTTCTTGAATATTTTAGAAATCCAAAAAATATGGGTAGAATTGAAAATGCAGATGGAATAGGGAAAGTCGGAAATCCTGTCTGTGGTGATGTAATGTGGATATATATTAAAGTTGGGAAGAATGAAAATGATGAAGAAATTATTGAGGATATTAAATTTGAAACATTTGGTTGTGCAGCAGCAATAGCAACAAGTTCAGTTGTAACAGAACTTGCAAAAGGGAAAACATTGAAAGAGGCAGAAAAGATTTCAAATAAGGATGTTGTTGAATTTCTTGGAGGGCTTCCACCAATAAAAAAACATTGTTCACTTTTAGCAGAAGAAGGACTTAAATCAGCAATTGAAGATTACAGAAAAAAGAAAAATGAAGGAAAAGGGTAAACTTATTGAATTGAAAGAAAATACAGGTATTGTTTTGATGGAAGAGAAAGAAAAATGTAAAAGTTGCTCATTGTGTAATAAGATAACTCCAAGACAACCAACAATTGAAGCAATAAATTCTATAAATGCAAAAATTGGGGATGATGTTATTGTTGAAATAGATGAAGATGTTCTGTTTAAAGTTTCTATTTTTATTTATGGTTTTCCTCTTATTGGTTTTATTTTTGGTGTTATTTTTTCTTACTTTTTGAATAATATATTTTTTAAGGTTATAATTTTCCTTTTCTTTTTAATTTTTTTCTGGACAATTGGGTTTAAAAAAGGGAAGATTTATGGAGAAAGGGCAAAACCAAAAATTGTTTCTAAAATATAAAGAGGACTTTGAAAAAGCAAGAAGATACTGGGATGCATTCTGGGAAGGTGAAATCATTGATAGACCACTTTTAGTTATAAATATTCAAAAAAGCAGAAAAGAAATACAACCTCCCTATATTTCAGGTATTAATGGTGATTTTAGAACTCCGTGTGAAAAATTTGAAGAATTTTGTTCCAATACAATTTTTTTTGCTGAGAGTATACCATTTTTTAGACCATATTTTGGACCGGATCAGATTGCATATTTTTTAAATTTACCAAAAATAGATATTTACTTTGATAATAGAACTGCATGGGTTAATCCCTGTATAGAAGAGATTGAAAAATTAGATATTGAAAAGTTGAAACTTGATAGAAAAAATATATGGTTTGTAAAATTTATTGAATTCCATAAATTTGCTTCTGAATATTCTGAAGGGAAATTCTTAATAAGTATGAATGATTTTCATACGCATCTTGATTTATTGAGAGCAATAAGAGGGAGTGAGAATTTATGTATTGATTTAATAGAAAGACCTGATTTTATAAAAAAAATTCTTGAAAAGATTAAGGATATTTTTGTTGATATTTACAATGAAATTTATAATTTAACAGGTATGAAAAGATGGGGAACAATTGGCTGGATTCCTTTTTATTCAAGAAAAAAATTTGCTGTTATACAATGTGATTTTATATGTATGATATCTCCAGAGATGTTTAGAAAATTTGCTTTACCATATATTGAATATGAAGCAGAATTTCTTGACCACTCAATATTTCATCTTGATGGACCTGGTGCTTTAAAACATCTTGATGATTTGTTGTCAATTAAAAAAATAAATGCTATACAATGGGTTCCAGGAGCAGGAAATAAACCACATATTTACTGGATTGAATTATTTAAAAAAATAAAAAATGCAGGAAAATCAGTTATTATATATCCTTATTCATTTGAAGAAATTAAAACATTTCATAAAGAACTTGGTCCTGAAAAAATAGTTTATCAACCAACCTGGCAGTTCAAAAATTTAAAAGAAGCAGAAAGTATAGTAAAATGGTTAAAGGAAAATACATAAGGAGGAAAAATGGAATTAAGAGAAAAAGTTGAAAATGCAATAAAGGATGTAAGATGTTTTTTACAGGCAGAAGGTGGTGATTGTGAAATAGTTGAGGCAAAGGATGGTATTGTTAAGGTGAAATTAATAGGAACATGTAAAGGATGCCCTTTTTCACAGATAACTTTAAAGATGAGAATAGAAGCAATAATAAAGGAAAGAGTTCCAGAAGTTAAAGAAGTTATTGAGGTTGAAGACTGATGATTTAAAAGGTAAAATGAAAATATGAGAAAGATAATTTTATTTAAAGTTTATAAAGGAGAGAAAAAATATATTGGAGAATGTTTTGAGTTTCCTATTATAACGGAGGGTGATACGATAGACGAGGTTTGTAAGAATATAAAAGAAGCAACTGAACTTTTTTAGAAGAAGAAAATTTAGAAGAATTAGGGATATCTCAATTCCCTTCTATAATCATTCATATTCCAGTTGAAGAAATTTATGTCTAAACTAAAAAATCTATCAGGTGTGGAAGTTATCAAAATTTTTGAAAAATAAAGCAATTTACAGAAAAGGTATTCAATATATAAAAGAGGAGGAGATAAGAAAGTATTTTTACACTGAAGATTAAAAACTGAAAAATATGGAAGAAAAACTGAAAAAACTTAAGGAGTATCTTGAAAAATTGAAAAAAGTTGTAGTTGCCTATTCAGGTGGTGTTGATAGCACTTTTTTATTAAAAGTTGCATCAGATACACTTGGGAAAGAAAATGTTTTAGCAGTTATTGGAGTTTCACCCACATATACAGAAAAAGAGCGAGAATTTGCTGAAAAATTCTGTAAAGATAATGGGATAAAATATATTGAGATTGAAACAGATGAATTTAAAGATGATAATTTTATAAATAATCCGCCTGATAGATGTTTCTGGTGCAAGAAGGAATTATTTGGGAAAATTGAAGAGATAAGAAAAAAATTGAATTTTGAATATATAATTGATGGAGCAAATAAAGACGATGAGAGAGATTTTAGACCAGGGGAAAGTGCAAAAAAAATTTATAATGTTTTTTCTCCTTTAAAAGAATGTGGTTTTACAAAAAAAGATATAAGAAAATTTTCAAAAAAGTTAAATTTGCCAACATGGAATAAACCACAGATGGCATGTCTTGCTTCAAGGATACCATATGGAGAAAAAATAACAGAAGAAAGATTAAAAAAAATTGAAGAAGGAGAAAATTTTTTATATTCACTTGGATTTAAGATTGTCAGAATAAGGGATTATAATGAAATTGCAAGAATAGAAGTTGATAAGGATGAAATAGAAAAATTAATAAAATTGAAAGATAAAATAGTTAAAAAATTGAAAGAAATTGGATATAAATACATAACAGTTGACCTTGAAGGATATAGAACAGGCAGTATGAATGAATCAATCCCAAAGCCAGATATTCTACTTAAACCCTAAAAAATCTTTTTCTGATTTAAATGGAGAAATTTCCCTTAATTTTTTAACAATCTCTTTTAATCCCTAACTCCGCAGTTTTTAAGTAATATGTAGGTTTAATTTTTCAATAAGTGTTTTTGCTGGTTTTGGTATTTCTAAATCTATCC